>DASRJH010000308.1:0-17961 GCA_035649575.1 Planctomycetota bacterium
AGCAGCCAGCGTGAGTATCTGATTCCGGACCAGTCCTCCCAAGTGGGCCTCCAGGCCGAGCGACGGGTCTCCGAAAACGGCGCCGTGCTTGGCCCGATCTACGAGTTCGCCGGCATCGGCGCGCAGGGTTACCTGAGCTACTCGCCCGTCGGCCAGACCAGCGTGAGGATCGACTATCCGACCGCCGTCGCTCCGGTCGCAGTCGCGAGTCTCGCGGGCAACGCGTCCTACCTCGGCAACCCAGCCTACAAGGTCACCCTCGCCACCGCGGCGCTCGGCGAAGCCAACCGCTACGTGGCGTACGAGGGTGAACTGCTCATCAACACGAACACGGTGCTCGCGGGCTTCCGCATCCTGTCCCACACCGACAGCGAGTTGTTGCTCGATCCGACCTCCGGCGCACTGCCTACCAACGCCACGAAGTTCCGGGTGCGGGCCAAGTTCTTGAAGGTCATCACCAACGGTACCGAAGGACTCGGCACCGTCGTGGCTGGCCCCAACCCGACTCCGGTCGCCAACCTGCGCATCGGCTTCGCGTTCCACAACGATCCGCAAGCCGGACTCTCGGGCCGCTTCCCGCCGAACGAGCAGGATTTCCTGCGCGACCTCGACGATCCGACCTTCCTGAACTGGATTGCACAGCAGAGTGCCGCGGCGAACGGCAGGAATCGCCACCCGCGCTACGTGCAGTGGGACGTGATCTTCGATCTCGGTTTCGCCGGACAGCCACTGCGGCCCACGACTCCGCGCCCCGAGTTGCACTTCCTGCGCCTTCCGTTCCGATTCTGATCGTGGTCGCGCGCGGCACCCAGGCATACTGCTTCAGGTATATACTACGTTACGGTGTGGTGCACGGAAGCGCTGCGGGGCCTATGAGGACCGCGGTGTTGCGTTCTCACTTTCTATCGATGTACAACCATTCGGTCAGGGTCTGCAGTCCACGGCTGAGGCGGATGATGTGCCCGATCTGGTGGTCGTCAATCGAGCCTGAGGCGGCGCAGCCCACCAAGTGTTCGGCCAAGACATACGCACACGCCGCGCGAACCTGGTCTTGGTCCAGTCCAAGTTGTTGGCGGACCTGCTCGAATCGAGCCTTCTCCCACACCTCCACCTTGAAGTCCGCGAGGACATCCCGAATCACTCCAACCAAGTCTCCTGCGCGCCCTTTCGGGAACACCGTTCGCAAATCTCGCAGGTTTGCAATCCTCCCGAGTGCTTGTACGCGCGGAGCGTCGCCAGCCGTCGATCGATAGCTGATCCTCTCGACGGAATAGTGTCGTATGCCGCCGCCCTCATCGAGGACTCGAGCCCGCAGTACGAGCCCATCCAAGGTGTCGAAAACACCGAGGGGAGCAATCCGCTGCTCGAGCGCCTTCAGGCCGTCGTCAAGATAGTAATCGACCACGCTGCCATGACCCGCTGCAGCGTCCTTTCGCAGAAGAGGCAGTGCGCCCTTCTGCTCATCAGCCAGCCTTGCGATGACGCCCCACCCCGCTCCCCAGCACATGACGGAGAGTGAGTACGCCAGCAGCAGAATTGTTGACGTGGCAATGATGGTCCATGGCTCCCAGTACAGCTCTGCTCCGTGATGATAACCACCTCGCATCATGATGTCGAAGGGATCAGTGGCGCGTGGCGGCTCGTCGCGCTTCGTCTCACCAAGAGGAGTCAGGGTCCAGTCCTGGAGCCCGAAGCCAACGGCAATCCTGACGCTCTGCTCTCTCTTCTCCTCTCCCTTTCCCTCTGGCTTCTCCTCTGGCTTTTCCTTCTCCTCCTCCCCGCGCACCGTCCATTGTTGGAGAGTTGGGTAGTAGACGGTGTGCACCGTCAATGCCAGTACCAACAACACAACACCCATGGAAGCTGAAGCCCGCGCCATGAGCTTGTTTCGGTAGCAGAGGAACAGGATCGCCATGGCAATGACGAGACTCAGGCCCCCACCGATCTTGTGATAGGGTGGCAGCTCCTCCTGCAGCAGGTCCCACCCCGGCACTACCAAGGAGCCGCCTGCAGCAAGCGCAAGCAAGTCCCGCAGACGCGTCCCCCACGAAGGTGTACTGGTAGCCACGGGATTGTCGCGATTACTTGTCATTCTTCTCTGCACCGGGACTCGGCTTGGCTTTGCGCTCGCACAGCAAGAACTGGTCGACGACACCTCTGTGCACCGTCAAAGGGTGATCGCCAGTGAAGTCCTCGTTGTTGACCTCGGCGTACACAATCCACTTCCCCCAACTCAGTTTGGCAACAGCATTCGGGGTCACATCGCGGGCATTGACGGCTTTGTCCTTCGGTTCGTCATAGAAGCGGCACTTGACGATGGCGCCTTGCACCTCCTTACCGGCAGCGTCAACGACCTTGAAGCGAATCGTCTTGGTCACGCTCGGTTCCCGCATGGCCTGCGTGACCTTGACCAGCGCCAATCGCCGCTTGAGGTAGGAGTCAGCTCGGGCGAGGGTTTGAAGGGCGCGGTCGAGTTCCTTCCAGGATGCGAGGTCGGCCTTGTCCGCGTTCTGCTGCTCCGCCTTCGAGAAGGCGCTCATGTTCTCGATGAATTCGGACCTCACCGTCTCCTCGAGCACGACTTCGTCGGTAGCGAGCTTGAGAGTGCGCAAGTAATCCTGCAGCTCTTCTACCCTTCCTTGGCTCTTCTCCCCTTCGGGCTCCTTCGCCAATCGAGAGAGCCGCTCGTATTCCTCCGCGGCGATCCTTGCGAGTGCCGCGCGGGCATTTGCTTTCGACTCGGCCGCCCCCTTGTAGCGCGCAGCTTCCGGGCCCAGGCGGTCCTCTGCCTGCTTGGCAGCCGCACCAAGCACTGGCGGGAGACTCGCTGCTTCAGCTTCCTTTTTCTCTTGGCCCTTGCAGAAACAGATGGGCAGGCAGGTGGAGACCAGGACTGCAAGACAGGAATTGCGCATAGCTATGCTCCGTGAACCAGACCGATGGGTAAACGTCGGTGAGCAGTACGGGGCGCCACATTTTTTCACTCAATGAGCTCGTCGCAAATGGCCACGTCCGACGCGAACGATCGTTGCAAGAACCCAGCGGTCGCGAAGTCGCGATCGAATGCCTGAGTACGAGAGGCAGGTGCCGCCCAGCTTCCTCCTTGAAGCGGTGGTCGTTCTTCCGTCTACCTGGAGAGGCTACCTGCGACCGCTCACCAATGCAATGCCGTCGAATCGGACGTGCGGCCTGGACCCAAATCGTTGACCTCTCGGCGAGTAGGCTTAAGCCGCGTCCCGGACCACCCGGAACCAACCAGACCACGATCCGCCGTGTGCGGCATCGCGTCAGGTCGCACCCTAGATGCCCTCCCGCGCCCCTTGCTCGAGAACGCCACCACGTCGTCCTGCTTGCACCGAGCGCAATGCACCCGCGCAAATCCGTATCCGAGGATGCCGCAGCGCATGAACCCCTCCACCTCGCGCACGCAGAACCGTGGCACCACCCGTTCGCCAGAGGTCACCCGCTGCACGAACGTGTGCCACTGCGCCTGCACGACCCCGTAGAGCACCGTCGTCTCCGGCTCGCGCCGCCGCCACTCTGTGCACCTCGCCACCACGACTGCGATGTGGCCCGGGCAGGGCCGCGGTGGCACGAAACCGCGTCAATCCCCACAACCTGCGCCCACCCACGGAAGACGCGCCCCAGGTTGGCACATTGCGAACCCACCCCCGCGGGTAGATTGCCAGCCGCACGATGCCCCCCGACTTCACGAAGCTCCCATACGGTTTCGCCGAGTTCCCGAAGGCCACGCTCGCCGCATGGACGCGCGCCGCGGGCCAAACCAAGCCGTGGCTCTCGCCCGAGGGACTCGCGCACCGCGTCGTGCACACGGCCGCCGACGCGCACGTCCCCCACCTCGGCGGTTTGCCGGGTCTGGCGCCGTTCCTCGGCGGGCCCTACGCGACGATGTTCGCGCAGAAGCCGTGGACGATCCGCCAGTACGCGGGCTTCTCGACCGCCGAAGCGACCAACGACTTCTACCGCAAGGCCCTCGCCGCGGGCCAGCAGGGTCTCAGCGTCGCGTTCGATCTGCCGACACACCGCGGCTACGACAGCGACCACCCCAGAGTCAGCGGCGACGTCGGCATGGCCGGCGTTGCGATCGACTCGATCGCCGACATGCGCATCCTGTTCGCGGGCATCCCGCTCGACAAGGTATCGGTGTCGATGACCATGAACGGCGCCGTCATCCCGATCCTCGCGCTCTTCATCGCCGCCGCGGCCGAGCAGGGTGTGCCCGCTGACAAGCTCTCGGGGACCATCCAGAACGACATCCTGAAGGAGTTCATGGTCCGCAACACCTACATCTACCCGCCCGCGCCGAGCATGCGCATCGTGCGCGACATCTTCGCGTACTGCGGCGAGAAGATGCCGAAGTTCAATTCGATCTCGGTCAGCGGCTACCACATCCACGAAGCCGGTGCTTCGGCCGACCTCGAGCTCGCCTACACGCTGGCCGACGGACTCGAATACCTGCGCACGGGCATCGCGGCCGGCCTCGACGTCGACAAGCTCGCGGGCCGCATGTCGTTCTTCTTCGCGGTCGGCATGAACTTCTTCACCGAGATCGCGAAGCTGCGCGCGGCGCGCCTCCTGTGGAGCAAGATCGTGCGTGCGTTCGGCGCCAAGGACGAGAAGTCGCTGGCGCTGCGCATGCACTGCCAGACCTCGGGCTGGTCGCTGCAGGCCCAGGATCCGTACAACAACGTCGTGCGCACGTGTCTCGAGGCGCTCGCCGCCGTGCTCGGCGGCACGCAGTCGCTGCACACGAACGCGCTCGACGAAGCGATCGCGCTGCCGACCGAGGCTTCGGCGCGCATCGCGCGCAACACGCAGCTGATCCTGCAGGAGGAGAGCCAGGTCACGCACGCGGCCGACCCGCTCGCGGGCTCCTACTACGTCGAGTGGCTGACCGACGAGCTCGCGCGGAAGGCCTGGACGCTGATCCAGGAGGTCGAGCGGCTCGGCGGCATGACGAAGGCGATCGAAGCCGGGCTGCCGAAGCTGCGCATCGAAGAGGCCGCCGCGCGCCGTCAGGCGGCGATCGACTCGGCCGAGGAGACGATCGTCGGTGTCAACAAGTACCGGCCGCCGCAGAACGAGACGCTGGACATTCGCTCGATCGACAACACCGAAGTGCGCAGCGCGCAGATCGCGCGGCTGCAGGAGCAAAAGCGCACGCGCGACACCGGCAAGGTCCAGCAAGCGCTCGCGGCGATCACGGCCGGCGCGCGCGGCTCGGCGAACCTGCTCGAGCTCGCGATCAAGGCCGTGCAGCTCGGCGCCACAGTCGGCGAAGTCAGCACCGCGATGGAGATGGTGTTCGGGCGCCACACGAGCAATCCGCGCAGCGTGGCCGGCGTGTATGCTGCGGCCGGCAAGTCGATGGAACAACTGGTGGAAGCCCAGCGCCGCACGCAGCTGTTCCTGCAGCGGCACGGCCGCCGCCCGCGCTTCCTGATCGCGAAGATGGGTCAGGACGGGCACGACCGCGGCGCGCGCGTGATCGCGAGCGCGTTCGCGGACATGGGCTTCGATGTCGACATCGGACCGCTGTTCCAGACGCCCGACGAAGTGGCACGGCAGGCGATCGAGAACGACGTGCACCTGTGCGGCATCAGCACGCTGGCCGGAGCGCACAAGACGCTCGTGCCCGAGCTGATCGCGCTGCTGAAGAAGCAGGGGCGCAGCGACATCCTCGTCGTCGTCGGCGGCGTGATTCCCGAGCAGGACTGGGCCGCGTTGCGCGCGGCGGGTGTTGCAGAGGTGTTCGGGCCCGGCACCGTGATCCCGCAGGCCGCGATCAAGCTGCTCGATCTGCTCGAACGAAGCGCGTAGCGTGTCCTCTGTGAACGCCATGCCAGCCCTGGCCGCTGCGATCCGCGGCGGCGACACCGCGGCCCTCGCGCGCGGCATCACGCTCGTCGAGAGCCAGAGCGCGGCCGACATTGCTTTGGCCGAGGAGCTGCTGCAGACGCTGCTGCCGCACACGGGCGGCTCGCTGCGCATCGGCATCACGGGCGCGCCGGGGGTAGGCAAGAGCACGCTGATCGAAGCGCTCGGGTTGCGTCTCTGCGGCGCGGGCAGGCGCGTCGCGGTGCTCGCGGTCGATCCGAGCTCGACGATCACCGGTGGCAGCATCCTCGGCGACAAGACACGCATGACGGAACTGAGCCGGCATCGTCATGCGTTCATCCGGCCATCACCCGGCGGCGGCGGCCAGGGCGGCGTCGCCGCGCGCACACGCGAAGCGATGCTGCTCTGCGAAGCCGCGGGCTACGGCGTGGTCTTCGTCGAGACGATCGGCACCGGGCAGGGCGAAGTCAAAGTACACGGCATGGTCGACTTCTTCCTGCTGCTGTTGTCGCCGGCCGCCGGCGACGAGCTGCAGGGCATCAAACGCGGCGTCATGGAGCTGGCCGATGCCGTGCTCGTGCACAAGGCCGACGGCGACCTCGGGCCCGCCGCGGACCGCGCGGCGCAACAATGCCTGCTCGCGATGCGCGTGTTGCGCGGCGGTGACGTGGAAGCGCCGCCGATCGTGCTCGGCTCGTCCGTGACGGGCAGGGGGCTCGACGAGCTCTGGCACGCAGTCGAGCAGCGGCTCGCCACACGCCGCCAGAGCGGCGCGTTCGCGGCGAACCGCACGCGGCAGGCCGGCGAGTGGCTCGACGCGGCCGTTCGCGAACGGTTGCTGGCCGAGTTCTTCGGCGATGCCACGATCGCGCAGGCCATGGCCACGGCGCGCCACCAGGTCGCGCGCGGCGAACTGCTGCCGAGTGCGGCAGCGCGGCGGCTGTTGTCGCTGCGCAAGACCTGACGGCCAATTTGGCTCACTCGCGACCGCGCCGGCCGGCTCTTATCCTGCGCGCATGAGTACCGTGATCCGTCTCGCCACCGCGAACGACTTCGCCGCGATCGCTGCGATCACGAATCACTACATCCGCACGACGGCGATCCACTTCGCTTACGAAGACGTCGCCGCTGACGAGCTGCGTTCGCTGTGGCGCGAGCACGAAGACGTCTACCCGTGGCTCGTCGCCGAGACCGCGCGCGCGGTCGTCGGCTACGCGAAGGCCAGCGTGTTCCGCGCGCGCACGGCCTACCTCTGGACCACCGAGACCGGCATCTATCTCGCCCCCGAACAGTGTGGCCGCGGCCTCGGCAGACAGCTCTACGGCCGTCTGCTCGACGTGTTGCGCGCGCAGGGCTTCCACTCAGTCATCGGCGGCATCGCGTTGCCGAACGACGTGTCGGTGCGTCTGCACGAGCGTCTCGGCTTCGTGCCGTGCGGCACCGTGCAACGCGTGGGCTACAAGTTCGACCGCTGGCACGACGTCGGCTTCTGGCAGCTCTTCTTCCAGGAAGCGGCTCAGGCACCGCGTGAACTGCTGCGCCCGGACCAGGCCTTCGACGCCACCGCGCGAGCCGCTGCCGAGCCCGAGTAGCAGTGGGCGCTAGCGGCTCGACGCGCCGCCGGCGGCAGCCCAGGCAGGGTCGTCCTCGTGTGCGTTGCCCGAACCGAAGTTCTGCACCCAGTAGCGTCCGTCGGCCCCGATCCCGACTTCGCGGTGGCTCGGAGACAGCAGATTGCGGTGGTGCCCCGACGAGGTGAGCCACCCGTTGTGCGCGCCCTGGGCCCCGTCGGCGAGCGCGATGTTCTCACTGACGCCGAAGTTGTAGCCCTGAAGCCGCATGCGGTCGTATGGCGTGACGCGACCCGGCGTCGGCGACATGTGGTTGAAGTAGCCGAGACGCGACATCTCCTCCGCGTGCCCCTGCGCGGCGTCGCACACGGCTCGCACGAGCGCGAGTGGCCGATGCCGGAACATCGCGCGGTAGTCGTTCGTGATCTTGAGCTGTTCGCGCGCCGCCGAGTTCACCTGCTTGCCGATCAGGGCGTTGTAGGCCTCGATGTGGCGCCACTCCTCGAGTTCCGCGCGCTCGGCCGCAGACGTGCAATAGTCGGCGATCCCGATGCTGTCGCCGGCCGGCAGCGCGCGCGCCCACTCGGCCTGCGCCAGGCTCTGCGAGTCGAGCTCGCCGGATTCCGCGAGCACTCGAGCCACCCAGTCGAGGCGATCGAGGTCGGCGCGCAAGCTCGCCGGAACACGAACGCGCAGCCGTTGGTCCTGCCACAACGTGCGCACCGCGTCGACGCGACGCTCGACCTCGGCCTGCACATCGAGATACTCGCCGTATCTCTGGCCCGAGACGGCCGGCGGCTTGAACGGGTAGAAGTACTTGACCTCGTCGTAGATCAGGTCTCTCGCGTGCTTGCGGGCCTGATCGAGCAGCACGCGCTGCTCGCCCAACCTCTCGACCTGCTTCTTGAGCGTGCTGGTCTGCAGCTTCTCGATCTGCTGGCCGAACTCCTTGCGGCAGGCGGCCACCATGACCGCCACGGCGTCGGCACCGGCCGCGCGGGCCTCGACGACGAGCGCATCGCGCGGTCCGGGGTTCTTGTCGCGCAGTGCCGCGGAGAGCCGCGCGCCGAGCTTCTGCGCCTGCTTCTCGACCTCGATCGAACGGGCCGAGACGAAACCGGTCTTGCCCAACTGGTAGCCCAGCGCATCGAGCGGCTCGCCACGGCCGCTCGCGAGCACACGGTCGATCGCGGCCTTGAGGCTCGCGTCCGCGCGCAGGGCCTTGGCCAACCAGGCTTCGGCGCGGTCCTTGTCGCCGTGGTTGTAGAGCAGCGTCGCCGCGCCCAACACGGCCTTGCCCCCCGCAGCCGATTGCTCGGCGAGCGAATGGACACCGTCGGCCGGGATGTCGTTCCAGGTGAGCCGCTTCTGTCCCTCGGTCGTGGTGGCCAGCAACACGGTGCCTTCGGTCGCACACAGCTCGACGGAACCCGCGGTCGAGGTGGTCGTGAGTTTGCGACCCGTCGCGAGCACCGCGGCGATGCTCTCGTGCCAGGCCGCCTGCAGTTCGGCTTCCTCGGCACGGCGCAGCAGCCGCCCGGCGAAGTCCGCATCCCTGTCCTTGACCAGAGCCGCGGCCTCGCGCAACAGACCCGCAGTCTCGGCAAAGGCGGCGCGTGCTTCAGCGGCGCGCACGGACTCCATCTTCACGCGCACGCTCGCGAGCGAGGCGATGAGCGCCGACTCGTCGCCCTTCCCGGGCTGGATCTTCGCAGCGGCCAAACGCGCGGCCAGCGCGACCACGGCTTCGGCCTTGGCGAGTTCCTCGGCCAACGATCCGAACTCCGGTGTGGCCGGGAAGCGATGGCGGGCCTTCGCCAGCAGCGAGACGGCGTCCGCCGCTTTCGTGGCCCCTACGGTGCGCGCCTCGTCGATCACTGCCTGCAGCGCGACCTTCGCGCTCTTGCGCATTTCGCTGAGCTGGTCGCGCGCCCGCGCTGCGGCCTCGGCATCCTCGGCATCAGCCTGGGCTGCTTGCAGCAACGCGATCGCCTGCGCGAACATGCCCTGTTCGGCGAGACGCTTGGCTTCGGCGACGCTCGCGGCGGCCCGGTCGAGACGGGCCGGCGCCGACTTCGGTGTTGCAGCTTGAACCCGCGCGGACTCCTTGATCGCAGGCGTTTGGGGCCAGCTCGATGGCCGCGCGGGCGCGTCCGCTGGATCCTTCCGCAGCGGGGTATCTGCCGGCAGCGGGGTATCTGCCGGCAGCGGCGTGATCACGAGCTTCGGCCGGCGCAACATCAGTTCGTTGAGGTTCTCGCCCGCGAGCAGGCAGCCTGCCGCGATCTGTTCGTTGCCCTCCCCCTCCAGGTTCAGCTTCTCGAGTCTGGCCTTCCAGAACGTGTAACCCCTCTTGGAGTCCGGCTCGAGGATCTCCTTCTCGAGCCGCTCCTTGGCCATCTCGACGTCGCGCAGCGCCTTGTGTTCCATCTCGAGACGCTGCAACCGATCGTCGGTTGCGAGCGCCCACTCGGTTCGCAACCGTTCGATCGCCGTCGCAGCCTGCGCCAACTGCCCGCTCTGCCGGTGGCGCGCGATCGAGTTCAGCTCGTTTCGGACGCCTCCCTGCAACAGATACGTACCGACTGCGATCAACACGCCGACGACAACGACCGGGACGAGCTTCACCGCGACCTTGCGCCACGGTGCGCGCCGCCTGGAGAGCGGCGCCGGGGTTTCAGACTGCGAGTCGGAATCGGGAACTTGGACATCCATGCGAGAAACTGGACGAACGACGCGTCGCAACCACGAAGGCTCAGGGGGGCGCTGGATCCTACCCGGTTGCGGCCAGTGCGGGTAAGGGCGTTCGCACGCGGATCGAGCGGCGAGATGCGTATGCGCGCGCACGCCGCTAGACTGCCCCCGGTGTCCTCGTCCCGGTGGTCCGTCGTCACCGCCCTGGTGCTGATCCACATCGGCTGGGGCCTGCTGCGCGTCCCACGAGTGGTCGTCGGCAGGCGGCTCGACGACATCGCCGGCTACCGGCAGCAAGGGGAGGTCGAGCGCTTGTTCGACGCAAGCAAGCTCGAAGGTGCCGCAGCCGTGTCGTGGGTTCGCGAGCATGCTGCGCCCGACAGTGTCGTGCTCTGGTCGGGCTCCGAGCTCGGGGCCATGGAATTCACGGCGGCGTTCCTCTGGCCTCGCCTCGTCGTCGACGCGCATCGCTGTGGGGACGCAACGACTTTCGCGGGGCGCAAGATCGCCGTGGCCACCGTGGCCGGACGCACAGGCCGCATCACACTCGTCACGTCGCGAACGGCCGTGTCCGTCGAGGTGCGCTAGTGCGCCTCGTCGTAGCGGAACGATGTGTGCTGACTCTGTTCGCCGCCTATGCCTGCCTCGGTGTGGCCGGGTCGTGCTGGCTGCTCATGCATGGCACGGTGCCGGATTGGCTGCTTCCGGTGGCCATCGCGATCGGGTTGGCCGCGGCCTGCCTGCACCGGCCAGCGCCGCTCGCGCCTTCGGCCGCGACGCCGCGCTGGCAGACGATCCTGATCGTGCTCGCGCTGGCGGGCCTCGTGACGATCATGGCCTACGGCGCCCTCGCCACGGAGTCACGCCACTGGGATGGCGTCGTCGCCTGGGATCTCAAGGCGAAGGCGCTGGCCGTCGAACCGACGTTGGAGCAACCGTTCTTCCGCGACGCGGCTGTCTACAGCCACAGCCGCGACTATCCGTTGTTGCAGCCGCTCGCACTGGCCCTCGCCGAACGCTGGGGACTGCCGGGCCGGCTGCTGTTCCCCGCCGCATACTTGTCGATCCTCATCGCGGTCGCGGCCGCGGCCCGCCGCGCCGGCTGCAGCAACCGCAGCGCGCTGCTGTTCGGCCTCGCTTGTGGCGTCACCCCGATGTTCATAGCGCCTGCGAGCGGCGGCTTCGACTCTGGTTACGCGGACGGCATGCTGGCCGCGTCGCTCGCCGCGGTCGCACTCGGCGTAACGAGCCGTGCTCCGGTGTTCGTCGCGATCGGCACGCTCGTCATGGTGATGCAGAAGCCCGAGGGATTGCCCTACGCGGGCATCCTCGCGGCGGCGTTCTGGCTCGGCCGTGACACGGTGATGCTGCGCGCGAGTGCCATCGCGGGCGCAGCAGGCGGCGCCATCGTGCTCGCGCTGCAGCACGACCTGCACAGTTTTGGTCACCCCACGCAGATCGGCCCGACATTCCTCGTGGTCTTCGCATCGGCGGCGGTCGCACTGGGCCTCGACCTCGCGTTGCGTCGGTTCGGCACATCGTGGCGCTGGCGCGCGGGGTCGCTGCTGGTCGCGGCGCCGCTCGCCTTCGTGAGCCTCGCTCTCGCGAACGGCGGCGACGGAGTCGTCGGCACCCATCTCGCGAACGTGGACCAGGTCGGCGATCGGCTCGAGCGGTTGCCGCGCGTGCTGTTGTTCATGTTGCACTGGACGTTGGGCAGCGGCCGCTTTGCCTTGACGTTCTGGTTGCCGGTGGTCATCGGATTCGCGCAGTGGCGGTGCTCTGGCACTGTCGCCCCTGCGCTTCGAACATGGTTCCTGCTGGCCGTGCCGGTGTGCTGTGCGCCGTTCCTGCTGGCACCGATCGAGGACCTCGAACATCACCTGCGTTCGACGATGCCGCGATTGCTGCTGCATTGGTGCGGCGTCATGTGGATCTGGAGTGGCGTGCAGCCGCGGCCCGTGAACATGCCTCACGTGAGCGAGTCGTTCTCCCGCGATGAGCGAGCATTGGTTGCGGGACAACCGCGTCAGCCGCGTGCCGAAGCCCGCGGGTGACGGGTTCGTTTTGGGTTCCGTGGTCAGCGTCCTGCTTGTCGGGCTGCACTCTCCGCGAACCGGACACAGTAGGGAACGGTGTCCCACAGCCGCGCGGTGTTGTCACACGAGGCAGTGAGGATGCGCGTGCCGTCGGGACTGAAGCACGCGCCCTGGACCCAGTTCTCGTGTCCACGCAGGACCGCGGTCTCCTTCCAGGTAGCGACGTCCCACAGTCGCGCGGTGCTGTCCAAGGAGCCAGTGAGGACGCGGGTGCCGTCGGGGCTGAATGACGCGCACCACAAAGGGTCTTCGTGTCCACGCAGGACCGCAGTCTCCTTGCCGGTGGCGGCGTCCCAGACTCGGGCGGTGTGGTCGTCGGATGCCGTGACGACCCAGGCACCGTCGGGGCTGAACGACGCTGACGTGACCCCTTCCTTGTGTCCACGCAGGACCGCGGTCTCCTTGCCCGTGACGGCGTCCCAGAGTCGAGCGGTCCTGTCCTCGGAAGCCGTGACGACGCGAGTGCCGTCGGGACTGAACGAAGCCGTGAAGGGAATGAGCGCAACGACGCTCCGCTTACGTGCTTCGTGTGCACGCAGAACCGCGGTCTCCTTGCCCGTCGCGGTGTCCCACAGCTTGGCAATCTGGTCCCCGGAGGCAGTGAGGACGCGCGTGCCGTCGGAACTGAACGACGCTTGATCGACCGAGTGCTCGTGTCTCAGGACCGCGGTCTCCCTGCCAGTCGTGGCGTCCCACAGTCGTGCGGTCTTGTCGCGCGATGCGGTAACGATGCGGGTGCCGTCGGGGCTGAACGACGCGGATCGCACGCAGCCTTCGTGTCCACGCAGGATCGTCGTCTCCTTGCCCGTGGTCACGTCCCAGATTCGGGCCGTCTTGTCGTCAGAGGCTGTGACGGCTCGGGCGCCGTCCGGGCTGAATGACGCCGACCCCACCGCGCCTTCGTGTCCACGCAGGATCGCGGTGACCTTGCCCGTGTTGGTGTCCCAGAGTCGGGCGGTGCCATCGACCGAAGCTGTGACAGCACGGGCACCATCGGGGTTGAACGACGCAGACGAGACATATCCTCTGTGTCCACTCAGGACCGCGGTCTCCTTCTCGATGGCGGCGTTCCAGAGTCGCGCGGTGTTGTCGTGAGACGCGGTGACTACGCGGGTGCCGTCGGAACTGAACGACGCCGACCAGACCCGGCCTTCGTGTCCACGCAAGACCGCGATCTCCTTGCCCGTGGCGGCATCCCAGAGTCGGGCGGTCTTGTCGAAAGACGCTGTGACGACTCGGGTGCCGTCGGGGCTGAACGACGCACGCCAGATCGGGCCTTCGTGTCCACGCAGGACCGCAGCCTCCTTGCCGGTGGCGACGTCCCAGATTCGAACGGTCTTGTCCTGAGACGCCGTGACGACCCGGGTGCCGTCGGGGCTGAAGGACGTGGAGAAGACACTGAATTCGTGTCCACGCAGGACCGCGGTCTCCTTGCCCGTAGCGGCGTCCCAGAGTCGGGCGCTCCCGTCGTCAGAGCCTGTGGCGATGCGCGCACCGTCGGGACTGAACGACGGTTCGCGGATCCTGGCTCCGTGCCCGCGCAAGACTGCAGTCTCCTTTCCCGTGGCGGCGTCCCACACTCGCGCGGTGTGGTCCTCGGAGCCAGTCAGGATGCGCATGCCGTCGGAACTGAACGACGACGACGTGACGGGGCCCTCGTGTCCCCGCAAGACTGCGACCTCCTGGCCCGTGGCAGCGTCCCATACTCGCGCGGTGTGGTCGCCAGACGCTGTGACGACGCGGGTGCCGTCCGGGCTGAACGACGCCGACCAGACCTCCTCCCCGTGTCGCAGGACTGCGGTCTCCTTGCCGGTGGCGGCGTCACAGAGTCGGGCGGTCCCGTCGTCGGAGGCCGTGACGACGCGCGTGCCGTCGCGACTGAACGACGCCGACCAGACGCGGCCTTCGTGTCCACGCAGGACAACGGTCCCTTTTCCCGTGGCGGCGTCCCAGAGTCGGGCTGTCCTGTCGTCAGAAGTCGAGACGACGCGGGTGCCGTCCGGGCTGAACGACGCCGACCAGATCCGGTGTTCGTGTCCACGCAGGACCGCGAGGCTCGCGTCGGAGGATGCGTGAAGATACCTCCACTCCCAGCCTCGGAACTCGACGGGGGCTTGGGCGAGAAAGGCATTCATGTTGCCTATCTCGTTGGTGCGCAAGGCAGCCCAAGCCGCAGCGATGGTTGCGAAGTAGGCCTCCCGGCGCGCCAGGTCGCGGTCCTTCGTCGCCTGGGTGGAGAGGCGCGCATTGTCGATGGCGAACCAGGCGGTGGCGATGACTCCAGCGATGATCGCGAGCAAGACCAAGGTCGCAGCGATCAACTGGCCGCGGTATCGGCGCCCGAACTTGCGCAGTCGATAGCCGAGACTGGGCGGACATGCGACTACGGGCTCTCCGCGCAGGTATCTGCCTACGTCGGCGGCGAACTCGCTGGCCGTCTGGTAGCGGCGCGTGCGGTCTTTCTCGATGGGCTTCATCACGACCCAGTCGAGTTCGGTTCGCAGTTGCCGCAACAGGGCGGGTGCAGTGGTGCGTCGTTGGCTGGCGACCTGGTCCCGGCTGGCACCGAGTGAGGAGAGCCGCGTGCTCGGCTTCAGCGGGTCGACTTCGCGAATGACGCGCTGTACTTCGAGCAGACCTGCTTTGCGCAGCTCGACCGCAGGGAAGGGCAGGGTTCCCGTCAGCAGCTCGTAGAGCAGGACTCCGAGCGAGTAGACGTCGGTCCGCGTGTCGATGTCGAGACCGTCGAGGCCGGCTTGCTCGGGGGACATGTATTCGGGCGTGCCGATGATCTGTCCCTGCTCGGTGAACATGGTCGCCTCGACGAGGCGGTGGTCCGTGGCACGAGCGAGGCCGAAGTCGATGACCTTCACGCGAGCGTCGCCATCGACGACGGACACCAGGATGTTGGATGGCTTGAGGTCGCGGTGGATGACGCCCTTCGTGTGCGCGTGCTGCACTGCGGAGCAGACCTGCTGGAAGAGTTCGAGGCGGTGCTGGAGCGAGAGCTTGCGCTCATCGCAGTACTGCGTGATCGGCAGGCCCTTGACATACTCCATTGCGAAGTAGGGCCGCCCGCTGTCAGTGGCACCGGCGTCGAAGACCCGAGCGATGTTGTTGTGCTCCATCATCGCCAGGGCCTGCCGCTCGGCCTGGAAGCGGGTCAGGACCTGCTTCGTGTCCATGCCGAGCTTGATCACCTTGAGCGCGACGCGCCGGCGAACAGGCTCGCGCTGCTCGGCGAGGTAGACCGTGCCCATGCCGCCTGCGCCGATTTCTTCGAGGACGCGGTACGGCCCAATCTGCGTGGGACGTTCGTCTTCCACGAAACGCGATTCTCAGGCCAGGCGAATCGGATCGCCAGAGGGCGGAGCAATTCGGCGGATCGATGCCCGTGTCTAGACTGCGGTCACACGACGAGCTGGCCGTGACCAAGCGACACGCAGACTCTCGCGCACTCAGCCGATTGTTCGACTCTGCCCTTGGAACTGGCAGTCGTTCTTGAAGGGTACTCCCCGGACCCCGTCCATGATCCAACCTGCACGTCCTCGATCGCATACCACAGCATGGCGTGCACGCTGCCCTTCACTTTCTCGCGTATGTCGCGATTGCGATCGGTGAACGTCACCTTCCCCCGCACCGTGACCGTGCCGTCCGCGCCGACCTCGACGCTCGGTGGCTTGCTCGAGGGCGGCGGCTCATGCGCTGCTGTGATGGCACAGAGCGCACTGAGCAGCATCGTGCCGAGCCACCCTGTCATGAGCGGCACCTCCGACCGCGTCACAACCGCAGCGGCGCGCCGAAGGCGCGCGGCCAGGTCGTGGGCCGGTTTGCCCGCGGCGCTCGGCGCCGCGGGCGGCCCGGCTCACAACCCGATCGAGAACCTGTTGCCGTTCGAGAAGACGAGGTTCAGCGGAGTGGCGAGCGAGAGCGCGATCGACTGGCACGTGAGACCCAGACCGATGTACGCGGGAGAGTTCGGAATGAGCAACCCGAAGCTGCCGGTGCCGGCCGGCAACGTGACCGGGAACGTGATCGAGGTCAGGTTCGCATTGGTGTAGGCGCGGCAGTTCGGGGCCCCGATGAAGCCGAGGTCGATGCCGGGCAGCGGCGTATCGCCGAAGAACAGGAACGCGACCGGAGCGATCGGAGGCACGGCCGACGTGTTCAGCGTGTAGGTCGTGTTGAGCCGCGGCAGGCTGCTCGAGGTCAGCGTGAGACCCGTGACCGCGGTGTCGACGACCGCGATCCCGAGGCCCAGGTCGACCGACAGGTCGGATGCTTCCGGTCGCCACGCAACCCCGCCGACCGAGTACCCGACGACGTAGTTGTTGCTGCCCGGCGTGATCGTGCCGTAGACGATCGTCACGTCGCCCGTCGTGCGGTCGAACTGGTATTGGAACGTGTCACCCGGCGTCGAGGGGAAGGGAAGCTGATAGGAATACACGTTGTCCCACGTGACGTAGGAGATGCCGCCGACTTCCTCGTAGCGGATCTTGCCACTGCCGGCGGCGGCCGGGTTGTAGTCGTGCCAGCATGCGGCGATCGAAGTCTGTACGAAGGCGAGGAACAACCCCGCCTCCGGTGCGAACCCCGCACCGTTGCCGACCGCGGCCAGCGCGATGTTGCCGTTCGAGGAGACGGTCAAGGAGCCCGTCGTGCCACCACCCGGCACCGGCATTGGCGAAGACAAGGCCACGGTCTGCACGACGTCGTCCGCGTTGGCGATGATCGCGGACGTAGGGCTCGGCGGCACCAAGACGCCCGGAAGGCCGTTCGTGGCGACGTAGCCGCTCGGCCCACGCAGCAACGTCATCGTCGTGTTGCTGAGGTCGAAGCCGCCGACCGGCATGACCTCGTAGAAGGCGTCGCGGGCGCTGACGCAGCCCGTGCCGTAGTCCGAGGCCAGCGCGCAGCCACTCCACGCGACCGACTGGTAGACCCAACCCGCCGGGGTCACGGGGACCAGCTCGAGGTTGCGGAACGGCATGTCGAAGGTGGTCTGGGTCGGCCACACCTCGTAGAGCAGGTTGTCGATCGTCACGCCGCCGGCCGACAGATCGCTGGCCGCGGGCAGTGGGGCGCCACCACCAGGAGAGGCTCCGGTGATGCCGACTCCGGCCACGTAGTTGTATGTCGAGTTGTTCGTCACGCCGAGTGAGTAGAAGACCTCCGCTTCGCCGCTCGGAGACAGCTGCAGCTGGATCTGGAACTGCGTCGTGTGCCCGTAGTTGACCGCGCGGTCCCAGGTGATGATGCACTTCGCCGGCGAGCTGTTGATGTACACGCCGGCGCCGTTCGCCACGAGCATGTTCAGGTCGTGCCACAGCGCAGCGATGCGCGGCGGGCCGCTCGCGAGTTCCAGCGCGGTCGCGCTGTAGTCGCCCGCGCCCGGTGCCGGCACGCCGCCATTCGACAGCGTGACGTAGCCATTGCAGCAGATGTGCACGTCGGTGTAGGTCGTGCCCGCAAACGGAAACGTGAAGCCAATCGCCTGGATGCCGAACACGACGTCGTCGCCGCCGCCGAGGTTGATGCCCAGGTTGCGGTCGGGGCAGTTCTGGGCGGACAGCGCCGAACCGAGCACGAGTGTGACTGGGAGGAGGATGCTCTTCATGGGAGGAGTGTGGTGAGAGTTAGGCGTGGGGGAGCGCCTCGGGCGGGGCGCGATTCTAGCGCCGCGAGTCGAAGCCGGTGCACGCCCGTATCCGCCGGCCGTTGCAAACGGAGCCAATTAC
>DASRJH010000309.1:0-5910 GCA_035649575.1 Planctomycetota bacterium
CTATTAGCTGGCGAGGGGACGGGCTCGGCCCGCCTGCGTAGGAGCCGACGCTCGCGCAGCGCGAGCGCGGCTCAACGGCGATGAGCGTGGTCGGGTCCACTCGTTGCATCCTTCGGGGACCGTGTACTCACGGGTGGAGAACTACGGATCGGGTTGCAGGTCGTGCAGGAGTCCGATCACCTTCGTGCGCAACGGACGCAGCAGCGGGTTCGAAGCGAGCTTGATGCTCGTCGCGACGAGGTCGACGGTCTGCTCGACGAAGGCCCGCGTGCGCTCGCGCCGCGGCGAGCGATCGTGGATCCAGTAGAGCAGCATGCCCATGCTGTAGGTCCACAACAGGCGCGGCAGCTCGGCGGCGAGCTCCTTCTGCACTTTCGTGCTGCTGCCGCGCAGCACCTCCGCGAACAGGGCTTCGCCCTCGGCCCGCGTGTCGGCGCCCGCGGGGTGGAACGGATTCAGCGGGCTCGCGGGGTCCGCGGCCGTTCGGAACATCAGGCTGCTGAAGCGGTGGTATGGCTCGATGACCCGCAGTTTCGCGAGCATGACGCCGCGCAGGCGGCCGACCAGCGTGCGCTCCCGCTGCAACACCTCGGCCGAGGCTCCGACGTGGGCCTCGTGCACTTCGCGGTAGAACGCCTGCAGCAGCAGGTCTTTGCTCTCGAAGTAGTAGTAGGCGTTGCCGAGCGACACCTCGGCCTTGTCCGCGACCATGCGCATCGTCGTCGCCTCGTAGCCGTGTTCGCGGAACAGCTCGAGCGCAGCCTGCACGATGCGCTCCTTGGTGCGCTCACCCTTGCCCATTGGCGTTTCGGCGTCTGCCACGCCTTGCACGCTAGCGTGCCGCCCGACGCTTCGTCCACGACGCGATGCCGGCGATCGCGCCGAACAGTCGCTCGGCCCACGGCCGCCATCGCGGCGTCGCGAATCGCAGCGAGAGCGCGCGGTAGTTGCGCAGCGCCCAGAGCACGACGATCCACGCGTTCGTGCCGCGGTAGACCGCGCCGTCGCTCGCGGTCACCGTGAGCTGTGCCAGCAACGACTCGAGGCCGATCGGGCAACCCGCGACCCGCGCCCGCTGCGCCGCGACGAGTTGCACGGGCACGATGGTCTCCTGGGCCCGCAGCCAGGTCGCGATGCGGCGGCACAAGCCGCAGTCGCCGTCGAACCAGACCACGAGCGAGAGATCGCGCGGCTCCATCGCGATCACCCCTCGCGCGGGCCGTCGGCCGGCAGCGGCGGCAGCATCATGTCGGGCGCCACGGGCCGCGGCGCCTCGAGCACCTTCTTGTGCCGGCGGATGCGGCTGAACACGAACAGGTTGAAGAAGTGCATGGCACCCAGCACGACGAGCACGAGCCCGACCTTGTAGCTCAGCGCCTCGACGGCGGTGGTCAGGGTCGTTACGCGTTCGGCGAGCTTCAACGCGAGCGACATGTAGCCGAAGTTGACGAGGTAGAAGCCGACCACCAGCAGGTGGTTGACCGAGTCGGCGAGGTCCTCGCGGTTCGCGAAGACGTCGATCAAGAACGCGCGGCCGTTCTGGTGCAGCGTGCGCCCGACCCAGGCGGTGAGCGCGATGCTGATCAGCACGTAGGCGAAGTAGGTGAGGGTCGTTTCCATGGCTTGTTCCCGAACTCGATTTGAACGTGTTCAAGAAAGCCGTCGAGACGCCGGGATTTCAGGGCTAGCAAGAACCCGCTGCGCGCTCGCCCTCGCGGATCGAGACGACGGCGTGCTGTCGAGGGGGCCGGTGGCATCGGCCGTCGCACGCAGCGGATGCGGTCGAGTGAGCTCATTGGCAGGCGCCTGCGTGTTGCCACGGCTGCTGACAACGGCCTGCACCTGCGCAATGATGGGCCCCGCGATGTCCGATCTGGGAAACGAGGATGCGCGCGGGGCGCTGCTTGCCGATCGGCCACTCGTGCAGGGGAAGGTGCCGCGCAGGCGCAGGCTCGAGAACGTTGCCGCCTGGACCATCGTGACCTTCGCGTGGTTGCTGGCACTGCTCGGCCTCGTCGGCCCTCTGCTCGGCGGATCGGACCCCGGTCTCCAGGGGCCGATCGGTTTCGCCTCGGAAACCGCCGCCGCGATGTGGGTGCAGGGCGGCCTGCTCACCACCGTGTTCGGCGTCTTGGCCCTCGTGCGTCGCCACTGGTGGCCTGCCGCTGCGCTGGCCCCGATCGCACTGTTCACGCTGCTGCCCGAGCTCTGCACGAGCTCACGGCCGCGCGACGATCACCTGCGCGGCGAAGCTCCGCTGCGTGTCGCGACCGTGAGCCTCGAGAAGGAGAACAAGGACGACCCGCTCATGGAGGCGTGCCTGCGCGAGATCGACGCCGACGTTCTCGTGCTGCTCGAGGTCACGAAACCCTGGGCCGAGCGACTCGAGCAGTGGTTCTGCGGCGACTATCCGCACCGGTGGCTCGCCGCCGCCCCGGAACACCCGCTGTCTCGCGAGGAGCTCCAGATCGCGGTTTGGTCGCGCCTGCCCCCGGCAGGTGATCACGAGGTCTGGAATCTCGGCAAGTACAACTCGCAGATCCGCGTGACGCTGCGCTGGCACGACCGCGTGTTCGCGCTGTATGGCATCCACCCGAGGAAGCCCTTCCCCTACGCCGTCTATTCGCGGGCATGGCGCGACCGCAAACAGGTGCTCGACTGGATCGGGCGCGAACGGCTGCCCATGGTCGTCGCCGGCGACTTCAACGCGACGCCGCGCAGCGCGTTCTTGCACCGGCTGCGTCGGCTCGGCCTCGCGAACGCATCCGAAGCGGTGTGCGGGTGTGCTCCGGCCACCTGGCCCATGCACCCGGGCCTGCTCGCGCCGTTTCGCGTGGCCCTCGACCACGTGATGCACAGCGAGTCGTTCACCGCGGTTGATTTCCGGACGGGGCTGGGGACGAACTCGGTCCACAGCTCGGTCGTCGCCGACCTCGTCTGGCTCGAGAAGTGACCCGGATCAGCGCCGCTGCGTCACGACCGGCAGCACGACGCACGAAGCGGTCTGCGCCGCACGGAACACGCGGTGCGTCTGCGCGCGGAAGTCGCCGTCGTCGGCGAGGAAGATGTTGGGCACGAACGTCTGCGGGTTCCGGTCGATCAGCGGGAACCACGTGCTCTGCACCTGCACCATGATGCGATGGCCCTTCTTCCACGCGTAGTTCTGCGTGTGCAGGCTCCACGTGAACGGAATCACCTCGCCCGCCGGCAGCGGCTCCGACTTCGTGAACCCGTAGCGATAGCGCCCGCGGAACACTTCGTTGGCGACCATGAGTTCGCGGCCCGCGAACTCACCCTGCGCCTCGTCTTCGGGCAGCACGTCGATCAGTTTCACGATCCAGTCGGCGTCGGTGCCCGTCGTCGACGCGAACAACCGGGCCTCGATGGCGCCCGCGATCGTCACGTCCTGTTCGAGCACGTCGGTCTGCCAGCGCAACACGTCGGCGCGATCCTTCGAGAACCGCTGGTCGTCGACGAGCCACTCGCTCCACTTCGAACCCTGTCCGTAGGTCGGCTTGATCGGCCGCTGCCGGTAGGGCACGGGCTTGCCGGGATCCGAGACGAATTCGTCGAACTGCTGTCCGTCGCCGACCACGGGCGCGTCGAACGAAAGCTTGCCGCCGGCGTGCATGTAGAGCTTGCGCTCGGTCGCGGCGTGCGGTGGCCACGCGTCCCAGTGGCGCCATTCGTTGCTGCCTGCTTCGAACGTCAGCGCTTCCGGCAGCTCGAGCTTGCCCTGGTCCTTGAGCCAGTGGCGGAACCACACGGCCTGCACGTTCTCGCGGAACCACGAGGCACTCTTGCTGTGGAACGGGACCGCGCCGAGCTTGTCGCCGTCGCCGCGCGACCAGCCGCCGTGATTCCACGGGCCGACGACGAGGTGATTGTGGTGCTTCGTGTCGTGCCGCTCGAGCGCCTCGTAGATCGCAATCGGTCCGTAGAAGTCCTCCTGGTCCCACCAGCCCGCGACGTTGAGCGTCGGCACAGTGCAGCTCTTCAGCTGCGGGATCACGGTCTGGGCCTGCCAGAAGGCGTCGTAGTCGGGATGTGCTGTGTAGTCGTTCCAGGTCGGGATCTTCTCGTGCAGGAACCTCTCGTTGACGTGCGCGAGCGAGCCGAGCTGCAGATACCAGTCGAACGTGTCGTCGCCGTCGAACTTGAACGGCGCCTGCGTCTTGGCCGTCTCCATCATCACCGCGTACTCGAAGCCATAGCTGAGCCGGAACGCACCGTTGTGATGGAAGTCGTCGCCGAGCCACATGTCGGCCGGCGAAGCCTGCGGCGAGATCGCGCGCAGCGCGGGATGCGGCTCCGTCGCGGCCATGATCGTCGTCCAGCCGTCGTAGCTGATGCCGAGCATGCCGACGCGCCCGTTGTTGTGCGGCACGTTCTTCACCAGCCAGTCGATCGTGTCGTACGCGTCGGTGCATTCGTCGATCACGAGGCGCGCATCGGTCGCGCGCAGCGGACGCTGCATCACGAAGGTGCCTTCGCTCGCGTGTCGCCCGCGGATGTCCTGGAACACGAACACGTAGCCGTCTTCGGCCAGGTCCTTCATGTAGGAGCCGAAGTGGCGCTGCCAGTTGGCGACGCCATAGGGCGTGCGCAACATCACGAACGGCAGCGGTTCTTTCGCGCGCTGGTCAGCGACGACGATCGTGTTCAGCCTCACGCCGTCGCGCATCGCGAGCATGTGCGAGGTCGCCTGGTAACGATCGACGAGCGGCGCCGGCTTTGCATCCTGGGCCGGCAGAAACGCTGCGAAGACGACGGGCAGGACGACGAGGCGCGCGAGGGGAAGCATGGTGCGTGCACCATAACGTCCACTACCTGCCGGGCGGCAGCGGCAGTTCGGCGCCATCGCTGAGTCCGTACGCACACCGGGCCAGGTGCAAGTGCACCCGGCCCGGTAGCGAGCGGTCGGCCAGCGATCAGTTGGCGATGCGCATGCAGACGCCGTTCGACGCGATCAGGCCGAACGGGTTCAACCCGATGGCGAGCGGGAAGGCCTGCGCGGTCAGCTGCGCGTTGAAGAAGATCGGGTTCGCCGGAATCGACAACGGGAAGGTGAGGTCGGGCGCCGGCGGGCCCACCTGCGTCAGCAGCATCAGCGCGTTGTGATGCAGGGCGCAACCCGGCATGCCGAGGAACCCGAGGTCGATCGGGAACGGCATCAGGGTGTCGCCCACGGTCAGGAGCTGGAAGAGCGTGAACGGGTCGAGGTTCGTCGTCACGATGTTGAACGCCGAGCCGAGGACCGGCCGGCCGTCCAGCTTCAGGACCGGCGGGATCTCGCCGTCACCGGTCGTGTATGGCAACGACGCGGAGATGTCGATCGGCGGCGGCAGCATCGAGCCGTTGCCCGGCGTGAAGCCGAGGATCGCATTGTTGCCGTTGGTGACGCCGGTGTTGGCCAGCGTGCCGTAGACGGTGGTGATGTTGCCGCTCGCCTCGATCGTGATCTGGATCCTGTTGATCGCCGTCGGCACCGGCCATTCGGGCACGTCGGCAAAGGTGACGCGCACGTAGGCGTTGGCAGGGCCGACCTCGTAGAAGATCCCGCCGGCGGCAGACGGGTCGAGGTCGTGGAAGTAGCCCGCGATGCGTGCGGGCTGATCACGGAACGAGGAGATGGCGCCGTAGCAGGCACCGCAAGTCTCGTACGTGTTGTTGCCGACGTTGGCGAGGTAGACGCCGCCGTTCGAGCTGATCGTGATTTCGGTTGTGCTGCCGCCGGGGTAGTTGAGCGTGAAGGGCAGCGTGATCACGGGCGAGAGCGCGTCGTCCCAGTTGGCGGAGGAAGAGAATGGCGGCGGGGTGGTCGTCAACGACGTTCCCGTCGGAACAACGTAGGTCGCGGCGCTCGGAGTGAGGACGTAGTTTGCGCCGATGAAGATCCAATCGATCGCC
>DASRJH010000310.1:0-8720 GCA_035649575.1 Planctomycetota bacterium
TGTCGGACTGTCTGCACGCCGGCGAAGCGGTTGGCATCTTCCCCGAGGGCACACGCAGCCGCGATGGCGCCATCGCGCCGTTCCGCACGGGCGTCGAGTTCCTCGTGCGGCGCAGTGGAGCACCGGTCGTCCCGGTCGGGATCGAAGGTGCCTGGCGCGCCCTCCCGCGCGGGGCCTGGCTGCCGCGCCCGCGCAAGATCATCATGCGCTATGGCGAGGTCTGGCCCGCCGCGCGCGTGCTGGCTCCGGGTGGCACCGAGGCGGTGCGCGCTCGCGTCGCCGAGCTGGCGAACGCGCCGCTGGCAGATTCTTCGCCAGGACGGTCGGCTGCGCGACCTGCTGTCGCCGGAGAAGCGACCCCCTCTGCCGGTACTTCGACGGGCTCCTCCGCCGGGAGCGCGTCATGACCTCGTTTGCCGACGGCAACTGGTCCGATGGTACGATCCTTGGGCTCTTCTTTGCCGCGCCTTCTCGTGCACACCTTTGAGTGTGCTTCGTGATAGCGTGGAGTTCTTTCCCCTCACTGTGTTCCCTTCCTTCCTTTCCACCCTTCAACCTTTTCTCGTTTGATGCACGGCAAGAATCTGATCAAGAAATTCTCGATGTCCCCCGACGAGCTCACGCGGCTCACGTCGGAGGCGCTCGGCAGTACGACACTGGCCGAACTGGACACCGCCATCGGCAAGACCGTTGCCGAGCTGGCGCCCCACAAGATCGTCCACGGCAGGGTCGTCAAGGTGCTCCCCGAGGGCATCGTCGTAGTCGACGTCAACTACAAGGCCGAAGGCCAGATCTCGATCGACGAGTTCCCCGATCCTCTCGCCGTGGTGCCTGGTCTCGAGATCGAATGCCTCGTCGAGCAGATCAACGACAGCGAAGGCTACATCCTGCTCAGCAAGCGCAAGGCCGATCGCATCCGCGGCTGGGAGAACATCATCCAGACGCACAAGGAAGGTGACAGCGTCAAGGGCCTGGTGCTGCGCAAGATCAAGGGCGGCCTGCTCGTCGACATCGGCGTTCCGGTCTTCCTGCCCGCGAGCCAGGTCAACATCCGCCGCGCCGGCGACATCGGCGACTGGATCGGCAAGGACATCGAGGCGCGCATCATCAAGATCGACGAGGAGCGCATGAACATCGTGATCTCGCGCCGCCGCCTCATCGAGGAGGAACGCGAGACCAAGAAGGCCACGCTGCTTTCGGAGCTCGCCGAGGGTCAGATCCGCAAGGGCACGGTCAAGAACATCGCGGACTTCGGCGTGTTCGTCGATCTCGGCGGCATCGACGGCCTGCTGCACATCACGGACATGTCGTGGGGCCGCGTGAATCACCCCTCGGAGATGCTGAAGCTCGACGAAGAAGTCGAGGTCAAGGTCCTCAAGATCGATCGCGAGCGCGAACGCATCGCGCTCGGCATGAAGCAGAAGACCGCGTCGCCGTGGGAGAACATCACGGAGAAGTACCCGGTCGGCAAGCGCCTCAATGGCGAGGTCGTCAACCTCATGAGCTACGGCGCGTTCGTCAAGCTCGAGGACGGCGTCGAAGGTCTCGTGCACATCTCCGAGATGTCGTGGACCAAGCGCGTCAACCACCCGAACGAAGTCGTCAAGGTCTCCGACCGGATCGAGGTCGTCGTGCTCGAGGTCGACACCGAGAAGCAGACGATCAGCCTCGGCATGAAGCAGACGGAAGTGAACCCGTGGGACATGGTGGCCGAGCACTACCCGCCCGGCACGGTCATCCGCGGCAAGGTCCGCAACCTGACCAACTACGGCGCCTTCATCGAGCTGCAGGAAGGAATCGACGGGCTCCTGCACATCACCGACATGAGCTGGACGCGCAAGATCACGAACCCCAGCGAGGTCGTGAAGAAGGGCGACGAGATCGAGTGCGTCGTGCTGTCGGTCGACCAGGAGAAGAAGCGCATCGCGCTCGGCTTGAAGCAGCTGCAGGCCGACCCGTGGAGCGGCGACATCCCTGCGCGCTACCACATCGGCGACAGCGTGCCGGGCACGGTCACGAAGATCACGAACTTCGGCGTGTTCGTCGAGCTCGAGCCGGGGCTCGAGGGCCTGCTGCACATCTCGGAGCTTGCCGACCACAAGGTCGACAACCCCGAGGAAGTGGTCAAGGTCGGCCAGCGCGTCGAGGTGCGCATCATCAAGATCGACACCGACGAGCGGAAGATCGGCCTGACCTTGATCCAGGCCCACGTCGAGGAAGGCGACGTGCTCGACCGTCCGGCCGAGAAGCGCGAACCCGAGCGCCAGCCGCAGCCGGCGATCGGCTCGCTCGCCGATCAGTTGAAGGGCATCGGCCAGCGCGTCAGCGCGCGCGAAGCGGCCAAGAAGACCGTGGACGACGAGGTGCAGTGACGACTGCCGCCCCGATGCAACAGCGATCGGCGCGGGCCATGGCCCGCGCCGATCGCCGTTGTATCGGGGCGTGTCTGCTCGCGACGCTGAGCGGCTGCGTCACCACCTACGAGGACGCGTCGCCGCTCGTGCTGCCGAAGCCACAACCGGTGCCGCTGGCACTGCCGTTCGCGATCCCGCTGCCGCAGCCCGCGCATGGCACGGGCGACCCCGTGCTGTCGGAGCTCTACGCCGGCATCTTGAAGCGCATGAGGGAGGCAGCCGTCGACCGCGACGTGGCGCACCTCGAGTTCCTGCTCGAGGGCTACGACCGTCGCGATCTGCCGGAATTCTGGCGCGACCAGATGCGTGGTTATCGGGCCATCGCCAAGGGTCTGCGCTTCGAGCAGCACGCGATCGCGCATGCCCGCCTGTCGCTCGTGCCGGCCGCACGCGACGCCGCCGTGGCGCCGCCCAACGCAGCGCCGCCCAACGCAGCGACCCCTGACGCGGCGACGCCGGCGACCGCGCTGCCCAATGGGGCGACGGCCACGCCGCCTTGTGGCGAGAAGCTGCTGTTCGAGCTGGTGCTGCCGCCGGGTGGTACCGAGTTCCTGCTGGGCGGCCACGGCGACGCCGAGCCGACCGGTTTCTCGGTGGCCGTCACGATCGAGGACGCGTTCGTCGACGGCAGCTCGCGGTCGTCGCGCACCGAGGACTTCCTCTGGTTGCCCGCGGCCTTGCGGCTCGCCGGGGACCAGCAGCTGCGCCTGCCCGTGGCCATCGAAGCCGACGCGGGTGGCTCCGTGCAGCGGACCGTGCACCTGCGGGTGGACCTGATGCCCGGCTACGTGCAGGTCGATGGCGTGCGGGCGCCGGTCCAGCGCACGGGCATCGCTGCCTGCACGCTGACCCAGTGGCCGCGCGGCTACGAGACGCTGCAGCGAGAACCGCTGAAGGCGCTCGAGCTGGCGCTGCGCACGTTCGACGGGCCGCGGTTTCCGGTCGTCTACCTGGCCGCCGCGCTGACCCAGGGCGAGGACCGTGAGAAGGCCATGGCCCTGCTCATCGAGAAGGTCCGGTTCTCCCGGGCTGAGCAGGCCCAGGTCGCCATGGCGGCCCTGCGGGCCATCTCCGGAGAGACCCATCCGGTAGGGGACCGCGACGCGTGGCTTGCCTGGTGGCAGACACGCCGCTAGACCACGGGCGTGAAGTTCCGACCCGTCGAAGAGCAGTTGGCCATCCTGGACCGCGGCGTGGTCGACCTGGTCGACCGCGACGACCTGCGAAAGCGCCTCGAGCAGAGCCGCGCCGAGACCCGCCCGCTGCGGATCAAGTTCGGCATCGATCCGAGCTCGCCCGACATCCACCTGGGCCACACGGTGCCGTTGCGCAAACTGCGTGACTTCCAGCGCCTGGGGCACCAGGTCATCGTGCTGTGGGGCACCGTGACCGCCATGGTCGGCGACCCGACGGGCCGCAACAAGACACGTCCGGCGCTGACGCGCGAACAGGTCGAGGCCAACAAACAGACCTACCGCAGCCAGGTCGGGGCCGTGCTCGACCTCGACAACATCGAGGAGCGCGAGAACGGCGAGTGGTTCCTGGCCCAGTCGTTCATGGACTGCATCGCGCTCGCGAGCCGCTACACCGTCGCCCGGATGCTCGAGCGCGACGACTTCCAGAAGCGCCAGCGGGAGCGGCAGCCCATCGCCGTGCACGAATTCCTCTACCCGCTGCTGCAGGGTTGGGACTCCGTCGAACTGCGGTGCGACGTCGAGATCGGCGGCAGCGACCAGCTCTTCAACCTGCTCGTCGGCCGCGACCTGCAAGGGCAGATGGGGCAGCCGGCCCAGGTCTGCATGACGATGCCGCTGCTCGAAGGCCTCGACGGCAGCCAGAAGATGTCGAAGTCGCTCGGCAACTACGTCGGTGTCGCCGAGACTGCGCCGGTGCAGTTCGGCAAGCTGATGCGCGTGCCCAATGCCTTGCTGGAGAAGTACTTGGTGCTGCTCACCGACATGCCCAAGAAGGCCGTCGACCAGCTGCTCGGCAACCCGCTCGAGGCCAAGTTCGCGCTCGCCGACGCGGTGGTTGCCGGCTTCCACGGCAAGGACGCGGCGAAAGCGGCACGCGCCGAATACGACCGGGTGCACCAGCAGGGTGGGGTCCCGGACCAGCTGCCGGAGTGGACGCCGGCGCCTGACGTGCGCCGGCTGCCCGATGGTCGCATTGCATTGCCGACGGCCATCGCCGCTTCGGGGCTCGCGTCCTCGAGCAGCGACGCGCGGCGGCTGATCGAGGGCAAGGGCGTGCGTGTCGACGGCAAGGTCTGGAGCGACGTGCACGCCGGGGTCGGGCCGGGCTCCTACGTGGTCCAGGTCGGCAAGAGCAAGGCGGCCCGCTGGATCATCCCCGGGTGAGCCAACCCGCGGAGAGGCGGCTTGGCTCAGAATCTTCGCGACCCTCTGCGAAGCGCGCATCGGTCGGAGACGAAATGACGCTGGGGGCCGACCTCGGCTCGCGGTCGACCTTGCCGAATGCCGATGCACTCAACCCGCGCCCGGCGGGTTACGATGCGCGGTCGTGAGTGGGCGCTCACTTCGTGGCCGTTCGAGGTTGGCTAGCTGTGATGGACATAGGTGATGAACGGTAGATCGGCGATCAGGAACAGCGCGGGGCGGCATTCCGTGTCGTGGCGCACGGCTCTGTGTTGCTGCCTCGGTATCTGCGCAGCCCTTCGTACTTCAGCAGCCGCCCAGCACGGACCGCAAGCCAACACACCGGTGCGGAATGCACAGGAGTCCGACGAGTTCGACCGTCTCCGCGCGATGCTGGCGCGGTCGGGTGCCGAGGGACTCGAAGCGCGCGAGTCGGCGGTCGAGCAGTTGCTCGCGATGGCCAAGCCCGAAGCTCATCGCATCCTGCAGCAACAGCTGCTGCGAACAGAGGACCCCGACGCGCTGCGCCGCACGATCCTGTCTGCGCTGCAGCGGCACTTCCTCGGCAGCCCCGCGAATCTGTTCGGCGGCGCAGCGCCCGACGTGAGGCGGCAGGTGCTGAGCGGCTACCTCGGGGCGCTGGCTCCGCTGTGGCGCGTCGATGGCGACGCCGTCTCCGATGCGACCGAGCACCCACTGCGCGCCGCGGCCCGTCTGGCGCTGCAGCGTGCTCCCGCACGGGACCTCGACGGGGCGGCCCGCGTGTTGCTCGGCAGTCTCGACGACGAGGGCAAGATCTTCGCGTTGCGCTGTCTTGCGGACATGCAACAGATCCTGTTCTCGAAGACCATCGCGGACCTGCTCGACGCGCCCGAGGAGCAGGTGCGCAACGCGGCGCGCCTGTGCCTGCAGCGCCTCACCTACAACGACGAAGAGTTCAAGACGAAGGCCCAGTTCGACGGCTGGTACGATCGCTATGGGGGCATGAGATACATCGATCTCGCCGAGCGGGCGGCGCGCTTCCGAACCAGGGCGACGGAACGTCTCTCCGACGAGTTGCGGCGGACGCGCATCGAGGCTGCGCGCGAGTTCGTCGGCGCGCACGCCGTGCGCACGCCGGGCATCGACTGGACCGCGATCTCTACGCGCACCGTCGTCGACGACCCGGGTGTCTTGGAGGCGTGCCTCGAACAACTCCAGACCTCCCTGCCGAACAACTTGCCCGCGGAAGACTCGCCTGCGCCGCGGCAGGCCTTCTGCAAGGCGCTGCTGGAGCGGTTCCGCAAGATCCCCACCGACAAGGTCAAGCGCCGCGCCTCGCTGCTCGAAGTCGCCGCGAGCGTCACGCGCAGCGAAGAGACCGAGCTCGCGAACGAGCTCACGGGGCTGCTGCTGGCCCAACTCGAGCTACCGGCCGCCGAGGCCCAGGTGTCGGCGCTGCGTGCGCTGCGCCGTTTCCCCTCCGCGGAGACGCGGGCCGCGCTGGTCAAGCTCGCGGCGGCGTTGTTGCGGCAGGGCGAGGCGGTCCAGCTCCAGTTGACGACGACTCTCGGCACGCTCGCCTCGCGCACCTCGCCGCGATGGTGTGCGCCGCTGGCGACCGACCCCGACAAGGCCGACTGGCTCGCGCTGGTCGAGGCGATCTGCCGCAGCGACCCCGCGCTCGAACTGCGCGATGACGCGCTGTCGCTCGCGCAGATGCTCGACGCGCGCGACAAGCGCGTGCCCGAGGTGTTTGCCCTCCTGCTCGGTCTCGTGCAGGATGCGCGGCTCGACGCGAAGTTCCGTTCGGCCTGTCTGATCCACCTGCAGGTGTGGCGCGACGAACCTGACTCGGCGGACCAGTGGGTGCTCTCGATGCACGGCTTGCTCGGGGATCCTGCCGTGGAGTTGCGCCAGCAGGCTGCCGAAGCGCTGGCACGCGTGCCGGAGACCGTGCACGCGCACCGCACCGATTGGTTGTGGTCGAGCATCCAGGCCCTTCGCCTCCGTCTCGGCACCGAGCCCGATCCGGCAGTGATGAAGACCATGGTCGAGAGTCTGTGGATCTGCGGGCGTGAACCGCAGATGCCCGAAAAGGCCATCGGGGCGATCAAGCTCGTGCTCGAGAAGATCGGCACCCCGCCGCCGCCCGAGCATCAGTTCCGGCTGGAGCCGTTGCTGCAAGCCCTTGCCTCGCTCGCCGCCGACTCGCACGCCGACAAGGGCCAGTGGCTCTCGGCCTGCAAGCCCCTGCTCGACAACGGCAAGAGACAGAGCCTGCTGCTCGTGCTCGCCAGCCAAGGTGCGATCGATCTCGCCAAGAACGTCGGCAGCCCCGACGCGGGGCTCGCCGAACGCGCGCGTCAGGCGATGGCGGTGATCATCAAGACAGCGGCCGCCAAGCCTGTGAAGGAGTCATGGACCAGCACCGACGAGCTGAAGCGCGAGGCCAGCGACGTGCGCGCGGCCTTCGCTTCGCTCGACGCCGTCGATCAGCAGAGTCGTCTCGACGAACCGATGTATCGGCTGCTGCGTGTCGAAGTCGAGCTCGCGACCGGCAAGTTCCAGGACGCAGCGCAGCACGCTACGGCCTGGCTCGGGAATGGGAACGGCAACGGTGGCGGCGCTGGCGTCGCGATGTCGGCCGAGCAGAAGGACCGCCTGCGTGTGCTCGCCGCCGAAGCGCATCTCGCGCTCGGCAAGCCCGACGTCGGCCAGCGCTTGTTGAGTGAACGCACGAGCGAAGTCGCGGCGGATCCGCAGGTGCTCGAGCTACAGATGCGCATCGCGCGTGCGCTGTTCGCCACGGACGCGAGCGCTGCCGTGCAGGTATTCGAGCGCACCTGGCGCGCGACCTCGCCCACGGATCCGACGTTCCGCGGCCGGTTGGTCGAGTGGATGCAGGCGCAGATCCGTCACGATCCGAACAAGAAGCAAGCGACGTTGCAGGAAGGTGATCGGCACGCGGGTCTGTTCTCGGCGCCGGACTGTCCGGCGGAGTTGCGCGACGCGTTCGAACAGCTGCGCGGATCGAAGTAGCGAGCGGGGATGTGGGGCGGCTCCGTGTTTCGAAGAACGTGCTTGCCGCCGGCCGGAGCCTCGCTATCGTTTTTGCCTCACCCAACGCGGGGTGGAGCAGCCCGGTAGCTCGTCGGGCTCATAACCCGAAGGTCGTAGGTTCGAATCCTGCCCCCGCTACCATTTGACTCAGCAACCCGGGGAAAAGGCCGATCCGAACGGTCTCTTCCTCGGGAAGTGCTGTGAGAGAATGGACATAGCACGCGACCAGCGCGCGCCGCTCTTCGAGGGTGCCCGAGGCCAGCAGTGCTTCCATCCGATCGAACTCGGCCGCGATCCGCGCCCGCAGTTCCGGCACCGCAGGTAGCGACGGCTCGGGCCCGGCCGCCGCGAGCTCGGTCTCGACCTGAACGCGTTCGGCGTTGAGCTGCTTCGCCTGGTCGTAGAGGCCGAGCGACTTCGCCGCTTCGGCATCGGCCGCGAGCACGTGCTCGCGAACGCGCGCAAGCTGCTGATCGAGCGAGGCCAGCCGGCGCCCGAGCTGTTCGCGCGCGTCCGACCGACCTGCGCGGAGCCGGCCGAGTTGTTCTTCGACCTGACGGTGCAGCTCGCGATCGTCGCGCAGCGCGCCTAGCTCGCGCCGGATCACGCCGAGGATGTGGTCCTCGACGAGTCCAGCGGGCACCAGATAGCGCGTCGGACACTCGTTGGTGTAGCCGGCATGGTGGCGACTGCACGCGTAGTAGCGCGTCCGGTAGCCCTTCCCGCTGGTGGTGGTGTTGCCGGTCAGCTTGCCCCCGCAGACGCCGCACGTGAGAACGCCGGAGAGCAGGTACTCGCTCTTCATCGCGTTGCCGCGGTAGTGGGGGAGCTTGCCCTCGCGCGATTCCTTGCGCCGCTTCTGCACGGCCTCGAACGTCGCAGGATC
>DASRJH010000311.1:0-29615 GCA_035649575.1 Planctomycetota bacterium
GTAGCGCGGCGAGATGCCTTCCATGCCTTCGCGGTGCGCCTCGTCGCGCAGCTCGCGGATGTTGTCGCGCGTGTACCCGGGCAGCGACTTGCCGTTGTAGAGCTTGAGCTTCTGCAGCAGCGAGAGGTTGGCCTTCTTCGGTTCTTCGAGCCGCGTCAGGATCGCCCACATCGCCGCGATCTCGAGCGTGTGCGGCGCGATGTGCTTGCCCGGAACGCGCTTCTTGCCGAAGTCCTTCTCGTAGATCTTGATCTCGTTCGTGAGGCGCAGGTTGTACGGGATGTCGATCTTGATCGTGCGGTCGCGGAACGCCTCCATCAGCTCGTTGTTCTGCAGTCGGTTGTACTCGGGCTCGTTGGTGTGACCGATGATGACTTCGTCGATGTCGGTCTGCGCGAACTTCTTCGGCTTGATCTTGTGCTCCTGGCTCGCGGTCAGCAGGTCGTAGAGGAACGCGACGTCGAGCTTGAGCACCTCGATGAACTCGATGATGCCGCGGTTCGCGATGCAGAACTCGCCGTCGAAGTTGAAGGCGCGAGGATCGCTGTCGGTGCCGAGCTCGGCGATGCGGCGGTAGTTGATGTCGCCGGTCAGCTCCGTGCTGTCCTGGTTCTTCTCGTCCTTCGGCATGAACGTGCCGATGCCGACGCGGTCCTTCTCGGAGATCGCGAGTCGCCGCACGATCACGTGGTCGAGCACCTTGCCGTAGTCGCCCTGGTAGCGCTTGGCGAGCAGCTCGAGGTAGTAGCGCGACACCGGGGACAGGTCGAAGTCCTGGCGCAGCTTGTAGGAAGCGCGCACCTTCTTCTGCAGCGAATTGAGCACCTTCATGCGCACCTCGCGCGGCAGCAGGAGCAGCGGCTCCTCGTTCATCGGCGAGTTGATGCGCTCGCCGTCGATGTCCCACGCGAACGTGTAGAGCGCACCTTGCGGCGTGTGGCTGTAGGCCTCGAGACCCTTCTTGAGCAGGCGCACGATCGTCGACTTGCTCGAACCGACGGGGCCGTGCAGCAGCAGCACGCGGCGCTCGGGGCCGAAGCCGTGCGCGGCGGCCTTGAACATCGCCATCAGGTTGTGCAGCGAGCGTTCCAACCCGAACACGCCGTCCTTGCCGTCCTCGATGACGTCGCCGAAGAACCGGTACCGCGGCACCTTCTCCTTGTCGACCTCGATCTCCTCGACGCCGTGGCTCAGGACCATGTCGTAGAGACGCTGGTGCGCATTACGCACGATCAGCGGGTTCTCCTGGACCAGCTTCAGGTAGTCCTGGAACGAGCCCTCCCAGTGCTCGGCCTGGTACTGCTTCTGGTCGAGGGATTCGCGGATCAGTCCGTGAAGATCGAGTTCGGTCATGAGCTGGGCCTCGCAGCCGCCGGTCGGGGGAACCTGCCCGGCGACTACCGGGATCTACCCATCGTATCGGCGCAACCGCGCCGGACCATGAGGCTTTTGGCGGCCGACTTCGCGGAGGAAAGGGTCGGTGGTCGATGGCCCGAGATGCTACGTTGTACCGATGGTCGTCGGATCGAAGTGCCTTGGTACCCGCGCTTCTACCCGTGCTGCGCGCCCCGTTGTGCTGTTCCTGTCGGTTCTGCTGCCGTGTTGCGGGTCGGGTCCCGTCGACGGGGCCAAGGCTCGGCAGCACGTCGAGAAGATGGTCGCCTTCGGGCCACGTCCGTTCGGCTCCGACCAGCTCGGCAAGACCGCTGACTACATCACGGGCGAGCTGAGCAAGCTGGGCCTGAAGCCCCAGCGGCAGGAGGTGATGCACGAGAAGGAGAAGCAGGTGATCCGCAACCTCTACGTGCAGATCGACGGCGAGGACCCGGCGAACGGGCCGATCCTGATCATCGGCGCGCACTACGACACCAAGCTCGCCAAGGGACACTCGGAGGCGACGCACAACTTCGAGTTCGTGGGCGCCATCGACGGCGGCGGCGGTCCCGCCGTGCTCATCGAGCTCGCGCGCGTGCTCGTGGAACGGCAGCCGCGGCCGAAGGTCAACGTGTGGCTCTACTGGATCGACGCCGAGGAGTCGATCGACTGGACCTGGAACGACCAGCGGGCCCTGCTCGGCAGCAAGGCGTTCTGCAGGATGTTGTCGGAGTCGAAGCAGCTCGCGCGCGTGAAGGCGTTCGTGCTGATCGACTTGATCGGCAGCAAGAACTGGAAGATCGATCTCGACGGCAACTCCGACAAGAAACTGCAGGACCTGTTCAAGCGCGCCGGCGCTGCGATGGGCGAAGGGCCGCGCATGTACGAGTTCCCCACGCCGGGCCAGATCGCCCAGGCGACGAGTCGAAACACGCCGTGGGGCATCACGGACGATCACAAGACGTTCACGGACTTCGGCGTGCCGAGCGTGCTGCTGATCGACTTCATGCACCGGCGGCCACCGAGCGGCAAGGACCCGGGCGACTCCAAGGACCCGCGATACGAGCAGTGGTGGCACACTCCCGACGACAACCTCGACGCGATGCACGCCGACGCACTCGCGTTCACGGGCAACCTGCTCGTGCAGGCGCTGCCCGAGCTGGAGACCTTCGTGACCTCACGCAAGTGAACTGGAGCCGAGCCGTGCGCACATCCACCCTCGTCGCGGTGCTCGTCGCGGGCCTCGCGGCGTGCATCGGCGCCGCGGTCGCGAACAACGGCAAGCAGCCCCCTATCTCCGCCAAGCCGCAGGCCCAGGACCCGCAGCAGGCCGAGATCGACAAGAAGAAGGTGCTGCCGCTCGAGCCCGTTCGCGCCCCGAAGGACCTCGGCCAGAAGGCCATGGAACACGTGCGCGCGATCGTGGCTTTCGGCCCGCGTAATCCGGGCAACCCGGCCGCGCCGGGCTGGTCGCTGCAGCTCGACTACATCGAGCGGCACCTGAAGTCGCTCGGCCTGAAGGTCGATCGCGACACGTGGACGGACCGCAAGGAGTTGATCACGTTCACGAACCTGTCGGCCGTGATCCCGGGCCGCAAGAAGGAGCGCATCGTGCTCGCGTGCCACCACGACACGAAGTGCACGAAGGGCCATCCCAATCCCGAGAACAACTTCCACTTCGTCGGCGCCAACGACGGCGGCAGCGCCGCGGGCCTGCTGCTCGCGCTGGCCCCCGTGCTGCTCGCGGCGGATCGCGACGCGACGATCGAGCTCGTCTTCTTCGACGGCGAGGAGAGCCTCGATTGGGTCTGGAACGACGCGGCGCGCGCGTTGTTCGGCAGCAAGCGCTACTGCAAGAAACACCGCGACGCGCTGCTGCTCGGCGAGGAGAGCCGCATCGAAGCGCTGGTCCTGCTCGACATGGTCGGCCGCACGGACCTGCACATCCAGCAAGAGACCTACTCGACGGCGCGCCTGCGCACGATCCTGTGGTCGGCCGCCGTCGCGTGCGGCCATCGAGAGCACGTCTTCCAGCGCGCGGAAGCCGCGAGCGACGACCACAAGCCGTTCCTCGACGCCGGCATCGCGGCCGTCGACCTGATCGACCTCAACGGCAACCCGCACTGGCACAAGCCGACCGACACGATCGAGAACATGTCGGCAGCGAGCCTGCAGATCACGGCAGATCTCGTGTTGACGATGCTGCCCGAGATCGAGCGCGTCTACGTGCTGCACAAGGACTGACACATGCCGACGGTGCTGCGCAGCGGGCGCGTCGTGCACTACACGCAGCACGGCGAAGGGCCGGGCGTCGTGCTCGTGCCCGGGCTCGGCTCCGGTGCAACGTTGTTCGGCACGCTGCCGCGGCGTTTCGCGCGAGCCGGCTTCACGTGCTGCGCCGTCGACCCGGTCGGCTTTCCGCCGTCGGGTTCGCTGCCGGGTGGAGTCTTCGACTTCGCGGCCGCGGCCGAGGACGTGCGCGCGGTCGCCGCGACGCTGCCGAAGCCTGTGGCCCTGATCGGCACCTCGCTCGGCGGCAAGATAGCACTCACGGCGGCCGCGGCTGCCCGGAGCTCGGTGGCTGGCCGTCTCGTCATGCTGTCGAGCTCCGCGTTGCCGACGCCGCGCAGCAAGAGGATCCACCGCTGGTTCGAGCTGCTGTGCACGCAGGTCGATGCGGGGCTGCTCGGCGAGTTGACGGCGCCATTCCTCTTCGGCGAGACGTTCCTGAACGCGCGGCCCGGCGTCGTCGACGACATCGTGCGCAGCCAGAAGTCGACCGAGGAAACGCGTGCGCTGATGCGCGCGCAGGCCTTGGCGCTGCAGGCGTTCGACGGCACGAACCTGTGCGCCGGCGTGACCTGGCCGACGCTCTGCCTCGCGGGCGCCGAGGACTGCCTCACGCCGCCGAGCGAGGTGTCGGCAACCGCGGCGCGCATCACGGGAGCCTTGTATCACTGCGTCGACGGCGCGGGACACAGCCTGCTGCTCGAAAGCGCAGCGGCGTTCGACCGGATTGTCGCGTTCCTGCGAAACTGATGGTTGCCGTGGAGCTGACCCACTGACCGTGATCCGTGACGCGAGGTTGCCCGTTGACCATGTTCTCCTTGGCGTGCAAACCTCCAATGGTTGCGATTCCCCGCCGTAGCGCGCCCTCTGCAACGCTCGCAGGCTTGGGATGCGCGCCGCTTGACAATCACCTCGCCGGTGCGGAGCCGGAACGCGCGTGTTCTGGAGCGTCTGCCCCACCTGCGCGAACGTCGGCTTCGAACTGCTACGGGCCGACGACCGCCGTCGCCGCGTCCGACATCACGAGACCCAACGGATTGCCCGCCGCAGGATCGAGCACGACTGCCTGCTGGTGCAGGATGAATCCCGCCAGTGCAGTGCTCGCGGGTATCGCCAGCGTATAGGTGGCCGAGCCCAAAGCTCCGATCAGCGCGTCGTTCGCGTCGAGACTCACGCGCAGCCAGCAGTTCGTGAGACCGAGCGACGACAGGTTCAGCGGCAGCGGACCGGCGGCCCAGCTCACGTTGCTGAGGCCAGTGATCATCACCGCGAGGGACTGCGGCAGCGGTTCCACGCGAACGGTCATCGTCGCTCCGACGCGAGGCAGCGTGGTCGCTTCGAGACGCGAAACACCGGCGCTGCCGGGGCAACCGGCTCCGAACGCGTTGTAGCCGCCGGCTCGATAGATGGCGACGTTGCTGTAGAAGGCAGAGGCAGACGACGCCTGGGTGAAGGTCAGTCCCGAAGCCAGTGTGGGCACTTTGTTGATGGGCCATTCCACGAGGCTGCCGTCGCTGCGGCGCATTAGCCTGCCACCCGCCGCCAACTCGACGTAGGACAGACCCGGTGGCAGCGCCGGCCCACTGTAGGTACCCCCCAACCCCCAGATCACCACGCTGCCGTCGCTGCGACGCGCTGCTGTGTGGGCGGAACCGGCCGCTACGTCGACGTAGGACAGACCCGGCGGCAGCGCGGGGACGAAGCACTGACCCACGGTACAATAGCCCCAGACCACCACGTTGCCGTCGCTGCGACGCGCCAGCGAGAAGGAGTCATACCCCATGTAGTCCCCACTGGCCGCTACCTCGACGTAGGTCACACCCGGCGGCAGCGCCGGCACGTTGCACTGGCCATACGTGTTGTCGCCCCAAGCCACCACGCTGCCGTCGCTGCGACGCGCCAGGATGTGCGACTTGCCCGCTGCCACCTCGACGTAGGTCAGCCCCGGCGGCAACGCCGGTACAGTGGAAGCCGGCAAGGTCATGAGGCTGCCGTCGCTGAGACGCGCCACCATGTAGAGGCCGCCCGTCGCCACCTCGACGTAGGACAGACCCGGCGGGAGCACCGGCACATTGCACTGGACAAATCGGTTGTCTCCCCAGGCCACCACGGTGTCGTCGCTGCGACGTGCTACCGTGTGCCAATAACCAACCGCCACCTCGACGTAGGTCAAACCCGGCGGCAGCACCGGCACGTTGCACTGGCCATAGTCGTTGAGGCCCCAGGCCACGATGCTGCCGTCGCTGCGCCGCGCAACCTTGTGGCGCCCGCTGGTCGCCACCTCGACGTAGAACAGACCCGGCGGCAGCGCAGGCACAATGCCGGAGGTGGCGCCCCATTCCACGATGCTACCGTCGCTGCGACGCGCAATTGTGTGGCCTCCACCCGCCGCCACCTCGACGTAGGACAGGCCCGGCGGCAGGGCAGGCACGTTGCACTGGCCAACGCTGTTATCGCCCCAAGCCACCACGCTGCCGTCGCTGCGCCGCGCTACCGTATGGTACTCGCTCGCTGCCACCTCGACGTAGGACAGACCCGGCGGCAGCGCAGGCACGTTGCACTGGCCATGTTGGTTGTACCCCCAGGCCACCACGCTGCCGTCGCTGCGCCGCGCCACCGAGTGGCGCACACCCGCTGCGACCTCGACGTAGGACAGACCCGGCGGCAGCGCAGGCACGTTGCACTGGCCAGATTGGTTCCAACCCCAAGCCAGCACGCTGCCGTCGCTGCGACGCGCAATGGTGTGCCCATCACCCGCTGCGACCTCGACGTAGGACAGACCCGGCGGCAGCGCTGGCGCGTTGCACTGATCCCAGTAGTTGTCACCCCAGGCCACCACGCTACCGTCGCTGCGACGCGCTACCGTGTGGTAGCCACTCGCCGCCACCTCCACGAAGGGCTCTTCGTGCCAGCGGCTGTCGAACACGTGTCTCCCCCAACCAAGCACACCCTCCTGGGCCAGAGCAGTGTTCGTTGCAGCTGGCAGCGCGAGGAAGACTGCAAGGAGCGAGAATGCCGCTGCGCGCGGCGACAAGTTCGTGCGGATCGTTGCGAACATGACGACTCCCTTCGCGGTAGACCGGCTCTGGTTCGCGGCGAGATGGGTGAGCGAGTTCCAGAAGCACCTCGTGCACGCTTCACGCGGTGCCCCTGGTGTGTTGCTTGAGTTGGTTGTGGTCTCTACCTCCCGCGCAGGGATCGCGGACCAAGGTTCTTGCCTGAGCGACTTCGGAACTTTCCCCGAAGACACTCGAGGTTGAACCCGCTTGCAAATGCGCCCGGATCGACAAGCGTCTCGGGTTGCGGATGCGCTATTCGGGCGAAGCGCGCGCTTGTCCCGCCATCACCGCCGCAGCCACACGACGACGCCGAAGCCGAGCGCAACCCGCGACCCCGAAGCCGACGAAGCGACGCCAGCCCCGTCGGAGGGCCGGCGTAGTTTCGGCGGCGCCCGGTTCCCGACCTCATCGGCCCTCGCCAGTGCGCAGCTGGCGCACGCTGCCGTTCCTCCTCAGCTCCACGCATACCATCAGTTCTCGTCAGCGCAACGCGAGGATCCAGCTCGCAGCGAGCTGCGGATCGCCGCGCTGCTGCATCGTCGTGCACAACACCCGCAGCGACGGCGCGGGCTTCTCTTCGCGCGCGGCACCATCGACCTCGACCGTCAACGACTTCGTGAGATCACAGAGGCGCGCATCGAGCCAGGCTTCCGCCGCGACCCCCTCCCCCATCTTTACCACCAGCTTCTGCCCGGCGAGCCTGGCTTCGACGCGGTGCCCCTTCTTCGGCTCGCCGACTCGCAGCCAGTAGTGGTCCTTCACGACGCCGTCGCTCGGTTCCCAGTAGAGCTCCTTAGGCCTCGCGGTGCGCACCTTGCCGACGAGCTGCGCGAGCAGGTCGCGATCGGGCAAGCCCGTGTGGCCGTTGTCCTCCACGAGCGTGAACGTCGTCGGATACAGCCCCGGGTTCGCCTTCTTGAGCTCCGCGAGCAGCCCTTCGAACTTCTCACAGCGCTCGCGCCGCCCGTACGCGTTGTCGCGCCCACCGACCATGAACGAGAAAGCCAGCGTGTGCAGCCCGACCGGCGACGACTCGCTGTCGGTCGGCGCGGCGGCGCTGCTGTGCACGGCCGCGAAACGATGCGGCAGCTTCGGCCCGACCGCGAACGCGCCGTAGCCGCCGTGGCTGTAGCCGATCGCGATCACGCGGTCGGGGTTCACCTCGGCGCAGACGACGAACTGGCGGATCAGCCGCTCGATCACCGGGTAGAAGTAGTCGGTGTAGAACCCGTTCCACTCGTCGGTCGGCGCGCGCAGCGCGCAGTACAGGTACCCACCCGCCTCGGGATGGTCCTTGTAGTAGACCTGCATGTGGCGCCACTGCGAGTCGTTGACCTCCTTCTTGACGCCGCCGCCGCCGTGCATCGCGATCACGAGCGGCCAGCCCGACGCGGGCTTGTCGCCGACCTGCTTGCAGACGAACGCGCTCTCCTTGCCGCCCGCGCGCACGACGTTCTTCTCGTGGTCCTGCTGCAGCTGCGGGCGCTCGGCCCGGCACAACGCCGCGAACGCGAGGCCGCGCATCCGTGCATCGCCTTCGACGGTCTTCAGCTCCGCATCGAGGTTGCGGTCGAACTCGAACTTCGCCTGGCCCGGAGCGTCGGCCGCGAAGAAGCGATCGAGCTGCGCGGTTACGGCATCGGCCGCGGGATCCGGAGCCCCGACCAGCAGCCCGCCGAGCCCGAGGTCGATCGCCTCGCGCACCGCCGGGGCATATCTCGCCGTCTCGTCGGTGCCCCACAGCTCGATGCCACGCCCCCACCCTGCAGCAAAGCGTTCGCCCGTCGGCGCGAACGACACGGCCCAGACCCGGTGCGCGCGCTCCGCGCCGGCGCACTTCGCCGCGTCGGCGACGAACCAACCTCGATCGAGCCCCGCCGGATCCGGCTCGTCGGCGCCGCAGAAGCGCCACGTTTCTCCGTCCCAGACCTCGACCCAGGTGTGGTTGCCGTCCTTGTGCGGCCACTTCACCGAGATCAACCGCGCCGGCACACAGCACGCACGGCACGCATCGGCCAGCAGGATCGACAACCCCGTGCAGCTGGCCTTCCCCTGCTCGATCGAAGAGCTCGGCGCCTGGTCGGCGCGCGCGCGGCCTGTCGAGTAGTGCACCTTCAGCTCGCCGAAGATCGTCGCGTTGAGCTTCTTCGCCGCCTCGCCGGGCGTCTTGCACTCGCGCGCGAGCGGCAGGAAGCGGTTGCCGAAATCGGTTCGCCAGTCCTCGCGCGCTTCGTTGGCCTGCGCGTAGGGCAGCACGTAGTTCATGAACAACTGGTCGGGCAGATCACGGCCCCACGGCGCCGCCGCGCGTGCCTGGTGTGCCTGCTCGACCTCGCGCAGCAGGAACGTCGCCTTCAGCGTTCGTGCATCGCTGTCGGGCATGTGATCGAGCAGGAACCGCAGCGACGCGCGGTGCTCGTCTGGCACCTCGCGCCACGCGCGTTCGAGCTCGGCGCGGTTGTCGCCGGCGCTCGCGAATGCGGCCGGGGTCGGCTCCGCGGCCTGGGCGAGCACCGGCGTGGCGCAGAAGGACAGGACCAGGAGGGCGCGCAGCATGGGCGCCTTTTGTAGCGCGTGCCGCTCGCATGTCATCCCCAGCCGGCGCGGAACGTCGCGGCCGTGTCACTTCTTGCGGGCAAGCAGCAGACGCTCGGCGAGATCGCTGATCGACCAGTCTTCGGCGATGAGACCGTCGCGGAACCGGCTCGTCACCATGTCGCGCCACACGATGGGACGACCCGTGGCGGGGAACCCTTTGAAGTCGCCCTTGTGGGTGCCGCGCAGCGTTCGTTGCCACGCGACGCGGTCCTTGCCCTCGACGAGGATCTTAACGTCGACCACGAGGTCCGGGAACGCTTGTCGATACAGCTCGGCGAACCCCCGGATCGCCTCGCAACCTCCGGTCATGTCCTGGTCCGTGAGGTGCGCGATGTAGTCCTTCGCGAAGAACTGGCTCACGGCATCGAGCCTTCCGTTCGCGAGGAGCGCCGTGTTCGCGGCCTGGATCTTCGCAGCAAGCGAGTTGTCCATCGGGCTATCTCCCATCGAAGGGGGCGACCGCTGCCAGCACGGCCTCGTGCGACCATTCGTCGTGCAGCAGCTTGTGCATGAACGCGTCCGGGCTCGCGACAGCATACGGCACCGCGTCGAGGTCGAGGACCGCAGTCTCGAGCGGCTTCACGTAGGTCTCTGCTTCCCAGCCCGGCAACATGTTCGCCAACGCGCCGTGCAGCCTGAGACTCGCGTACTCGGGCTTCCACCAGATCTCGTAGGCGTGCCGCAGGTCATCGGGACTGACCGACAGCCACGAGCCGAAGGTCACGCTGTAGCCACCGGTCAGCCTTACGGCCACGAGCACGCGAACGAACGCGCCGACGCCTTGCACCTGCATCAACACATCGTTGCCCCACGTACGATGCTCGCGCTCGTGCGCGGGAACCTCGAGCACCGGCTGCGGCAGCTTGAATCGCAGGTGCCGACTGTGCTCGTCGAGCGGCCGGCCACACGTCGGACAACCGGTCTGGCCGTGCTTCGGTTTGCTCATAGGTGCGACGCTGGTATCCCGTTCGAAGTCACGGCCGACGCCGGTTCACGACGGCCACCAGCCCCACGAGCAACAGCAGGACGGCGGCGATCTGCACGAGCCACCCGATGGCGTAGCTGAGCAACATGCCGAGCACCACGACGATGGCCAGCCCCGTCAGTGCGAAGTGCCACCAGGGAACCCGAGGTGAGGTTGTTTCCATCAGTGCGCTCCAGACGACCTGTCGCTCGAGTAGTCCGCTCGCCGGCTTCTGCTCCCGCTTGGCCAGTCTACATCGTCGACCAGTCTACATCGGCCCGCCGAACCCACTCCTTCAGCGGCCGCAGTTGCTTTTCAGCCCGTTCGGCCCACGCCCGCGCCATGACCCAGTGCCTTGGCGATGGCGGCGATGGTTGCGCAGTCCCGAAGGGCCCGGCGAACGCCACTACTCCAGCCGCCCGAGTTGCTCGCCGGCCCATTCACGTATCCACCACTCCGGGCGCTTCAGCAGCTCTTCGAACACGGGACGTAGCTTCAGCGCATCGACCTGCATCTCCGGCCAAAGCGCGAGATCGACAAGGGACTCCATGATCGGTTCGTATGTGTCATCCTCGGCTGACCAGCGCGAGGGATAGTCCTGCGCAACCGAGAGAGCTGTCGGGAGCGCCCCCAGCAGAGAAACAGCCACACGCTCTCCGAGGCCCCGGTCCCGCTCGGCACAGGCAATCCTCGCCAGGGAACTCGCGGCCACCAATGCGTCGTTGTCCGTCTCGCTCTGCGCCGCCGCCTCCAAGCGTTCTCGCGCCGCACGCGCAGCATCGGTGTTGGGCGCCCGCGCCCCCAGCTTTCCCAGGGCAGCCAGCCAGCGCTGCTCTTGGTAGCTGGCAAACACCGAATGACTGTCGAGCACGCCGAGCAGGACCGCTTCGACGTCAGCGGGGCTTGTCACGAGCTTCACGAGCGACTCGGCAGCTGCGCGACGCACGCCCGTTGCCTCGGACTCGTCCGCGAGACAGCGACGCAAGCGTGAGATCGCGTCGGCCGCAACCTGCGGGCGATCGCCGAGGCTCCCCGCCGCCGCGAAGCGCACGTCCTCCTCCGCGTCGTCCAGCAGTCCAACCAACGCTGCGCCAGCAGGCGCGTACTTTGCCCCAACCCGCCCGAGAGCGCAGGCGAGGGCGAAACGGACGCTGCTTTCAGGTTCCGTCCGCAGCCTTGTCGTCAGCACCTCAGCAACCGAGTCGACTGCGGGCCCAGTCCAGAAGGCGGCCAGCGAGGCCTGGAAGCGCGCTTCCGCGACCTCGGATTGGATGAGGTCCCTGATCGATGCAGCTACTGGCTCAGGCACGCTGTCGGGACGCGTCAACGACCAGCCATGACCGAGCCCGAACAGAGTACTTGCCCGAACACGCTCGTCGGGCTGGTCGAGAAGGGCGAGCAACGAAGTCTCCGTCTCCTTCCTCGCGTCGGCCTCGAGGCGTGACTCCGTCGTGTCTGCCAGGAACTCGCCCAGCAAGTGGGCGGTCGTACACCGCATGTTCGAATCGCCAGTCTGCAGCAATGACCTCAACTCGGAAGCGACAACCTTCCTGGGACGAGAAGCCAGCTCGCCAGCAGCCCGGTTGCCGAGGGAGTCGTGTGGCTCTCCCTTCTGCATCTTCGCAATCAGCTTGATCAGTTCCTCATTCGAGGCGAGGTGGAGATCGGGCTCCCGACTGCAACGCTGGCTGAGGAGGAACACAGTCAGGAGCACGACGCCGACCACGTAGGGCAGCAGACGTGGACTGTGTGGGTAGCTCATCGGTCTGGCCAACGTCTTGTCGCTCAGGCGCGCGCTCGTCGTCTGATCGAGTTCGTCATCTTACACGCGTCGAGCACAGCCCACCGGTCGCGTCCCGCCCAGGCACTGGCAATGCGACCTCGCGCACCGCTGAACCGCGGTCACCACATCCGACACACAGCTTCACTTCGCCCGCAACGTGCCGTGATCGAACATCCACAACCCCGTGCCCGTCGCCGCGACCACGCTGGCCAGCCAGACCAGCACACACGCGCGGTGCCACTTGCGCGCGCGCTCGCTGCGCCACAGCCACACCCCCGTGACAATCACCGGCAACGCGAGCAGCCCGCCCGCCTTCGCGAACACGAGGTGCGTCGCGAGCACGTCCTTCGGGAACTCGTAGCAGCTGACGAGCTCCTCGGTCAGCACGATCGTGACCGTGAGACACACCATCGTCAACGGCCCGAGCCACAGGTGCAGGCGACGCCGGCCGCTCCATCCCGTGAACAATGCCGCGACGAGCAGGACGACCGTGGTGACGAACGCGATCCAGAACGGAACAGTCGTGGGCATCGGGCGACGCATCGTGCGGCATGTGCTCGCGCAATGGAATGCCGACACGTGCGGAAAACAGGCAGCGCGGGCTGTTCCTTCCGCGCCCGCAGCCGCGCGGCTACGGTGTGCTCATGGCCAATGTCCTCGACGGCTCGCCCGATGGACGCGGTCGCCGCGTCGCGATTGCCGTGTCGCGCTTCAACGAGATCGTGACCGAACGGCTGCTCGACGGCGCGCAGAAGACCCTGCGCGCAAACGGTGTCAAGGACGAGGACGTCACGGTCTGCTGGGTGCCGGGCGCGTTCGAGCTGCCGGCGGCCTGCCGCTTGCTCTGGGCGACGAAGCGGTTCGACGCGATCGTGATGTTGGGCGCCGTCGTGCGCGGCGGCACCGACCACTACGAACACGTCTGCAACGGGGTCACCGAGGGCGCCATGCGCCTCGGCCTCGACGGCGTGCCGCTCGGTTTCGGCGTGCTCACGTGCAGTACGATGGACCAGGCCCTGGCACGCGCGGGCGGCGAGGCGGGCAACAAGGGAAGCGATGCGGCCACGGCGGCACTCGCGATGGCCGACCTGCGCGCGCAGATCGGAAAGCCCGGTTCTCCGGGTTGATCACCGGCGCCCGCCCGCTAGAGTCTTGCACCTCAGTTTCCACCGGAAACCGCTCCTTGCCATGACCGCCCCCATCCGCCGCCGCACACGGGCTCGTGAGATCGCCATGCAGGTCCTGTTCCAGTTCGACCTGCGGGGTCCCGGCTATGCGGAGGAGCTCGGCAAGACGATGCGCGACCTTTGTGCCGACGAGAGCGAGGGGCAGCCGGACGTGCTCGAGTTCGCGACGCGCCTCGTCGAGGGCACGCTCGCCCACCGCGAGGAGATCGACCAGAGGCTGCAGTCCGTGACCCGCAACTGGGACCTGCGCCGCATGGCGAACGTCGACCGCAACGTGCTGCGCATGGCGATGCACGAGCTGATGTTCTGCCAGGACGTGCCGCCGAAGGTCGCGATCAACGAAGCGATCGAGCTCGGCAAGAAGTACTCGACCGCGAATTCGGGCGGGTTCGTGAACGGCATCCTCGATCGCATCCGCATCGACATCGAGCGCGAACGCAGCTTGCCGAACCAGCCGCCGAGCCAGCCGGCAGCCAGCCGGGAGGCGGCGGCGACCGAGGGCCTCGGAACCTAGGCGACACCAAAGGCACCCCATGGTGTTCGGCAAGCTGGTCCTTGCGCTCAAGAAGACCCGCGAGGTCCTGACCGCAGGACTGACGCGGCTGTTCTCGGGCAGGAAGCTCGACGAGGCGCTGCTCGAAGAGCTCGAGGAGGTGCTCTACAACAGCGACCTCGGCCCCGTCGGCACGCGCGTCGTCGACGAGCTCAAGGCTGCCTACAAGCGCAAGGAGATCAAGGAGACAGCCGAGGTGCCGGCCTTCTTGCGCCGGAGACTCATCGCGATGCTGCAAGACTGTGAGGCGCCGCTGGTCCGCGCCGGCAAGCCCCCCACCGTGATCCTCGTGGTCGGCGTGAACGGCTCGGGCAAGACGACGTCGATCGCGAAGCTCGCGCGGTTCCTGCAGCAGCAGGGCGCTTCGGTCCTGCTCGGCGCCGGCGACACGTTCCGCGCCGCCGCCGTCGAACAGCTCACGATGTGGGCCGCACGCACGGGCATCCCGATCGTCAAGCAGGCCACGGGCGCGGACCCGGCCGCGGTCGCGTTCGACGCGGTCGCCGCGGCGATCGCGCGCAAGGTCGACTACCTGATCCTCGACACGGCCGGCCGCCTGCACACGCAGAGGAACCTGATGACCGAGCTCGAGAAGATCGTGCGTGTCGTCAAGAAGAACCTGCCCGAGGCGCCGCACGAGACGCTGCTCGTGCTCGACGCGACGACGGGCCAGAACGCGATCCGCCAGGCCAGTGAATTCGCGAAGTCGGCGCCCGTGACCGGTCTGATCCTCGCCAAGATGGACGGCACCGCCAAGGGTGGCGCCGTGTTCGGCATCCGCGAGGTGACGCCCGTGCCCGTGAAGTTCATCGGCACCGGCGAAGGTCTGGACGATCTCGAAGCGTTCCGCGTCGAAGCCTTCGTGGACGCGATCCTCGATCTCGGCAAGACCGTTCCGGCATGAGCGCCCCCGCTCCCGAGGTCTCGGGACCGCGGTGGCTCGTGTGGCTGTTCCTGCCGCTCCTCGTGCTGCCGTTCCACCCGTATTGGGCGGACTTCGAACAGGTGCGCCGGGGGTTGCTGCTCGTGCTGGCCGGTGTGTGCCTCCTCGGCTGCAAGTCGCTGCGACCCGTATCCGGCGAACGGCTCTGGCTTGCGTTCTTCGGCTGGCTGCTGCTCAGCGCGGTCGTGAACGTCGCGCAGCAGCGCGTCGCAGGCACTGCGGACACGACGCCGTCCTTCCAGATCTGGGACGCCGTCTATCGTCTCGCGCACTGGACCGCGCTCGCGGTCGTGCTGCGGCTCGGCGCGCTCGCGCCGTCCGGGTTCGCGGCGCCGTGCGCGATCGTGCTCGTCGCCACGTCGGTGTTCGGCCTGCTGCAGCGCGCCGGGCTCGGCGACATCGGGGGCTACGGCGTCGAGCGCGAGCCCGTGTCGGTGTTCGGCAACCTGAACGTCGCGTCCGAGTTCACGGCCGTGGCCGCCATGGTCGTCGCCGTGTCGGGTCCGTTCCGCGGTGGCGCCGCGCGGCGCTGGCTGCAGCCCGCGGCCCTCGTGCTGGCCGGCGCCTACCTGGTCGTGAACCACTCGCGTTCGGGCCTCGTCGGGCTGCCGGTCGGGCTCCTGCTCTGGTGGGTGCTGCGGCAGCGCGAGCGCGGGTTCCTGCCGCTGCAGTTCGCCCTCGTCGGTGCCGCCATCGGCCTCCTGCTCGACAACGCGTTGGCCCCGCGTGGCCCTGCGGCCGAAGCGACGGCGGCGCCGCAGCGGCAGGCTTCGACGCTCGTCGTGCGCTGGGAGATCGACAAGGGCTGCGCGCGCCTGTTCGCCGAGAACCCGGTGATCGGACACGGCCCCGGACAGTTCGCGGTGCAATACGCGCGCGTGCGCGGCCCGGACGAGATCGAGCTGTCGAGCGTCGGCCGCCAGTTCCCGACCGAGGTCCGCACCGCGCACAACGACTGGCTCGAACTGCTCGTCGACGGCGGCCTGCCCGCGCTCGTGCTGTTCGGGCTCGCGCTGCGCGCGCTGCAGCGTGGCACGAGCGACAAGACGCGGCTCTTGCCGCTGTTCGTGCTGCTGCTGCTCATGCTCGTGCGATCTCCGCTCGGCAACGCGCCCGCGGTCGCCGCTGCGCTGCTGCTCGTCGGCCAACCCGTGACGGCGTTGCCGCTGGCCATGGGCTGGCGGCGTCTCGTCGCCGCGGGGCTCGGCCTCTTGCTCGTCGGGCTCGGCATCGTGCCGATCGCCGCGAACTGTCTGTTCGCCCCCTACCAGAGCGCTCTCGCGCACGGCGAGGTCCCGAAGCAGGGTGCGGTCGCGACCGCGGCGGACTGGATGCCGTTCGAACCGCGCTGGCATCAACTGCTCGCGCAGGAACAGATGGCCGCGCGCGACTTCGCGGGCGCGCAGCGCACGGCAGCTCGTGCGCTGACCTTGCGCCCCTACGAGCCGCAGTATTACCTGCTGCTCGGCGAGGCGCTCGCGCGCGACAGCAAGTACGAGGACGCCGTGCTGGTCGCCTACGGCGGCCTGCAGTTCGATCCGCCGAACCCCGAACTGCGTGTGCTGCTCAGCACCGTGCTCGCGCAACTGCAGCGACCCGAACAGGCGATCGCCGCCGTGGTCAACCAACCGCATGCCAAGCTGCGCGAGTGTCTCGGCGCGCACTTCCAGGCCCTCTCGAAGCTCGCGCGCGACCGCGGCAACAAGCAGGTCGCGGCGCGGTTCGCGGTCGAGCAGCACTTCCTCGCCGCCATCGACACGCTTGCGGACCACACAGCGACCAAGGCACACCTCGAAGCGATGCGCGGATCGATGCAGGAGGCCGGTTCGACGCGCGAGGACGTGCGCGCGTATGTGGTGGGCGCGTTGCTCGCAATCGACCTCGGCAACCGAGACCTCGCGATCCAGGCAGGCGAGGGCGCGAAGCGCCTCGACGTGCCGCTGGCCGGCTGGCAGCGCGACCTGCTCGGCACCAAGTTGGCGCCGCTGCAGGCCATCGAGGTCTGGGCGCAGGTGCTCGCGCGTCGCTGAGCCTATTGTGATTCGCCGGCCCTAGCCGGTGGCCGGCAGATCGTACACGGAGAGTCCTGTGGCTGCCCTCAACGGTCCTTCGAGGGGGTGGCGCCCGCAGGTTGCTTCGCAGCTTCCTTCAGCGCCTGCAACTCGCTCTCGGCGCCCGCGGCCTCGACGAACTGCGCGAACGTCCACTTCTGCTTCGACAGCGCGTGATCGGCCGGGAAGAGCTCGCGCAGCGGATCCTGCAGCCAGAAGCACAGCAGCGCCATGCCGAGACGCGTCGGATGCAGGCGATCCTCTTGCAGCAACGCGCCCGGCGCGAGCGGCAACGGTCCGTCCGCGAGCGGCAGCGTCGCGTCCTTGCCCTTCATGCCGGCCACGAAGGTCGACACGGGCACGAGGCGCATGTTCTTGTGCGCGGCCACGAATCCGCGCAGCTTCGCGTTGAGCTTGCTGAGCACCTCCGGTGACGGGATCTGGGCCGGACTCAGCATGCGCTTCTGCGCTCCCTGCATGTCCGGCAGATCGCCGAGCAGCACCGGCATCCTGAGCTTCTCGATCAGGGCCAAGCCCTCGTCGAACTTCGCCTCACGCGCCTTCTCTTCCTCGCCGCCGACGAAGCCGTAGGCGAACCAGAACGGGAAGTCGATCCCGACCACGATGTCCGGGTTGGCCTTCAGCGCGTCCTCGATCTGGTCCTTCCCGATCTTCGGCGCATTGGTGAACATGGCCATCATGGCGCCCGTGTTGTGCGTCGTCGCCTTCGCCTGATCGCCGACCCACTGTTTGAGCAGGTGCTGCATCGACACGGATTCCCCGTGCTCCTTGGCGCCGGTCAGCGGGCCGTCTCGAAAGCCGCCGCTCATGCTCGCACCGATCACGTGCACGCGCAGCGTGGCGGCCGCCGGCTTCTGGTCCTGAGCGGTGAGAGGAACGAGGCTGCAGAGCAGCGTCGTGAGCAGGGTCGGGTACAAGCGCATCGGGAAGCCTCGGGGGGTCGGGGTTTCGGGTCGCAGGCAGGATCCTGCCTGGGAACTAGCGTAGCGAACCGAGCACGAGATCGTGAACGGCTCGGCGTACGCCGAGAATCTTGTTGTTGACGCGGGTCGGATGCACGCGGTTGCTGAGCAGCACGACGCAGAGGTCGTGCTGCGGATCGCACCACAGCGAAGTGCCCGTGAAACCCGTGTGTCCGAACGCGCCGGCCGGCACCGTGGTGCCGCCGTAACCGCCGCTCGCGAGCAGTTGGAAGCCGAGGCCTCGCGTCGTGTCGTCGCCGAAGCCGGCCGGGCGGGTCGCCATGGCCACGAGCTCGCGAGGCAGCACGGAGCGCCCGCCCGCGAGCATCGCGACGCAAAACCGCAGCACGTCGTGCGCGGTCGCGAACATGCCCGCGTGCCCCGAGATGCCGCCCATCGCGAACGCATTCTCGTCGTGCACGAAGCCGCGCACGATGCCGCCGCGCGATGGGTCTTCCTCGGTCGGCGCCGCGACGATCGGCGGACCGTCGGTCGGGACGAACCGCGCGCCCGTCATCCCGAACGCGTCGAACACCTCGCGCTGCGCGAACACCTCGAACGGCTCGCCGCTGCAGGTCTCGACGATCGCCATCAGCAGCACGAAGCCGAGGTCGCTGTAGGTGACGCCCGCGCCCGGCTCGCTCATCAGAGCTTCGGCCGTCGCCGCGCGCGCGATGGCCGCCTTGCCCTTCAGCGTGCGGTAGTAGCGTTCGTAGGCAGGCAGACCGGCGTTGTGCGCGAGCAGGTGGCGCACCGTGACGAGGTCCTTGCCGGTGCCCGTGAACTGCGGCAACCAGTTCTGCACGGGCTCGTCGATCGAGAGCTTGCCCGCGGCGACGAGACGCAGGATCGCCGGGGTCGTCGCGCAGACCTTGGTCAGCGACGCAAGGTCGTAGAGCGTGTCGGGCGCGACGGGCGGGTCGTCCGCTTCGTAGCCGAGCTTTCCGACAGCGACCGCCGCGACGAGCTCGCCACCGCGCGCGACGAGACAGACTGCGCCCGGGAACGCTCGCTCGGCCACGGCACGTTCGAGCAGCGCGCGCAGGTTTCCCGGCAGTGCTTGGTCGAGGTCGTGGGCCGCCGGCGTCGAGACCTCGACCTTGCTGCCCGGCAGCACCGTCAGTCCGGTGCCCGCGGCTGCGACGCCGGGGATCGTCACGGGCAACCGCCCGCGGATCGGCGCCTGCCCGCGCAACGCCGCGGCAGATGCGGCTTCGACGCGTTGCGTCGACACGAACGCGCACAGGTAGGTGTCGACGGCCGGCACCTGCTGCACGAGGTAGGGGTTGCCGAACGAGACCGCGATCACCTGCTGTTCCTCGCGCAGCGCCTGGACGACCGGTCGCAGCGCCGGCGGCAGGCCGATCTCTCCCGAGTAGGAGCGGACCTTGACGTGCAAGGCCAGCACGACGCGCTTGGCCCCGCGCACGCGCTGCGCCGCGGCCGCGATCTCGTCGGCCCCGCTCGCGGCCGACACGCGCAGTTGGGCCTTCGCGATGTCCCTGAGCGCGCTCGCGAACGCCGCGCCGCCCGGTTCATCCTTGTCGAGCAGCGTGACGGCGACGGTCTGGTCGGCGCCTTCCGCGGTGAGCGGCAGCAGCCCACCGCGGTCGCGCACGAGCGTGAGACCGCGCGCGGCGATCTCGTCGGCGATCTGTTCGGCCGCCTTCGTGTGCACACGCTGCTGCCAGTCGGGTGCCGTGGTCCCGCCACCCGCGAGCAGCCCGACCCTCGCCTTCAAACGCAGGATGCGCAACACCGCCTCGTCGAGCCGGGCCATCGGCACGCGTCCCGACTGCACTGCTTCGATCACGGCCGCGCGCGCCGCGAGCGGATCGGGCGGCATCAGCAGCACGTCGGCGCCCGCGAGCAGGGCCTGCACCGCGACCTCGCCGGGCGGAAACGCGTTCTTGACGCCGCCCATGCCGAGCGCGTCCGTGACCACGAGACCCTGGAAGCCGAGCTCCTCGCGCAGCACGTCGCCGAGGATGTGTTTGCTCAACGTCGCGGGCACCGTGCTTGCTTCGCCAAGCCCCGGCACGGCGAGGTGTCCCGTCATCACCGATTCGAGGCCTTCCTTCGCCGCGACCTGGAACGGCAGCAGCTCGACCTTGCGCAGACGCGCGCCGTCGCCGGGCACCGTCGGCAGCGCGAGATGCGAGTCGGAGTCGACGTCGCCGTGGCCCGGGAAGTGCTTGCCACACGCGACCAGACCTTCGCTGCGCACGCCGCGCGCGAACGCGGCGCCGAGCCGCGCGACGAGCGCCGGATCCTCGCCGAAGCTGCGCACGTTGATGATCGGGTTCTGCGGGTTGCTGTTGACGTCGAGCACGGGCGCGAAGACCCAGTGGAAGCCCAGCGCCTTCGCTTCCTGCGCCGTGATCTTGCCCATCGACTCCGCGAGTGCTTGCGACCCTGTCGCTCCGACGAGCATCTGGTTGCCGAGCTCCGTGGCGCCCGAGAGGCGGAACCAGACGCCGCCTTCGAAGTCGCCCGCGAGCAGGAGCGGCACCTTCGCCGCGGCCTGCAGCTTCGGGATCAGGCTCGCCGCGTGCTCGACCGTGCCGAGGCTCAGGATCACCCCGCCGAGACCGGCGTCGCGCACCCAGCCGAGCACCTTCTCGTGGTTCTGCGCCTTGCTGCCCTCGGGGCGCGAGAGGGTCCAGCTCACGAACAGCTGCCCGGCCTTCTGCTCGAGCTCCAGCCTGGCGAGCAGGGCTTGCACGTCGTCCTGCGCCGCGAGCGGCAACGCGAGCAGCAGCGCGAGAGAGCCGGAGCCAAGACGCGGGTTCACGGCGCGCAGCCTACCCGTCTCGGGTCGATCCCGCTCTGCGCGTCGCGGTCGATCAGCACGAGCACACGCGCATGTCCACGCAGCGCGGACGCCGGGCAGACGGCGCCGCCCTCGCCGTGCAGCATCGCTCGCAGCGCGTCGGCCTTCGCGCGGCCGAACGCGCACAACACGATCCGCTTTGCATCGAGGATCGTCGCAATCCCCGAAGTGACCGCGTGGGTCGGCGGCTCGCCCGGCAGGAACCGCCAGCGCGCGTCGTCGCGCGTCGTCTCGGCCAGCCTTGCCACGTGCAGGCCGCGGTCGAACGGAGTTCCCGGTTCGTTGAACGCAAGGTGGCCGTTGCGGCCGATGCCGAGGAACTGCAGCGCCACGCCGCCCGCGCTCGCGATCTTCGCCGCGTGCGCCTTCAGGCTCGCCTCGGCTCCGTCGCTGGGCACGGGCAGAAACGCGCCGCGTGCGAGCATAGAGCCAAGCGGCGGGCATGCGGTGCAGAGCTCGTGCACCATGCCGCCGCGCTGCTGCGGCCCGAATCCGAGATACTCGTCGAGGTGCGTGGCGAGGAAGTCGGTCGCGATGCGCCCCGCCTGCAGCTCGACGGCCAGGGCCCGCAGGAACGGCGCGAACGTGTTACCGGTCGCGAAGCTGATCACGCCGCGCCGCCCGAGTGCTTGACGAAACTCGTCGAGCAGCACCGGCACGGCCGCTTCGCACGTCAGCACGCGGACCTCGAGCGTTACACTCACGGCGGGCCACTTTGCAGAGTGCCGCAGGATCGATCAAGGGCGGGCTGTGCTGCCGGTGTCAGCGGTGCGCGGAGCGCCGCACGACGAACGGCAGCAGCCCGAGCGCCAGCACGGTCGCGCCGGCCGCGCAGAGGAACGCGGCCCGGGCCCCTACGCCGTCCCACACGGTGCCGATCAGCAGCGGTCCCATGCCCGCCGCGACGCCCTGCACGGCGTTGTACCAGCCGAAGCTGCGGCCGCGATTGCCTGCGCCGGTCAGGTCCGCCACGAAGCCGCGTTCCGCGCCCTCGGTGAAGGCCGCGTGCAACCCGTGCGCGGCGAACAGCGGCCACAGCCACCAGCTCTGCTCGACCATCGCGAACGCCACCATCACGAACGCGTGTGCGGTGAGGCCACAGCCGATCACACGCCGTCGCCCGAGGCGGTCGGACAAGGCGCCGAGCGGCTGGCTCAGCCCGGCGCGGGCCACGTGCAGCACGGCCCACAACAGCGGCAGGCTCGCGGCCGGCATGCCGAGCTCGTTCGCGCGCGCGAGCAGGAACAGATCGACGGCACCGCCGACCGCGGTCAGCGCGACGACGGCGAAGAACGGCAGCAGCGTGCCCACGGGCGCCGGCGGCAGCGCGCCTGCTGCAAGAGCAGGCTCGTGTGGCGTCTCGCGCACCCATGTCACGAGCACGAACACTGACAACAGGCCCGGCACGAGTGCGGCCAGGAACAGCGTTCGCATCTCGCAGCCGAGCGACAACAGCAAGCTGCCGAGCAGCGCGCCACCCAGCGCGCCCGCGTGGTCCATGCCGCGTTGCACGCCGAAGGCCTCGCCGCGCCGGTCGGCGGCGACACTCTCGGCGAGCAACGCATCGCGCGGCGCCGTGCGCAGCCCCTTGCCGGCGCGATCCGCGCTGCGCACAAGCACGGCCTGCCAAGGCAAAGCTACGATCGCGAACAGCGGCCGCATCAGCGCCGACAGCGCGTAGCCCGCGACGATCCATGGCTTCCTGCGGCCGAAGTGATCGGCCAGCCAGCCCCCCGCGAGCTTCATGCCCGCTACGACGAGCTCGCTGATCCCCTGCATCAGTCCGAGCTGCTGCATGGAGCCGCCGACGGCAGTGATGAGCACGGGCAGCAGCGGCACGATCAGCTCGCTGCCGACGTCGGTCAGGAACGAGACCGCACCGAGCGCGAAGACGGTGCGCGGCAGACGTGGTCGTGGCGCGGCCAAGGTCAGACCTTCCACACGATGCCGCGCCGGAACAGGATCGCGAGCACGGCATACCAGCCGAGCACCCAGAGCATCGCGAACGCGAGCGACGCGACCTTCGGATCGCCGATCGGCAGCAGGCATTCGCGAAAGAACCAGTCCTTCACGGGAACGCTGTGGCCGTCGACCGTCACCCGCCACAGCGAACCGACGATGCGGCCGAGCACGCCGCTGCCGATGAACACGAGCAGCGCGTTCCTGCCGTAGACCTGCAGCGGGTGCGCGAGCCGCTGGAACCCGCGCACTTCGAACGCCCAGACCGAGAGCCCGAGCCCCGTTGTCGCGATGCCCGCGGTCCACACCGCGTAGCTGCTCGTCCACAGCGCCTTGTTGAGCGGAAAGAACCAGCCCCAGACCGCGCCGGCAGCCATCAGCAGGGCACCGCGACGCAGCAGCACCGCGACCTTGCCCGCGACCTCGCCGCCTTCGCCGAGCACGCGCCCGGCCAGAACGCCGAACAGAACCGTGGCGACGGCTGGGATCGTGCTCAGCAGGCCCTCGGGGTCGTAGAGGCCGCGCGTCTGCTTCCACACGTGATCGCCGAAGACGGTGCGATCGAGCCAGCCGGCGAGATGGTCGCTCTTGCTGTCGAGGTCGGGCATGCCGCCGTCGGGCGTCGGACACCACTGGAGCAGCGGCCAGTAGAGCAACAGGCATCCGAGCAGCACAAAGCGCTGCGTGCGCAACGACGTGAACAGGAACAGCATCGCTGCGATGCCGTAGCAGACGCCGATGCGCTGCAACACGCCGGGGAAGCGCACCGTGAGCAGCGGGTCGAACAGTCGCTTGTCCGCTGCGAACGTGACGAGCGGGAACGCAGACAGGAACATCCCGAGCAGCACGAGGCTGAGGACGCGTTGGCCGATGCCCAACACGATCGGTCCACGCGCAGCGCCACGCTGCAACTTCTTCAGCAGCGCGGGCACGATCGCGACGCCCACGCAGAACAGGAACGTCGGGAAGACAAGGTCCGTGAACGTGCACCCGTGCCACTCGGCGTGGCGCAGCGGCGCGTACTGATACTCGGACCCCCACACCCCGGGGTTGTTCACGAGGATCATCGCCGCGATCGCGAGCCCTCGCAGCGCGTCGAGCCCGATCCAACGGCCGGACGGTGGGTTGGGCGGCGTGGTCGAGCCCACTAGCCGAGCGCAGCGCGCACGCTGCCGTTGTGGGTCAGGAGCAGCGTGCGGGCCGTCGGCGGATCGACCTGGTGCTGCAGCACGACGATCGCCGCCTTGACCTCGCCGTCGCACTCCGCGAGCACGCGTTCGGCCGTACTCAGGTCACAGCCGGTCGCCTGCGACACGATGCGCACGCTGCGCCCGATCAGCTTCTGGTTCGTCGCCTGCAGGTCGACCATCAGGTTGCCGTAGACCTTGTTGAGGCGCACGAACGCGCCGGTGCTCAGCATGTTGAGCACCATCTTCGTCGCGGTGCCGGCCTTCAGTCTCGTGCTGCCCGTGAGCACCTCGGGGCCCGTGACGACCTCGATCGGCAGCGCGGCCGCGGCCGCGACAGCGCTGTCTCGGTTGCAGACCACGGCGACCGTCAGCGCCCCGACCGAACGCGCATGCTGCAGCGCGCCGATCACATACGGCGTGCGTCCGCTCGCGGCGATTCCGACGACGATGTCCTTCTGCCCGAGCCCGATCGCGTCGAGATCCTTGGCGCCGAGCGCTTCAGTGTCCTCGGCGCCTTCGACGGCCTTGCTGATCGCCCCGGCGCCGCCGGCCATGAGTGCCACGACCTGATCGGGCCGCGCCGAGAACGTCGGCGGGCACTCGGCCGCGTCGCACAGACCGAGCCGGCCCGAAGTGCCGGCCCCGCAGTAGACGAGGCGCCCGCCCTTGCGCATGCGTTCTGCGATCTCGTCGATGGCCGCCGCGATGCGGGGCAACGCGGCGCGCACGGCCTCGGCGACGCTGCGGTCCTCGTCGTTCATGACCGCCACGAGGTCGGGCGTCGACATCGCATCGAGATCGGCCGTGCGCGGATTGCGCGTCTCCGTGGTCAGCGTCGCGAGATCGGGCTTGGTCATGACCGGGCGGCGCGAGTATAGCTCTCTGCGCCGTTGCCCCCTCATGTCCATCGGCTCGCTCGACCTCGCCGTCCTGATCGCGTATGTCGCTTGCGTGCTCGGCGTCGGCTTCGCGACCCGCCGGAGAACAGGGGGAGCCAGTGACTACCTGCTCGGCGCGCGCGACTTGCCGTGGTGGGCGCTCTTGCTGTCGATCGTCGCGACCGAGACCAGCGCGGTGACCGTTCTGTCGACGCCCGGGCTCGCGTTCGGCGGCGGCCTGAAGGGCTCGACCGGCGACCTGCGCTTCCTGCAGGTGCCGCTCGGCTACGTCGTCGGGCGCCTCGTCGTCGTCGCGTGGCTGCTGCCGCTCTACTGCCGCGGCCAGGTGATGACCGCGTACGAGGTGCTCGCGCACCGCTTCGGTGGCGGCGTGCGCAAGCTCGCGAGCGTGATCTTCCTCGTCACGCGCACGCTAGGCGACGGCTTGCGGCTGTACCTGACCGCGCTCGTGCTGAAGCTGCTGCTGCCGATCGACCTGACGACCGCCGTGGCCATCATGGGAACGGTCGCACTCGTCTACACGTGGGCCGGCGGCATGCGCGCCGTCGTGTGGACCGATGTGCTGCAGTTCGGTGTGTACATGGCCGGCGCGTTCGCCGCGTTCGCCGTGCTGCTCGCGGCGCTGCCCGGCGGCACGGGCGACGTGATCGCAGCGCTCGGCGAGCGGGGGCGCGTCTTCGATTTCTCGTTCGACCTGACGTCGAAGTACACGTTCTGGACCGGCTTGATCGGCGGCGCGGTGCTGTCGCTCGGCAGCCACGGCGTCGACCAGATGATCGTGCAGCGCTACCTCGCCGCACGTTCGCAGCAGCAGGCGGCGCTCGCGCTCTTGCTGTCGGGCGTCGTCGTGCTGCTGCAGTTCGCGTTCTTCCTCGTGCTCGGCGTCGGCCTCGCGGTCTTCTACGCAGCGTCGCCGCCGGCAACGCCGTTCGCGACCGGGGACGACGTGTTCGTCGACTTCATCGTGCACCACACGCCGGACGGCGTACGCGGCCTCGTGGTCGGCGCCGTGTTCGCGGCGGCGCTCAGCGGCTCCTTGAATTCGTGCGCGTCGTCGCTCGTCAACGACGTCGTGCTGCCGTTGCGCGGCCTGCCGCCCGACCACCCGAGCGCGCTGCGCCTCGCGAAGGGCGCGACGCTGCTGTTCGGCGGGCTGCAAATCGCCGTCGGCGCGAGCGGCCTCGGCCTGCACGGCAGGACCGTCATCGAGCAAGTGCTCGGCATCGCCGCGCTGACGCTGGGCCTGCTGCTCGGGTTGTTCGCGCTCGGCACGCTGACCTCGCGCGTGCGCGAGGGTCATGCGCTGATCGGCCTCGTCGCCGGCGTCGCGGTCGACCTTGCGCTGAAGTTCGGCGTGCCGGGCCTGCTGGCTCCCTCGCCGCTCGACGGCCTGTGGTATGGCGCCGTCGGCGCCGGCACGGTGTTCGTCGCCGGGGTCGCGGCCAGCGTGTTGTCTTCGCCGCGGCGATGACCCGCTCACACCGCGAGCACGCCCACCTTCTGTTCGACCGCCTCGACCAGCGAGCCGTCGAGCACCAGTCGCTCGGCCTCAGCCAGATCGGGGGCCAGCTGGCGATCGCCGTCGAGCCCTGCGATGCGCTTGCGAAGGGCCGCGACGGCGGCCGCGACGCCGACGCCGGGCCGCAGCGGTTCGCCGAGGTCCAGCGCCTGCGCCGCGCAGAGCACCTCGATGCCGAGCACCTTCGCCGTGTTCGCGACCACGAGCCCCGCGTGACGCGCGGCCGTGACCCCCATCGACACGTGGTCCTCGCGGTTGGCCGACGTCGGCACGGTGTCGACGCTGGCCGGGTGCGCGAGCGTCTTGTTCTCGCTGGCCAGCGACGCGGCGACCACCTGCGCGATCATGAACCCACTCTCGAGACCCGGATTGCGCGCGAGGAACGGCGGCAGCCCCGAGATGTCGGGATTGACCATCTGTTCGATGCGGCGTTCGCTGATGTTGGCCAGCGTGCTGACCGCGATCTTCAGGAAGTCCATCGCCTGGCTCACGGGCTGCCCGTGGAAGTTGCCGCCGCTCACGACATCCCCACCAGGGAACACGAGCGGGTTGTCGGTGACCGAGTTCGCTTCGGTGACGAGCACGTCGAGCGCGTAGCGGATGCCGTCCTTGCTGGCCCCGTGCACCTGCGGCGCGCAGCGCATCGAGTAGGCGTCCTGCACCTTGGTGCAGTTCGCGTGGCTCGGCATGATCTTGCTGTTCGCGAGCAGCGCACAGAGGTTCGCGGCCGTCGCCTGCTGGCCCGGATGCGGCCGCAGCTCGTGCAGGCGCGCCTGGAACGGCTTCTCGCTGCCGCGCAGTGCTTCGACGGTCATCGCACACGCGATGTCGGCCACCTTCGCGAGCAGGATCGCGCGATGCAGGGCCAGGCATCCGATCGCCGTCATGACCTGCGTACCGTTCACGAGCGCGAGGCCCTCCTTGCACGCGAGCTCGAGCGGCTCGCGGCCGAGCCGCCGCAGCGCCTCTGCGCCCGAGATCACTTCGTCACCCGCGTGCACCTCGCCGCAGCCGATCAGCGGCAGCGCCATGTGGCTCAACGGCGCGAGATCGCCCGACGCGCCGACCGAGCCCTGCGCCGGGATCACGGGCAGGAAGCCGCCGTTCCACAACGCCATCGCCTGCTCGAGCGTCTCGATGCGCACGCCCGAGAAGCCGAGTGCCAGGTTGTGGATGCGCAGCGCGAACGCGAGCCGGCTCTGCTCCTGCGGCAGCGGATCGCCGACGCCGGTCGCATGGCTCAGCAGCAGGTTGCGCTGCAACTGACCGAGCTGTTCGTCGGGGATGCGCACGCCGGCGAGCTTGCCGAAGCCCGTGTTGATCCCGTACAGCGCGGCCCCCTTCGCGACACCCTTCGTGACGACCGCGCGGCTCTTCGCGATCTTCGCGCGGACCTTCTGCGACAGGCCGATGCGTGCGCCGGGGCGACTCAGCGTGATCAGGGTCACGAGCGGGAGCGGCCGTTCGCCGAGCAGGATCGTGGGCACACGACGAACCTATCGAGGCCGCACCACAGCGGCAAGCGCGTCATTGTTGCCACGCCGAGAGGCGCAGATACGGCAGCCACTCCGCGGGGTCGAATGTCTGGCCTTTGCTCTTGCCGCCGTCGGGCGACCCGACGAGCTGGAGCAGGTGGGCTTCGACTTGCTCGCAGAAGGCGGGCTCGGGGTCGCTCAACATGTGCCACAGCGCCAGCGAGTCGCGCGGCGATTGCGCCGCGGCGAGCACCAGCTTGACCGACATCCCTCGCATGTCGAACGTCGACTTGGGGGTCAGCGCGGCTTCGTACTCGCGCACTGCTTTCATGAGCTCGGGCTGCACGTCCTTGAACAGCGGGATCTGCGGGCCGGCTGCGGTGACGTCGACTTCGGCGCCGGCCGGCACGAAAGCCGTGCGCGCGGCTGCCGCGAACGTGACTGCACCCTCGATCACGCGCACGTGCACCTGGCCGTCGTCGCGCAGCTCGAGCTCGTAGCGGCAACCCTGGTCGATGACACGCCCGCGCGGTGTGTCGACGCAGAAGAAGCCGACTGGCACCACGGGCGGCGCCACGACCTTCGCTTCGAGGCTGCCACGCGTGAGCGCGAACAACGCCTCCTTCTTCTCGCGCCAGTGTACGAACTGCAGCTCGCTGCCCGGGCGCAGCGTGATCTCGGCCAGCTCGCCGAGCGGGATGCGCAGTTCGCTGGCCTTGGCCACGAACGAACGCGCCGCCGCGTCCGGATGCAGACCGCGATCCCCCCACGTCGCGACGAGGGACACCGTGACGGCGAGCAGCGCGGCCGCGAGCAGCCACGGCCACAGCCGCCTCGGTTTCTTCATCGGCCGCAGAGGCTCCGCTTCACGCAACGGCACCTCGCGCCAGCGCAGCGGCGCGAGCGCGCGCTCGAGCGCCTGCACTTCCGGATCCGGCGTGGCCCGGGGGTCGAGCAGGTAGTCGTCGTGTGTGCTCATGGCAGACCCGCCTCCTGCAACAACGGCCGCAACAGCGCCATGCCGCGCGTGAGGTTCACGCGAACCGAGCCGTGCGTGAGCCCGGTGCGCTCGGCGATCTCCTGCCCCGACAAGCCCGCGACGAGGCGCAGCGCGAGCGTCTCGCGATAGGCCTCGGGCAACGCCTGCATGCACGCGAGCACGCGCTGGGCCTGTTCCTTCTGCTCGGCCAGCGCAGCCGGGGAAGGTCCCGTCGCGGTCAGTTCGTCGGCAGCCACGCGCGGCGGCGTGCGGCGATGGCGACGCAGCAGGTCGCGCGCGGCGTTGCGCGCGCTCGTGCACACGAATCCCGGCAACGCAGCCGGATCACGCAGGGTCGCCAGCGAAGCAAACACCGAGCAGAACACCTCCTGGGTCACGTCGTCCGCATGTTGCGCGCCGACGTGCGCGAGCGCGATCGCGTGCACGGTGCGCGCGAACGCTGTGTACAGGGCTGCGCGCGCCTCGCGGTCGCCGCGCTGCGCCTGTGGCACCAGGTCTGCCCACGGACTCAGACTGTCGGGCCTGACCATGCGTTCGTGTCACCGCCATGTCGGTTGGTCGACCACGGCGACGGGACAAGAGACGTAGGGACAGCCGCTCGTGTTAGCAAGCGCTCGGCACAGTCACCGTGGCGCGCTTCACGCGTCGCCTCTTCTCGAGCCGGCCCCCGACGCCGCAGCGGGCTGGCTGCGTGTTTCGCCGTTGTTGCATCCCCGCGTCGAGGCGTCGCAAAGATCAGCAGCGTTGCGCGAGTCGCCTCTCAGGCGACTCAACGCTGCGGCGTCTCGAGCGTCAGCGGCGGCGCGGAGGGCACGAGGAAGAACCTGCCGATGCGCACCTGGAAGCGGCTGCCGTCGTCGCGTTCGAACGTGTAGGTGCCTTCCATCGTGCCCCACGGCGTCGCGATCGGGCAGTAGCTGACGTAGCTGTAGCTCTCGCCGACCCCGAGCCTCGGA
>DASRJH010000312.1:0-5561 GCA_035649575.1 Planctomycetota bacterium
TCACCGGGCACACGAGCAGCACGACCTCGTCGAGGATGCGCCGCACCTCGGCGTCGTCTCTGGACGTCATCTGCCAGACGAGCTCGATGATGTTCTGGCCCGCGATCGCTTCGGTCGCATGCAGACCCCCGTCGATCCACACGAACGCGCGTCCTTCGGCGGCGAGCGCCTTCGCCTGCGTCGCGTCGATGCCGCGGCCCTTGCTGAGCTGCTGGCTGATCGCGCGCAGGCGTTCGAGCCGCGCGTGGTTCTGTGGCGAAGTGATCACCGCCATCAGCATGCGCTGGCCGTAGCTCGTCGGACCGATGTCGACGAGCCGCATGCGATCCGTGCTCTTCTCGATTGCGCGGAAGTAGCGCGCGAGGTCCGTGTAGTTGCAGAGCTGATGGTCGGCTCCGATCTCGTGCCCGAGGAAGGCGACCGGGCTCTGCACCTGGGCCCGAACGGCCGGCACCAGCAACTCGACGGCGAAGAACAGGGACGCGGCGATCCGGGCGTTGCGCATGGGAGCCCGGATGCTACGCACCGCCGGTCGGGCGCGCCGAGGGCATTCCGCGGCCTGACAAGCTAGGGACAGCCAGCCTCCAGGCATGCAACGGCGCCGCAGCGCGGCCGGATGCGTCTTCCGCTGGAGACGCCCCGCGCGTTGCGGCGCCGCAGCATCGACTGAGTTTGGTGGCCCGCAGGGCGACCAGACTCAGTGCACGAGGTCGATCCGCACTCCGTTGCTCGCGCGCAGCACGAGAGCGCCGCCCTGGTCCGCGATCGGCAGGAACTGCACGTGGGTCGTGCCGACCGTCGTCACGGGAGTCGTCCAGCTCCACGTCGCGTTGTCGAGAGCGAGACCGAGGTCTGCACCGTGGTCTGGGCAGACAGGGACAAGGGCACGACGACGCAGACAGCGAGGAGGATCCGCATGGCGATCGAGGGGTGGAACGGACTTGCGATGGGACCGCAGGAACGGACCCGCGGCGAGGTGCGGGAAGGCCAGCGCGCGGTCGCCGCAGCGACACCCCGCCCCGCGCGGAATCGTCCGCTTGCGCCCAATGGCGTAGCTGGCAATGGCGCCCTCCCTTGACATCCTACGCATTCAGTCGGACCCTACGGCCCGCGAACCAGTTGGATGGCGCACCACTCGATCGAACCAGGATGGCGCAGGACCACGTGGGTCGTGCTCACAGCACTGACGCTCGTGTTCTGCCTCGGCCTCAGCCATCGCTCCCACCTCGTGGTCTGCACGGGACAATGCTGCGCGCGCGCCGCAGCGAACCCGGTGCTGCGCGACCACTGCGATTCGTGTTGCTGCCGTGAGCACGCGCGCGCCAAGCGTGCGTCTTCTCACGCGAGAGACTCTGCCGCTCCAGGGCAGGAGCCTGGTCCGGCCAGGCAGCGACGGACCTGCGAACCGGGCTGCTGTGTCGATCTCGCCTTCGACGTGGAGCTCGCGCCCGCGCCACGCGCGGCGGCCGATCACGTGCCGAACGTCGCCGCCATCGAGCCCGCCAAGGTGCGTTGCGACCTCTCGACGCGCAGCTGGCCGCAATGGCAGTGGCCACACGACACGGGCCCGCCGCGCACCGACCAGCGAACGGCGCTACGCGCCAGCACGGTCCTGCTCCTCTGAGCGACGCCCGGAATCACGGGCTGCGTCCAGTGTCCTGTCATTGGCGCGGCAACGTCTTCTGCTGTTGCGGTTGTTGTTCAGAGGCTTGTATGTACTCACCTTGGATCATCTTGTTCGCCGGTGCATCGGCGGCCGGCTGCGTCGCCTATGTGGCCGACGACGCCGACGCGAGCACCGTGGCCGCAGAAGCGGCGCAGCGCCGCGGTGGCACATTCACGTTCGCCGCGGCGTTGGCCGCGGCCATGCGCCAGAATCCCGAGCTGCTGGCGCTCGAGGCACAAGCCCGCGCCGCCGGTGCGGTCACGCAGCCGCTCGAACTGCAGTCCGAGTATCGCAGCGACGACGAGATGCTCGCGGTGATGCTCGACCCCATCGCGCTGCTCGGGCTCGGGGCGCGCGGTGGTGCGGCCGCGGTCGCCGACGCCGCGGCCGCCGAAGCCGTCGCGCGCCTCGCGGCCAGCCGCTGGCAGATCACGGCGGCAGTTGCGGAGACCTTCGTACTCGATGCCGCGCTGCGCTCGCTGTCGGTGCCCGATCTCGCAGCCGACGCGGACGCGTTCCAACGGGCGGGGCTCGCGTCGCCGATCGCGGCCGATCAGGTGCGCGCGGCGCAGGCGCGCGCCGCCGCGGAAACGCTCGAGCTTGCCAAGGAGACCGAAGCAAACCGCGCGGCGCTGCGGAACCTGCTGGGTCTTCCGGCCGGCACGCGCGTGGAGTTCGCCGCGTCCGATGCCGAACTGCTGCAGCAGCCCGAAGCGACCGACGCCGCCGTGCTCGCGCGACCCGATCTCGCGCTGGCCACAGCAAGGTTCCGCGTCGCCGATGCCGAGTTCCGCGCGGCCGTCAGTGACCAGTATCCGTCGCTGATGCTGGGCCCCGAGTTCCCATTGCGCGGCGGCTCGCTCGAGGCGATGGCGATCCTGCGCGTGCCGATCGGCATGGCGGGCCGGGCCGAGGCCGCGCGCGAACGCCGCGAGGCCGCGCGCGCCACGCTCGGTGCCGTCTGGGTGCAAGCGAGCAACGCGGCGAACCAGGCCGAACGCGAGCTCGCGGCCGCCGCGGCAGGCGAGACCGCGTCGAGCCTGAGTCTGCGCGCGAGCACGAAGGACCTCGCCACGGCGCGGCTCGCGCTGCAGGTCGAGATCGAGGCGTTCGATCGCTTCGCGAAGGCCGCGACGATGGTCGTTCGCGACACGATGGAGCATCGCACGGCGACGCAAGCACTCGTGCGGGCTCGCGTACAACGCGCCGTCGCCTACGGCTGGCCTCTCGCGGGGAGCGGGTCATGAGCCACGTCGACCTGTCAGCCCTGCACATCGAGCAGCAACGCACCGCGCTGCCGCCGCGACCGTTGGGGCCACGTCTGCTCGCCGCGGCTGCCGTGCTGTTGCTGCTCGCCGTCGGCGCCACGTTCGTCTGGCCGCTGCTGCGGTCGGTGCGCCAGGTGCCGATGGCATCCGTGCGCGCAGCGAACGCGCCGGGCGCCGCGACGACCCTGGCTGAAGCCGTCGGCTGGGTCGAAGCCGATCCGTTCGCCGTGGCCGTGCGGCCGCTCGTGGCCGGCCGCGTCGAGTCGATCGCCGTGCTCGAAGGGACTGCCGTGAAAGGCAGCGAGACCGTGATCGCGACGCTGGCGAGTGCCGCGCTGCAGGCCGCGTGCGACCGCGCCACTGCGATGCTCGTCGAACGCGAAGCCATGGTCACCGCAGCGGTCGCGGCGCACGAGCTTGCGCAGGCGCGTCTGGCCCAGCGGGCAGAGGCCCGGGCGGCTTCGCTCGAAGCCACCGCACAGGTGGCCGAGAAAGGGGCGCGCCTCGCGATGGCGCGCAGCGGCGTTTTGCGCGCTGGCGCCGACGCGCGCGCCGCCGCCGCGGCCTTGACTGCTCATGAGCAATTGCACGTGCTCGGCGACCATCCTCCGCTCGCGCTCGAACGCGCGCGCGCCGCCGCGGCAGCCGCCGACGCCGCGGTATCGACCGCCAACGCCGAAGTGCAGGGTCTCGAACGCGAACTCGCCGCTGCGACGGCGAAGCTCGCGCTGGCCAGGGAACTGCTCGAGAAGCCCGTCGATCTCGAAGGTGCGGTAGCGATCGCGAAGGCCGACGTCGAGAAGGCCCGCGCCGCGGTGGCCAGTGCGCGCACCGATTGCGACATCAGCAAGCGCGAGCTCGCATGGGCGACGGTGCGTGCGCCCGTCCACGGTGTCGTGTTGCGGCTGCTGACCGCACCGGGTGCTTCCGTCGGACCCGAAGGGGACGCCATCCTTCTGCTCTACGATCCGAAGCGCCTGCGCGCCCGCATCGACGTGCCGCTCGGTTCGATCGGATCGATCACCGAAGGCCAGGGCGTCGAGTTGCGCAGCGAGGTCACGGGCAGCACCGTGATCCGCGGCGTCGTGCAACGTCTGCAGCAGGAGTCGGATCTGCTCAAGAACACGCTGCAGGTCAAGGTGCAGCTGCTCGATCCGCCGCCGCTGTTGCGTCCCGAGACGCTCTGCCGGGCCCGCTTCCTCGGCGGCGAGACCGTGCCCACGGCAGTCGCTGCCTTCATGGTGCCCAAGGCCGCGCTGCGCGGTGACGCCGTGTTCGTGTTCGACCCGAGTCGCGAACGCGCGCGCGCCGTGCCGGTGCAGGTCGTGCACGAACAGGGCGACGACGTCGTCGTGCGCGGCGAGCTGTCCGTCACGCAGAAGGTCGTGCTGGTCGCCGTCGTGGACGGCGAGAGCATCCGCGAGCAGCTTGTCACCGGGGGGGGCCGATGAGCCTCATCGAACTGCGCGGAGTGACCAAGACGTTCCGTTCGACCTCGGAGGACGTGACTCCGATCGCGGACCTCGACTTCACCGTGGAACAAGGCGAGTTCGTGTGCCTGATGGGACCGTCGGGCAGCGGCAAGACCACGCTGTTGCACCTGCTCGCAGGCATCGACCGTCCGACGCAGGGCACCGTGTTCGTCGCGGGCGAAGAGGTCTCGGCGCTGTCGCCGAGCAAGCTCGCGCGATGGCGCACGCGCGCCGTCGGCTACGTCTTCCAGCAGTACAACCTGATCCCGGTGCTGACCGCGTACGAGAACGTCGAGGTCCCGCTGCTGCTGCTGCGGTTGTCGCGAAGCGACCGCGAACGCAAGGTCGGCACGGCGCTCGCCGCGGTCGGCCTGTCGGACCGGGCCCACCACCTGCCGCGGCAGCTGTCGGGCGGGCAGCAGCAGCGCGTCGCGATCGCGCGCGCGATCGTCGCCGACCCGGTCGCGGTGTTCGCCGACGAACCGACGGGCAACCTCGACCGCGCCGCGGCCACGGCGACGCTCGAGCTGCTGCGGCGCCTGGTCGACGAGTTCGGCAAGACGCTCGTCATGGTCACGCACGACCCGCTCGCTGCGGCGGCCGCGGACCGCATCGTCCACCTCGACAAGGGCCGCATCGTCGCGGCGGAGGCCCACCATGCGTGAGCTGCTCGCGTTCCTGCCCTACGTGGCGCGCACGACGCTGCGCGCGCGCATGCGCTCGCTGCTGACGCTGCTCGGCACGACGCTCGCGATGACGCTGTTCGCGTTCGTGCGCACGGTCGACGACGGCGTCGCCGATCTCGCCGCGCGCTCGGCGCAGCCGGTGCTCGTCGTGTTCCAGGACAGCCGGTTCTGTCCGCTGACCTCGGAACTGCCCGTGCGCTACGAGCGCGACATCCTCGCAGTGCCCGGCGTGGCGGCCGTGCTGCCGACGCTCGTCTTCATCAACTCGTGCCGCTCCAACCTCGACCTCGTGACGCTGCACGGCGTCTCGGCCGCGGAGCTCGAGAAGCTCTACGAGCTCGACGTGCTCGACGGTTCGGTGGCGGACTGGAAGGCGCGCAGGGACGGCGCGCTCGTCGGCGAGCGCCTCGCGCAGCGACGCGGCCTCCGCACGGGTCAGCGCGTGCGCCTCGGCGAAGTCGACGTGTAC
>DASRJH010000313.1:0-7157 GCA_035649575.1 Planctomycetota bacterium
TGTTGCTGGCGTTCACAGCTCCGGCGCTCGAGAAAGCGCCACCCGCCACGACGTCCCCGTTGGGCAGCACTGTCAGTGAGAACACGACGCCATTCGTCCCCGCTCCGAGCGGCGACCAACTCGTGCCATTCGACCGCGCAATGTAGGGAGCACTCACGCCCCCCGCAGAAGTGAACAACCCGCCCGCCACTACGTCCCAGTTCGGCAGCGCCGTCAGGGCTTGGACCCAGTTGTCCACTCCCGTACCCAGCGCCGACCAGCTCGTGCCATTCCATCGCGCGACGTTGGCGGCACTCATGCCCCCCGCCGAAGTGAAGAACCCACCGGCCACCAGGTCCCCGTTCGGCAGCGTCGTCAGGGCGTAGACAGTGCCGTTCGTTCCCGAGCCCAGCGCCGACCAGTTCGTGCCATTCCAGTGCGCGATGTTGGCAGCACTCACGCCCCCTGCCGAAGTGAAGAACCCGCCGGCCACGAGGTCCCCGTTCGGCAGCGTCGTCAGGGCGTAGACGATGCCGTTCGTTCCCGAGCCTGGCGCCGACCAGTTCGTGCCGTTCCAGCGCGCGATGTTGGAAGCACTCACGCCCCCCGCCGACGTGAAGGTCCCACCCGCCACGAGGTCCCCGTTCGGCAGTGCCATCAGGGCGTAGACAAGGCTGTCCATTCCCGAAGTCAGCGCTGACCAGTTCGTGCCATTCCAGCGCGCGAGGCGGTAGGCAGTCACGCCCCCCGCAGAGGTGAAGGTCCCACCCGCCACCAAGTCCCCGTTCGGCAGCGCCGTCAGGGCGCCAACAACACCGCTGCCGTTCATTCCCGAACCCAGCGCGCTCCAGCTCGTGCCATTCCAGCGCGCGATGTTGACGGCGTTCACGCCCCCCGCCGAACCGAAGAGCCCACCCGCCACGAGCTCCCCGTTCGGCAGCGTCGTCAGGGCGGAGACATAGGTGTCGCCGAACCCTGACGACACTCCGCCACCAAGCGCCGACCAGCTCGAGCCATCCCAGCGCGCGGGCGAAGTGAAGCGCCCACCGGCCACGAGGTCCCCGTTCGGCAGCGTCGTCAGGGCTTGGACCCGGCCGCCAATTCCCGAGGGGAATCCCGGACCCAGCGCCGACCAGCTCATGCCATTCCACCGCGCGATGAAGAAAGCAGTCACGCTCCCCGCCGTAGTGAATTGCCCACCCGCCACGACGTCCCCGTTCGGCAGCGTCGTCAGGGCAGAAACGAAGAGGTCGCCGATCTGTGACGACACTCCGCTACCCAGGACCGACCAGCTCGTGCCATTCCACTGCGCGATGCAGGAACCCGGCGAAGTGAAGCGCCCACCGGCCACGAGGTCCCCGTTCGGCAGCGTCGTCAGGGCCGCGACATAGATCTCGGGGAACGGTGCCGACACTCCGCTACCCAGCGCCGACCAGCTCGTGCCATTCCAGCGCGCGATGCGAGAAGCACTCGCGCCCCCCGCCGAAGTGAAGTCCCCACCCGCCACGAGCTCCCCGTTCGGCCGCGCAATCAGGGCCCGGACACTGCCGTTCATTCCCAGCCCGAGCGCCGACCAGGCACCAGAGACCGGATCGTAAGCGGCGATGTTGCTGGCGTGGACAGAGCCCGCGATCGAGAAGGAGCCGCCGACGACCAGCACGGGTTGCATCGGGCCGATTCCGTCGGGATCCCACACGGTCGTCGCCAGGACTTGTCCGTCCGTGCCGGCCAAGCCCTGCCCCGGCAGCCACTGCGTCGAACATTGAGCGGGGATCTCCGCCCACGAAGCACCAACGAGTGTCAGGGCCAGCGAGAACGAGACTCGTGTCAGACGTGAGTTCATGGGACGACCTGGTTCCTTTGCCGCGAGCCAATGCTACCGCGGACTCGCTGTTGCAGGGTAGACGGACATGACGGCCGCGAATCTCGCGTGTGGGACGGCGACCCCGGTAGCATGCGACCGTGCCTCCCGAGTCCGTTGACCCCGCCTGGCAAGGTGCCCTCGACGAGCTCGGCTGCGGCAAGAGCGACAGCCTCGCCATCGGCGGCATCGCGGCGAGCGAACTGGCCGACCGCTACGGCACCCCGCTCTACGTGTTCGATGCCGCGGTGCTGCGGCGGCGGCTCGCGCGCGTGCACGCGGCCCTCGGGCCCCGAGTGCACATTCTCTTCTCGGTGAAGGCCAACCCCTCTCTCGCGGTCGCGCGCTGCCTGCGCGAGGCCGGTGCCGGCGCCGAGATCGCGTCGCTCGGCGAGCTGCACCTCGCGCGCGCTGCAGGTCACGCTGCTTCCGACCTGCGTTTTGCGGGGCCCGGCAAGACCGATGCCGAGATCGAAGGGGCCGTCGAAGCAGGGCTCGGCTGCTTCCACGTCGAGGCGGAGGGTGAAGCGGCGAGCATTGCGGCCGCTGCTCGTCGCCGCGGCAAGCGTGTGCGCGTGGCCTTGCGCGTGAACCTCGCGCAGGAGCTCAGCGGCTCGCGCATGCGCATGGGCGGCCGCAGCAGCCGCTTCGGCATCGACGAGGACCAGATACCGTCCCTGCTCGCGGCGATCCGCGACGACCCGTCCCTGCACCTCGCGGGTCTGCACCTCTACTCGGGCACGCAAGTCTTCGATGCGAACGCGTTCGTGCAGCAGGCGTCGCTGCTGGTCGACCGCGCGATCCGTTGGGAACAGCAGGGCAACGTACACCTGCGCGAGCTCGACGTCGGCGGCGGCTTCGGTGTGGCGGCGTTCGCGGGCGATCCGGCGTTCGATCTCGCGGCCGCGGGCCAGGGCATCCAGAACCTCGTGCGCGCCCACGCGGATCGCACGTGGTTCGTGGAGCTCGGCCGCTTCCTGTGTGCGCCAAGCGGCGTCTACCTGACGCGCGTCGTGCGCAGAAAACGCAGCGGCGGCACGACACAGGTCGTCGTCGATGGAGGCATGCACCACCACGCGGCCGCGGCCGGCGTCGGCAGCCTGCTGCGGCGGTCGCCGCTGCTCGCGCACGCCACGGCCCTGCGGTCTCCCGCCGACACCGTCACGACGCTCGGTGGCCCGCTGTGCACACCGGCCGACCAGTTCGCGGAACAGGCCATGCTGCCGCAGCTCTCCCCCGGAGACCTCGTCGCGGTGCTGCACGCGGGCGCCTACGGCCTGACGTTCAGCCCGGTCCTGTTCCTCTCCCATCCCGCTGCCGCGGAAGTGATGGTCGACGGCGGCGCGGCGCGGGTCGTGCGCCATCGCGGCGAAGTGACGGATGTGTTGCGTGGTCAGGAGCCCTGAGTCCGACACCACGCTGCCCAACGCCGCCCGCCGTAGGGTATCCTCGCCGCGATGCGCTTCCGTCCGAGCCGTCTGCCTCTGGCCCTCGCCAGTGCGTTCGCCTGCGTCACCTTCGCCACGGCCCAGGAAGGCGTGCCCGCGCCGCCCGGCCTCGTGCCCGAGCAGATGTGGCCGGCGCCGACCGCCGCCGACTGGCAGAAGCCCGTGCAGATCCGCTGGCAGCGCACGTGGCAGGATGCGCTGCGCCTGTCGCAGGCGACGAAGAAACCGCTGCTCGTCTGCGTCAACATGGACGGCGAGATCGCGAGCGAACACTACGCGGGCATCCGCTACCGCGACCCGGAGATCGCGAAGCTCTACGAACCCTACGTCTGCGTGATCGCGTCGGTCTACCGGCACAACGCGCGCGACTACGACGAACAGGGCCGCCGCATCCCGTGCCCGCGTTTTGGCTGCGTGACGTGCGGCGAGCACATGGCGATCGAGCCGGTCGTCTACGAGAAGTTCCTCGACGGCAAGCGCATCGCGCCGCGCCACATCATGGTCGAGCTCGACGGCAGCGAGAGCTACGACGTGTTCTTCATGTGGGACACGGCGTCGGTCTTCAAAGCGATCGACGACGGCATCAAGAACCGCAAGATCCAGGCGCCGCCGGTCGTGAAGGGCGACCGCTCGCTGCAGGAGAAGCTCGCGAGCCCCGACAGCGAAGACCGCGAGGAAGTCGAGGGAGTGTTCGAGAAGGCCGATGCCAGCCAGCGCCGTTCGTTGCTCGAGGCCGCGGTCGCGCAGGGCGAACAGGCCCCGATCGAGCTGCTGCGCCAGGCCGCGTATGGCCTCGACCCCGATCTCGCGAAGAAGGCGCGCACCGGCATGCTCGGCGCCAAGGATCCCGGCACGGTCGATCTGATCGCCGACACGCTGCGCAGCCAGCTGGACCAGACGGAACGCAAGCAGCTCGTCGAAGCGCTGGGTCGATTCGGCGACACTTCGACGCGCGCGCGAACGCTCGCGACGGCGCACCGCGGCATGGCACAATCGAGTACCGCGATCGACACGGGCCGTTGGCAGCAGGCGATGGCGGGCCAGAGCTACGCCGCGGCCGCAGCCAAGCTCGATCTCGCCGCGCAGGCGACCGCGCGCGATCAGGCCCTCGCCGCGCGCCCCGCCGACCTGCAGGCGCGGCTCGACGTCGCGGAGTCGAGCCTGTTGCAGGCATTGCAGACGACCGCGGGCGTCGGCCCGGGTTCCACGCGCCAGGCCGCGCGGGCCCGACAGCTGTTGCTGGCCGATGCCGAACGGCAGGTCGAGGCCGCCGTCGCGCAGGGTGCGACCGGGTGGCGTGCGGGCGCGCTGCGCGCCGTGACTGCGTTCCATCAGGGCAAGACCGAACAGGCCTACGAGCTCGCGATCGCCGCGGCGCCGCAGCTGCCGCCCGAAGCGCCGGGCCAACTCGCGATGGAGCTGCTCGCGCTGTTCGCCGAGGGGCGCCAGGAGGCGATCGTGGCCGCCGTGCGCGACAAGAAGGAGTGGCCACCCGCGTGGTCGACCGACGTGCACGCCGCCTACGCCGTGCTCGGCAAACACCCGCTCGGCCGCGACACGCACGTCGCGCACCACTACGACTTCCTGCAGTTCTTCGGCACGCCGGAGGCGGATGCCGTGCTCGACCGCGGACTGCAGCGCTTTCCCGATTCGGCGCGCCTGCACCAGCGTCTGCGCAGCCGCATCCTCGAGCGCAAGGACCCGGCCGCCCTCGAGGCCGAGTATGCGCGCCGCCTCGAGCAGCCATCGGCCTCTCCGGCGCTGCCCTGGTTCGCGGGTTATGCCTCGCTCGTGGCCGCCGAGGCGCACCGCCGCAAGAACGACAGCCCTGCGGCGCTGGCCGCCTACCAGCGCGGCATCGACCTGTTCCTGCGCTACGGCACCAACACCGGCAACACGGACGGTGCCCACTACGTCGCGATGGGCCACGCGGGCATCGCGCGCGTGAAGCTGCTCGCTGGCGAGCTGCCCGCTGCGATGGCGGCGCTGCAGCAGGCGTTCGACGTGGCGCCGATGGCCGGGGCCGCGGTCGACGGACTCGGCACCACGGCCGTGCAGACCGCGGAGATGCTGCGCGCGAAGGCGACCGAAGCCAACAACGAGGAGCTCGTGAAGCAGGTCGATGCTGCCCTGCAAGCGCTGCCCGCCGAGGCGCTGCAGCCTCCCGAATACGAACGCAATCAGCCCAATCGGCCGGCACGGCGCCGCCGCTAGTCGCGGCTCAGCGTGTGGACCCGGCCAGGCGGTAGCGCGGCTTCGCGATCGGGCCTTCGTCGCTGAGCAGCACGTGCAGCTCGGGATCGGCGAGGACGGCAGCCACCGTCGTCGCGGTGTCGTCGACTTCCATGTCCTCGGCGACGAGCCGCAGCCCGTGGCTGTAGTCGACGTGGGCGTCGGTGTGCACCTTCGACAGCGGCTGGATCGGCGAACCGTCGGGCCGATGCCAGCCGTAGATGAGGACGCGGCCCGGCCAGTCCTCGATCAACACCGAGCTCACGATGTCCTTCTTGATGCCCGCCACGAGCAGGTCCCGCGGCCGCCCGTCACGCTGGGCTTCGATGCGCAGGTGGTGTTCGTAGAACAGAGCCACCGACACGATGTCGTGTGACGCGGGATGGAACGGGTGCGGCGTCAGTTTGAGGGGAGCCTTGACCCAGATCGCGTCGACCATGGCCCTCGTCGGCAGCACACAGCGACACCGGTCGGCGATGCGCTGCGCGAGCTGCGACGTGACCGGCATGCGGAACCAGTCCTCGTCGTGGCCGAGCCCGAAGTAGTCGGTAGCACACCAGAAGGTCGCGGTGCGGCGGCGTCCTTGCACCGTGGCCGCGACCTGCACCGGCACGAGCTTGCCGAGGAACACGGGCACGTTGCCGGCCTCGAACTCGCGCCACACGTTCGCTTCGCGTTCAGCGAGCGACAGCGTGCGCAGCTGCGCCAGCAGCTGGCTGCCCGGCAGCGCGCTCGGGCTTCGCTGCGGCAAGACCAGTTCGCGATCGCGCTGCACGGCTCGTTCGCCGTCGCGCGACGGTGCGGGGCCGCGCGGGAGGGCCAGCGTGCAGGCCGCTAGCGCACCGGCCCCGAACAGGTGCACGGGCACGAGCACGCGACGAGAGACGAGGTTCATGGCGTTCGGGCGTCGGCCAGCATCGCCTCGAGCGAACGGCCCGCCTGCCAGGTTCCGGCCAGCGACACGTCGCGCGGGCGTGATCCGTCCTGGCACTCGACCGGGCGCAGCAGCGACAGGTCGAGACCGTGCATGAGGCAGAAGCGCCGCGCGAGCTCCCACCGCGAGATGCGCTCGGGACCAGGCAGATGCGCGATGCAAGCGCCATCGGCGTCGACGACGGCGGCGGCCAGCGCCTGCGCCGCATCGGCGACGTGCAGCGGCGTGCGATACTCGTTCGTGAACAGCGGCGGGGTCTCGCGCGCGGCCAGGGCCTGTTGCAGCGACGCCGTCGCGCCGCGCCCCTTCTCGTCGGGACCGAACAGGAGCGGCAGGCGGACGACGCGACCCCCGTGGGCACGCACCCGCTCCTCGCCCTGCGCCTTGCTCGTGCCGTAGACGGACAGCGGCGCCACCGCGGACAACTCGCCGTAGGGCGCACCCCGTCCATCGAACACGAGATCGGTCGACACGAACAGCAACCGGCTGCCGAACCGCTGCGCGAGCTGTCCCGGCAACCACACATTCGTGCGCTGCGCGAGCGCGGGCTCGCGCTCGCAATCGGCGAGGCGCGCCATGGCCGCGAGGTGCAGGACGAACTCCGGCTGCAGCGCCTCGGTCACCGCGTCGACCATCCCGGGTGCGAGCAGGTCGACCGCAGCATCGCCGCCCGACCGCGCCGTCGTCGAAACGACGTGACCGG
>DASRJH010000314.1:0-2035 GCA_035649575.1 Planctomycetota bacterium
CGCGCTGGCGATTCTTTCGCTGTCCGGCTTCGCGCTCGCGCAGCAGAAGCCCGACGCTGGTCAGGTGCTGCAGCAATCGCGCGAGCCGTTCCGGCTGCCGCCGCCGTCCGAGCCCGACCTCGCGCCCCGGCCGCCCGAGCCGAAACCAGCGCTCGGCGCGCAGCCGAAGCTGCGCGTCAAGGTGGCGCAGTTCACGTTCACCGGCAATACCATCTACACCGAAGCAGAGCTGCGCACGGCGGTCCAGGAGTACATCGGCAAGGAGCTCGACTTCGACGGCCTGAACGAGGCGGCGACCAAGGCGCGCGCTTATTACCGCTCGCGCGGCTACTTCCTCGCCCAGGCCTACCTGCCGCAGCAGGCGATCCGCGGCGGCAGCGTGCAGATCGGCATCATCGAAGGCCGCGTCGGCCAGCTCGAGCTCGACCGTAACCCGAACTCGAACATCAGCACGCGACTGCTCGCCGGCATCATCGGCGCGCACCTGACGCAGGGCGACGTGATCACGGAGACGGGCCTCGAGCGGCCGCTGCTCCTCATCAACGACCTGCCGACGGCGCAGGTGATCTCGGAGATCCGGCCGAGCCGCACCGTGGGCGCGGCCGACCTGCGAGTGAACGTCGACAAGGGCTCCAACCCCGTCGACGGCTACCTCGATTTCGACAACCAGGGTAGCCGCTTCACGGGCGAATTCCGCACGGGCGGCAACCTCAACGTCAACACTCCCCTGGGCTGGGGCGACCAGTTCACCTTCCGCGGCTTCAGGTCCAGCGGCATGTGGTACGCGCGCGTTGCCTACCTCGTCCCGGTGACCTATTACGGCACGCGCCTCGGCTTCAGCTACACGGAGTTCGACTACACGCTGGGCAAGCAGTTCGCGCCGCAGCACATCAATGGCGAAGGCGAGGTCGGCAGCGTCTACGCCTTCCACCCAATCGTGCGCACGCGCAATACCAACGCCATCTTGCAGACCTCCTACGAAGAAAAGCGGCTCACGGACAAGACGGGCGCCACCGGCGCGCTCGAGTTCCGTGATATCCGAACCACGAAGCTGGGCTTGGTCGGCGACTGGCGCGATGGAATTCTCTCCGGCGGCCTCAACGCCTATTCCACGACTTATACCCGCGGTCGGGTGAGCATCGACCCGTCGGCGATCGCGCAGGCGGACGACACCGGTCACAGGACCGCCGGCAGTTTCCACAAGTTCAACCTGGAAGCGCGGCGGCTGCAGCGGTTGAGCGAAAACGCGAACCTGCTCCTCGCCTATGTAGGCCAGAAGGCGTCGAAGAACCTCACCTCGTCCGAGAGGTTGTCCTTGGGTGGCCCGGGCGGCGTGCGCGCCTATCCGGTGGGCGAGGCGTCGGGCCACAGCGGGCACCTCGTGCAGCTCGAGGCGCGCTACATCTGGCCGGGGTTCAAGGTGTTCGAGGGCGACTTCACGGTGTTCGGTTTCTACGACGTCGGCAGGATCAAGGCCAACGAACAACCTATTGCGGCGGATGTCGAGAACTACCGCAGCATCTCCGGCTACGGTGCCGGCCTGTCGCTCGGCAAGGAAGGCAGCTTCAGCCTCCGCGTCAGCTTCGCCTTCCGCTACGGCAAAGAGGAGCCGCAAACCGACACCGCCGGGCAGCGCGATCCGCGCATCTGGCTGCAAGCAGTGAAGTGGTTCTAACTGTGACTTTGTGCCGCTCTTTTCGGTCGATGACGGTGTCGCCGGAAGGGCCGCGGCGTATTCTGCAGGCTGCATGCAACTACTGCGCGCAAGGCGCAGTGGTTCAGGGGGCAACATGAGAACGACCAGACACACACTTGAGCTCAACACGCGGCCGCGCGCGATCGCCTTCGCGGTGGCTGCCGCATTCTTGCCTTGGTCGGCCCACGCACAGCTTGCCCCCGTCGCACCAAACACCCTGCCCACGGGTGGCACGGTCGTGCAGGGCAGCATCAATATCCTCCCGGCAACCCCGCAGAACTACCTCGAGGTGCAGCAGTCTTCGCAGCGAGGAATCGTCTATTGGAACAGCTTCTCGAT
>DASRJH010000315.1:0-25308 GCA_035649575.1 Planctomycetota bacterium
CCGCGGCCGCCATCGGGAAGCCGAACCGGCCGTTGCCCCAGCGCTTCGTGGACCGGACTTCGCGCTCGGCGTCGGTGAGCGGCGGCAGCAGCACGAGCTCCGCGAGCAGGCGCACGTCCGCGCGCGACAGCGGCTGCGGCATCGTCGCGGCCAGCTCGTAACCGAGTGACTCGAGTCGTTCCGGCAACGGTGCCTTCGCGATCGCTTGCCGCAGCTCCGCGACGAGCGCATCGCGTCCGGGCCCAATGACGAGCGCACGCAGCGCCACTTCCTGCAGCTCGAGCGCGCGGCTCTCACCGCTGTCTCTCGCCCACACCTGTTGCAGGCGAGCGAGCACGGCAGCATCGGTCGACCGCGCCGCCCACACCATCATCTCCGCGGCCAGGTCGTCGTCGGCGACGCGAGCCAGGTCGTCCAACAGCGACAACGCGATCGGCGCCGGCAGCGAGCTCGCGAAGTGCCGGCACCGGCGCACGAACGTCGCCGACGAGACCTTGGCGTGCGCGACGAGCTCCGCGAGCTGGCGCCGGTCCCCGAGCGTCACGAGTGCGAGCCGCACGTCGTCGAGCGCAGCCCTCTCCTGCTCCTCGAGACCCGCGGCCTTCGCATTCGCGAGCTCCGTGACGAGCAGCTCGTGCACGAACGGCTCACGCCTGCGGCCCAGCGCGTCGACGAAATCGGACCATTTCCTCGCGCCGCGCAACGACGGCCAGATCTGGCTCAGCGCCGTGGCGCTGCCGTGTTGCACGAGGGCCATGGCGGCCGCCTCGAAGAACACACCCTCGATCCGCTCTTGCCCGGCCAGCATGCCGAGCAACGCCCTCTCGACCTCTCCGCCGAGCACCTGGCGCCGCGACAGCGCCTTCACGGTGGCCGTCGATCGCTGCGCGTCGCCACCGAGCCACTCCACGAGCTGCGGGCCGGGCAGCAGGTCGACCCCGGCGTCGAGCAGGCGCTGCAGGCGCGTGATGTCCGCGCCATCGGCCGTCGCGAAACGGACCACGGGATCGGCGACGATCCGCGCGTCGAGCAGCGCGTCGAACGCACTCTGTGCGAGGCGCTCGTCGCCGAGACTCTGCAGCACGCGTTCCGTGCGTTCTACCCCCTTGAGTTCCACCCGGTCGAGCAGCGGGCCCGCGTAGGCGAGCCAGAGCGCCTCGAGCGGCGTCTCGCCGTCGAGCATCGCGCGTGCGCGTTCGCGCACGAGACCAGGATAACGCTCAGCCACGCGCTGGCAGATCGTGGCCGCGGCCGGGGCCGGCAACGTGACCGCGAGCCCGAGCAGCGCGCGGCAGCCCTGGTCGGACAGGCGGTCGAAGAGCGGTCCGACCTGCACGACGTCGAGTTGCCCCTGCAGCAGGCTCGCGTGCAACCGGCCGAGCAGACCATCGGCGACGTCCGGGGGCGTGACTGCCGCCGCCGCGCGGAACCCGTCGTCGGCCTGTCCCGCGAGCAGCGTGTGCAGCAGCAGATCCATGTCCGCCGCCGCGAGCGGCCGGCCCTGCGCCGCGAGCGCGAGGCAACGTTCGTCGTCCGAACGGCCCGGAGCCGGCAGCGTCCGGCGCGCGGCCCAGGCCGCGGCCGCCGGGCGCGGCGCGATCGCGAGCTCCTCGAGCATCGATCGCGCTGCCGCCGCCGAGGCATCGAGACCTTCGAACAACGCGGGCGGCAGCTCGGCCCACTCGTGGCGCACGATCGCGACTGCGGTCCGTCGCAGCGCCTCGTCCTCGTCGCGCAACGCGGCCATCGCCGTCGCGAGATCGAGCGCCCCTTGCTCCTGCAGCTCGGCGAGCCGGCGGCAGCGTTCTTCGCCCGGTTGCCGCGGATCGGCGACGAACACACGCAGCGCCTCCGTCGCCGCCTGCGCCGCGAGCTGCGGCAGCGCGCACAGACAGGCGACACACGCGGCCCACCTCATCCGAGCACCTGCGCGATCGCCGTCGGCAGATCCGAGGCGAGCAGTCCATGCTGGCCGACGGTCTTCGCGACGAGGTCGCCGGCCCGGCCGTGTGTTTGCACGGCAAGGCATGCGGCTTCGAACGGCGCCAGACCCTGGGCGAGCAGCGCGCCGAGCAGCCCCGCGAGCACGTCGCCCGAACCACCGGTCGCCATGCCCGGATTGCCGGTCCGGTTCGTGTAGCAGCGTGTACCATCGCACACGAGCGTGCCCGCCCCCTTCAGCACGACGACCGCGCCGCTGCGTCTGCACAGCGCCTGCACGGCGCCCGCGCGATCGGCCTGCACGCGCTTGCTGTCGATGCGGAGCAGCCGCCCCGCTTCGCCGGGATGTGGAGTCAGCACGAGCGCGCTGCGATTCCTGGGCGCAGCCGCGAGCGGCGCGAGCACGTTGAGCGCGTCGGCATCGAGCACGACCGGGACCCGGCTCGAGCGCAGGATCGCGCGCACGAGCGAACGTGTGGCCGGCGTCGCGCCGAGACCCGGCCCGGCCACGATGGCCGTGGCCGACGACACGGCCCGCTGCAGGTCCACGGCGCGGCGCGACAGGGTCACAGCACCGGGCACCGCGATTGGAAGCAGCGGTTGCAGCGCCACCGGAAGCGCGACCTGCACGAGACCCGCCCCACCGCGCAGCGCGCCGCTCGCACAGAGCACGGCCGCGCCGAGCATGGCCTCGCTGCCGGCCACGACGAGCACGGTGCCGAAGTCGCCCTTGTGCGCGTTCGCGTTGCGCCGCCGCAGCGGCGTCACTGTGCGCACGATCTTCATGACAGCGGCCACGACATCACGCACTGCACCTCGCCCGTGGGCTTCTGCTGTGAATTGTGCAGCGCGAGCCGATGGAATCCGCGCACGGAAGCCGGGGGCTGCGCGCCGGCGAACGCGCCGAGCGCCAACAGGAGATCGACGATCACGGGTTGGTAGCCGCGCTCGTTCCCGTCGTCGATCTTGACCGCGATGCCGATCGCGCCCGGCCAGCGGGGGCGCTGCGGATCGGGCGCCAGTGAAACCCCGTAGACGCCTTCGGCGCCGTTCTTGGCGAACACGCGGCCGGACCAACACCGCAGCAGCGCCGTGCAGAACCGCCGTTCGCCAGCCACCAGCAGCGGAGCGCGCCCGGCGGCATCGAGGATCGTGCGGCATGCTGCCGCTCGAACGGAGCCGAGACGATCGGGGTTCGCGAGGCGGCAAAACGCCCGCGCCAGCGCCGCGAGCGGCAGCCGGAACGTCGGCGCCCCGCAGCCGTCGAGGCCGACCTCGGGCGGGCCGGAAAGCCCCGCCATCGCGAGCACGGCCGCAGCAACCTCCTGCTGGCTCTTGCACCGCGGGTCGAGGTAGTTCGCGAGATCGTCGCCGCACGCGTGCGCGAGGTGCAGGAAGCCCGTGTGCTTGCCGCTGCAGTTGTGATGCACCCTGCCCGGCTTCTCGCCGGCGCGCAGCAGCTCGAGCCGCGTGTCCTGGTCGAGCGGCGCCTGCGGACCACAACCGAGCTGGTGCTCGCCGAGGCCGCCGCGCGCGAGAAACGAACGCACGGCCGTCGTGTGCACCGGAGCGCCGTCGTGACTCGCGCACATGACCGCGATCTCTTCGACCGGCAGCGCCAGCGTCTGGGCGAGGCCCCGCTCGAGGAATGGCAGCGCCTGGAACGGCTTGGTCGCCGACCGCGCGAAGATCGGGCGATCGACGCCGCCGAGGCTGAGCACGCGTTCGTCCTCGTGAAAGACCGCGACCGCGCCGCGATGCCACGACTCGACGGCACCGCTGCGTGTTGCGACCGCGAGCACGGGATTGGCGACCAGGAGGTCGGCGGCGGCCGCGGCAGGATGCGTCGTCGAAGCGGTCACGGCTCTCCCTTATACCGGAGCGCGCGTTCGCGGCCTCGCACGGCCTCGGCAAGGCGCTATAACGGCAGCCCGTCGCGTCCATGGAACTCGTCGAAGTCGAACTCTCCCGGGTCGTCATCCACCAGAAGGGTGACGCGCAGTTCATCCACCTGCGCGAAAAGCGAGGCAGCCGGGGCTTCCCGATCGTGATCGGCTACGCGGAGGTCGAGGAGATCAACCGCAAGCTGCACGGCATGCAGCCCCCGCGGCCGCTCACGCACGACCTCGTCGGGCGGATCCTCACGAACCTCGGCTACCGCCTGCACCGCGTCGTCATCACCGAGCTCAAGGACGACACCTTCTACGCGATGCTCGTGCTCGTGCCGCGCGACGCCACCACGGTGACGCCAGGCAGCGAGCGCACGATCGACTGCCGGCCCTCGGACGCGATCGCGCTGTCCGTTCAGACCAGCGCGCCGATCTTCGTCGCGAAGGACGTGTTCGAAGCGGTCGCCGCAGAGTAGGGCGGTGGCTTTGCCGCGGTGGGCGCGCTAGCGTGCGCTGCGGCACGACGCAATCCGTGGTGGGATGGCAGAGTGGCCGATTGCGGCGGTTTTGAAAACCGCTGTCGGTGAATAGCCGACCGGGGGTTCGAATCCCTCTCCCACCGCCATCTCCTCGAGTTTGGCGCGGACTCGTGCGCGCTCACCGAGGAGCGTCCTCCTGCTGCTCGGCGAGGTAGACGACACCCATGCCGCCCTCCCCGAGCACATCGAGGATGCGGTACGGACCGATCCGCTGCGGCCGCTCAGCGGTGTCCGTCATGTCGCGGCCCCCTTCCATCGCGGTTCGCGAATGACTGCCGATCGGGAGCATCCTAGCGTGAAGGGAAGCGCCCCGGGGCAGCGCACTGTGTTTCCTGCGCGGGCACCCTCGCGAGTGGGAATCGCAGTTGCGCGCGCAACGCGGCGCGGCTCTACTCCGGATTCTGCGCCGGAGAGGTGGCAGAGCGGCCGATTGCGTCACCTTGCTAAGGTGATGTACCCGTAAGGGTACCGGGGGTTCGAATCCCCCCCTCTCCGCCAGTTCCTCTCGCGAGGAACTGGACGCATCCGGACAGGCCGTGCTTTCCCACCACCCAACCGCCGTCGCACTCGGCCTCCTCGCCTTCGCGGCGTGCACGGGGCCCGCAACGCACATCCACAACCCGGATGGGCACCGCGTCTTCGTCGACGGACTCGAGACCACCAAGACCGAACTGCCATTCCGTTACTACGGCACCTCGCGGTGGGATGCGACACCCGCCGACAAGGAGGGCGAACCCGACTGGCTGCTGCTGCCGGCGAGTCAGCCATTCGAGTTGCCGCCGCCGGCGAGCCTGTGGATCTTCCCGCTCGACCTCCCGCTGGAACTCGCGCACCGCGCGTTCTTCGGCCGCGAGGACGCGAACGCGACGATCAGGCTGCCCGCGACACCTGCAGACATGCTGATCGAACCCGAAGTCAGGCCGCCGGACCTGAGCCACTTCACGGCGCGCGCGCTGCAAGCGCGCCTCACGCGATGAGTGCCTCGACGCCCGATCCAGCACTTCCCGCCGCCGGCACGCGCGTGCTCGTGCACGGTCTCGGCCGTTTTGGCGGCGGCCGTGAAACGCTGCGCTACCTCGTGCACCGCGGCTGCCGCGTGCGCGTGGCCGACAAGAGCGACGGCCCCGACCTCCAAGCCGTTCGCCAGGCGCTGGCCCCTCTGCCGCTCGATTGGCAGCTCGGTCGCGAGGACGAAGGTCTGCTCGCGGACATCGACCTGCTCGTCGTGAATCCGGCCGTGCCCGACCACAACCCGCTGCTCGAGGCGGCGCGCATACGCGGCGTGCCGCGGACGCAGGAAGTCGATTTGTTCCTCGCGGCCTACCCGGGCTCCGTCGTCGCCGTGACAGGCACGAACGGCAAGTCGACGACGTCGACGCTGCTGCATCGGGCGCTGCAACGAAGCGGCGTCGACGCGCTGCTCGGCGGCAACATCGGCCACAGCCTGCTCGCGGACGAAGCGAAGTGGCACAAACACCAGATCGCCGTGCTCGAAGTGTCGAGCTTCCAGCTCGAACGGCTCGGGGCGGGACGGCGTGTGCACGGTGCCGTGTTCACGCGCGTGCTCAAGGACCATGTAGATCGGCACGGCACGTTGGCCGCCTACCACGAGGCGAAAGGCCGGCTCGCGGCCGCGGCGACGGCGTTCGTGATCTGCGCGGCCGACGATCCGGTCGCCTCGGCGTATGCGAGCGAGGCGAAGCAGCGGCTGCGGTTCTGCGCCGCCACTCCGGCGCCACTGAGCGCGGGGGTGCTGGACGGCTTCGTTGCGGTGCGGCTCGGGCGCGAGCCCGCGGAGCGCATCGTGCACACGCAAGCACTGCGGCTGTTCGGCGACTTCCAGGTCGAGAACGTGATGGCGGCAAGCCTCGCCGCGCGTTGCCTCGGCGGTACCGCGCACGGCATCGGCGTCGCGATGGCGAACACGGCGCCGTTGCCGTTCCGCCTGCAGCTCGTGCTCGTGCAGAACGGCGTGCGCGTCTACGACAACGGCGTCTCGACGGAGGTGGAGTCGACACGCTCGGCGCTGCAGAACGTGACGGGCCGCATCCACTGGATCGGCGGGGGCAAGAGCAAGGACGGCGACTATGCCACGGTGGCGGACGCCGTCGTGCCGAGGATCGCAACGGCCCACCTGTTCGGAGCCGCGGCGGAACCGCTCGCGGCCGCGATCGCGGGTCGGGTGGCAACGTGCGTGCATGTCACGCTGCGGCAGGCGCTGCCGAGCGCGTTCGCCGCGGCGTCACCCGGCGACGCCATCCTGTTCAGTCCGGCCTTTGCTTCGTTCGATCAGTACCCCAACTTCCGCGCCCGCGCCCTCGAGTTTCACGACTGGCTACGAACCTGCTGCAGCGGCCCGCGTGCGGACGCCGAGGCAGCGCGCTAGACTCCTGTTTCCGATGCAGTACTGCACCGCTTGCCAGAAGGCGATCGCGACGATCGTCATCATGGACCTGGTCGAGGGCGCCGTGACCGGTTCGCAGCACGTGTGCGCCTCGTGCGCCGAGCAACTCGGCGTGGCGACGCAGAAGCATCCACCGAAGTTCTCGGCCGAGATGCTCGAGGATCTGCTCGGCGGCTTGAAGAGCGCAAAGCCCCTGTCGCGCAGCCGCGCGGAAGCCTGCCCCGGATGTGGTCTCACGCCGTCGGAGTTCCGCACCAAGGGCCGCCTCGGCTGCCCGCGCTGCTACGAGACGTTCCGCCACGAACTGATGCCGCTGCTGCAGCGCATCCACGAGGCTCAGAGCCATCGCGGTCGGTTGCCCGGCCTCGCGAGCGCACCGCCGCCGCCGCCTGTCGACGAACGAACGCTGTCCGACCTGCGGCGCAGGCTCGAGGACGCCGTGCGGGGCGAACAATACGAGGAAGCGGCGCGGCTGCGCGACGACCTGCGTCGCGCCGAGCGCGGCGAAGGGCCGCCAACATGAGGGCTCGGGTGATGGCTCGGGTGAGGTTGCTGGTGAGGGCACTGTCGTGAGCGGCGGCCGCGGCGACAAGAACTCCGAGTTCCGGCCGGGTACGTGGCTGCAGGCCACCGGTCCCGAGTGCGACATCGCGATCTGCACGCGCGCGCGCCTCGCGCGCAACCTGCAGGGCTTCCGGTTCTCCCCGTGCCTCGAACCGGACGAGTCGCGCCGTCTCTACGACTTCGTGTCGGGGCGGCTGCGGCAGGGTGGCCTGCCCGAACAACTCAACGTGCTCGACCTCGAGCCGGTCGACGAGCTCGAGCGCAGCGTGCTCGTCGAACGGCACCTGATCAGCCGGGAGCTCGCCGCGAGCAAGCGGCCGAGCGGCGTCGCGGTCGATGCCGACGAGAGCATCGCCGTCATGATCAACGAGGAGGACCATCTGCGCATGCAGGTGTTCGCTTCGGGGCTGCAGACCGAAGCCGCGTGGAAGCGCGCCGAGCGCCTCGACGACGCGCTGATGCAGCGCTTGCCGATGGCCTGCTCCGAGGAGTTCGGGTTCCTGACCTCGTGCCCCACCAACACGGGAACCGGCCTGCGCTTGTCCGTCATGCTGCACTTGCCGGGCCTCGTCTGGTCCGAGGAGATCGACAAGGCGACGAACACGGCACAGAAGATCCACCTCGCCGTGCGCGGGCTCTACGGCGAGGGCAGCCGCGCGCTCGGCGACTTCTACCAGGTCAGCAACCAGCAGACGCTCGGCCGCGACGAAATGCAGATCCAGGGGGATGTGCTGCTGGCCGTCGGCCGCGTCGTGCAATGGGAACGCGAAGTCCGCGGCGCCCTGCTGCGCGGTTCGGCCAGGGTGCGGACTCTCGATCGCGTGCACCGCGCGCTCGGCATCCTCGAGCGGGCCCAGATCCTGACCAGTGAAGAGGCGCTCGGCAGTCTCTCGGCCCTCCGCTTCGGCATCGAGGAGGATCTGATCGAAGGGTTCACGATCGCCGCTGTCAACCGGGCACTCTTGCTGTCGCAACCCGGCCACCTGCAACGGCACACCCGCGAGTTGCTCAACCCCGAAGAACGCGATCAGCGCCGCGCCCAGCTGCTGCGCGAAGTGCTCGGCTGCGCGCCATGACGCACCTCCCGATTCGGGACCAAGCGGCGTTGCGAGCGGCAAAGCAGCGCACAGAGAGTAACCTTCCCGAGCCCTTCCCGTACAAAATACCACCACAACGCAAGACCATGCTGGATCTTCAAGTGGGGTAAATCCTATACCCCTGGCGTCCGATCTAAGAGCAACGTCCCGCAGGTCCCGAGGTTCTTCACCCGCATGTTCGATCGCTTCACCGACCGCGCCAAGAAGGTAATGAGCTTCGCCCGCCAGGAGGCGATGAAGTTCAACCACGAGTACATCGGGACCGAGCACATCCTGCTCGGCCTTGTCCAGGAAGGCAGCGGGGTCGCGGCCAATGTGTTGAAGAACATGACGGTCGATCTCGAGAAGATCCGGCACGAAGTCGAGAAGATCGTCAAGACGGGCCCCTCGATGGTGACGATGGGCCAGCTGCCGTTCACGCCGCGCGCCAAGAAGGTACTCGAGCTGTCGCTCGAGGAAGCGAGCCAGCTGAGCCACAACTACATCGGCACCGAGCACCTGCTGCTCGGGCTGATCCGCGAGAACGAAGGCATCGCTGCGCAGGTCCTCATGAACCTCGGCGTCAAGCTCGACGAGGTCCGCGAGGAAGTGCTCGAGTTCCTCGGCGCCTCCGAGAACAGCGGCGAAGAGGAGAGCGACAACAGCGAGTCCGCCGGCAACAGCGGCAGTTCGGGTGGCGGCAGCGGCAACCAGCCGAGCGGGGGCACCAACCAGCCGGCGGGCACGAGCAAGAGCAAGACGCCGGCACTCGATTCGTTCGGCCGCGACCTCACGGACCTGGCCCGCGAGGGCAAGCTGGATCCCGTGATCGGCCGCGACAGCGAGATCGAGCGTGTGATCCAGATCCTGTCGCGCCGCACGAAGAACAACCCCGTTCTGCTCGGCGAAGCGGGCGTCGGCAAGACGGCGATCGTCGAGGGCCTGGCCCAGCGCATCCTCAGGGGCACGGTGCCCGAGGTCCTGCGCCGCAAGCGCCTCGTCGTGCTCGACCTAGCGATGATGGTGGCCGGCACCAAGTATCGCGGTCAGTTCGAGGAGCGCATCAAGGCCGTGATGACCGAGGTGCGCCGCGCCAAGGACGTGATGCTGTTCATCGACGAACTGCACACGCTCGTCGGCGCCGGCGGAGCCGAAGGCGCGATCGACGCCAGCAACGTGCTGAAGCCAGCGCTGTCGCGCGGCGAGGTGCAGTGCATCGGCGCCACCACGCTCGACGAATACCGCAAGTACATCGAGAAGGACGGCGCGCTGGAGCGGCGCTTCCAGACCGTGAACGTCGAGCCGCCGACCCCCGAGCAGACGCTCGACATCCTGCGCGGCCTGCGCGACCGCTACGAAGCCCACCACCGCGTGAGCTATACGGACGCTGCGCTCCAGTTGGCCGTCGATCTGAGCACGCGCTACATCACGGGTCGCTTCCTGCCCGACAAGGCCATCGACGTGATCGACGAAGCGGGCGCCCGCATCCGCATCAAGTCGATGACGGCCCCGCCCGACCTGCGCGAGATGGACACCGAGATCGCGCGCCTCAACAAGGAGAAGGAGGAGGCCGTGGCCGGCCAGGACTTCGAGCGCGCGGCCGACCTCCGCGACCAGGCCTTCAAGCTCGGCAAGAAGAAGGAAGAGATCCAGCGCGAGTGGCGGGACCGCGAGAACTCGCGCGAGTCCGGCGGCATCGTCACCGAGGACGTGATCGCCGAGACCGTGTCGAAGATGACGGGCATCCCGCTGAATCGCCTCGACCAGGCGGAGGCGGACCGGCTGCTCAAGATGGAGCAGGAGCTGGGCCGCGACGTCATCAACCAGGAGCGCGCGATTGCCTCGATCGCGAAGGCAGTGCGCCGCGCGCGCGCGGGACTCAAGGATCCGAATCGGCCGATGGGCTCGTTCGTGTTCCTCGGCCCGTCGGGCGTCGGCAAGACCTGGCTGTCGAAGTGCCTCGCCAAGTTCATGTTCGGCAGCGAGGACTCGATCATCCAGATCGACATGTCCGAGTACATGGAGAAGTACAACGCCTCGCGGCTCGTCGGCGCGCCGCCGGGCTACGTAGGCTACGAAGAAGGCGGCCAGCTCACCGAGAAGGTGCGCCGGCGTCCATACTCGGTCGTCCTGCTCGACGAGATCGAGAAGGCGCACCCCGACATCTTCAACATGCTGTTGCAGATCATGGAAGAAGGGCGGCTCACCGACTCGTTCGGGCGCCACATCGACTTCCGCAACGTCGTGTTGATCATGACGTCGAACATCGGCGCCAACCTGATCAAGAACAGCACGGGGCTCGGCTTCGGCAAGGTGTCGAGTGGCAAGGAAAGCGGCGCCGACAAGATGCGCGACCTGATCCAGGGCGAGATCGAGCGGCACTTCCGCCCCGAGTTCCTGAACCGCCTCGACGAGATCGTGGTGTTCAACCAGCTCAACCGCGCTGACATGCAGCGCATCGTCGAGAACGAGATGCGCAAGGTGAACGCGCGCATGAAGCAGAAGGGCCACGTGCTCGACGTCGACCAGGCGGTGATCGACTGGCTGATCGAGAAGTCCTTCCACGAGGACTTCGGCGCGCGTCCGTTGAAGCGCGGCATCGAGAAGCACCTCGAGGACCCGCTGTCCGAGCAGATCCTCAAGGGCCAGTTCGACACGCCCTACACGATCAAGGCGTTCATCAAGGACGGCGAGGTGCGCTTCGAGATGACGGCGATGCCGGTCGAGAAGAAGCCCGAAGCGGTCAAGGTCCCCGAAGGCCAGACGAAGAAGTAGCTCAGGGTCCTCGGGTCACCGGCCGCGACTGCGGTTTTCCGCCTCGTCGCGCTGTTTCGTGCAACCGCTGGTGCCTTCGTGTCACTCTGCGATGTGCACGATTCCTATTTGATGCTGGCTCTCGCCGAGGGTTTCGCCGAAAGCCCCGTCGCGGCTCTGCTCGGACCGGACGTGGACCCCGCGGCACTCTTGCGCGAGCCACCCTCCCCACCCGACGTGCCACCGCGCGTGGCAGCACGGCTGCGTGATCCCTGCCTCGCCGCACAGGCGGCGTCGGTGCGGCTGGCGGCCGCGCGGCATGGCCTCCATCTGCTGACTCCAGCGCACGGGGCATGGCCACGGCAGCTGCACGTCCTGGGCTTGCAACCGCTCGTGTTGTTCGCGCGCGGCGACCTCGCTGCACTCGCGCGCACGCCGTCGGTCGCCTTCGTCGGCAGTCGCACGCCGACACCCTACGGCCACGACGCCGCTAGCCACCTGGCCCGGGCCCTGGCGCAGGCCGGCACGGTGCTCTGGAGCGGTCTCGCACGCGGCATCGACGGCATCGCGCACGAAGCCTGCGTCGCAGCCGCCGTACCGACCGTGGCCGTGCTCGCGGGCGGGCTCGATCAGATCTATCCGCCCGAGCACACCCCCCTCGCCACCCGCATCGAAGCCACGGGTGGTTGCCTGCTCGGCGAACTGCCGCCCGGACGCCGGGCCCGGCGCGGCCACTTCCCGCGGCGCAACCGCCTGCTCGCGGCCGGCGCGAGTGCAGTCGTGGTCGTCGAAGCGACTCTGAGCTCGGGCGCCATGCACACGGCCCGCTTCGCCGCCGAGTGCGGCACGGAGTTGTTCGCGCTGCCCGGTCCCTGGGCCAGCGAACGCAGCCAGGGCTGTCACCGCCTGATCGCGGAGGGCGCCACCCTGATCGAAGGTCCCGAGGCCCTGCTGCGTTCGCTCGGCATCCAGGCGAGCCAGACGGGCCCCGCGGCCCTGCACCTCGCGCGCTGCGCCGACGAGCAGGCCATCCTTGCCGGCCTTCGCCTGGGCCCGCGCCCCACCGACCTGCTGCAGCGTGAGTGCGGTCTTGACCGCGCGTCGTTCCTGCGCACGCTGTTCGGCCTGCAGGGGCGCAACATCGTCGCGCGTCTGCCCGGCGACCTCTGGCGCCTGCACGCGCCGCTGCCGCCTACCAGCCGATGACCAGATCGAATGCCAGCATGCAGACAATGAGAACCACCGACCAGATCACCCAGCGCCCCGTGCGCACGACAGCCGCGCGGACCGTGTCGCGCGCTGTCGTGTGGTGCTGTCCCACGACGACGATCGCGATCAGGAACAGGACCGGCACGTAGACCACGAGGCGGAACAACAGACTCATGCGACCGCCTCCTGCCGCTGCTTCAGCGGGAACACCGCACGCTCCGCCACCGTGTACGCGTCGACCATGACGACGAGGTTCATGAGCCCCGCGACCGTGCACAACACGACGCCGAGGTCCAGGTTCGGCGGCATCCCTTCCATGCGCATCGGCCCGGTGACCAGCGCGGCGAACAGCGAGCCGCCGCCGAACAGATTCTGGCCGATCCACCACACCGAGTAGGTCGCGCGGTCGACCGCGTGCCCGTGCGAGAACGCGAGCCCGAGCGCGAACACGACGGCAACCGCCGCCCCCATGAGCAGGCCCTTGTCCTTCTGCCCGGCCCGCGTGTGACCCCAGCCGGGCACGAGCCACGACAAGCCCGCGCAGAGCGCCGGGTTGCAGGGTGGCTTCGGCGTCGTCTCGCCCCCATCGCGAAGCAACCGCAGTTCCCAGTGCGCCGCGGCCGACCAGAACGCGGCGAGCATGCCCGAGGCACCGGTCAAGAAGCCGCCGAGATGCTCGAAGTCGCGCGGCATGCGCCAGAGCCGTTCGCCGGTCGCGCTGCCGTCGAAGCAGAGGATCGCGCCGAGCGCGTTCGCCGGCAGGTTGAGGATCTCGGGCAGCGTAAGCGGCAGCCCGAAGTGTGCCGCGATGCGCAGCACCTCCGACCCGGTCTCGTCCGGCGTCAGCAACGCCCAGTAGAACAGGCGCTCGCGGATCAGGATCCAGCCGGCGAAGAACAGCACGAGGCAGCTTCCGAACGCGACCGCGGCGCGCTTCTTCTGGCCGAGCTGGAGCTGCAGCAGCCCCGGCACGAAGCCGAGCAGGAACGGAGCCCAGCCGAGGCCGCGCGTGGGGTTGGTCGTGGTGCTACTCGCCATGGAGGCGCGACAGGTTACCGGACGGTGCCGCGCGGTCGAGCTTTTGCTGCAGGCCAAGGGCACAAGACCAGGCCCGCAAACGGGGCCAGCTACCGCAACAGCTCGAGCGCACGCTGCAACACGGAGTCGGCGCCACCTACGAGATCCACGGGCTCGGCCGGCACGGCGACATCGGGCACGACCCCGTTGCCCTCGAACAACACGCCGTCGGGCCGGAACGATGCCATCGTCGACAACTGCAGCCGAACGCCGCTCTTCGGCAACCGGTGGCCGGCCGCCCGGCCGCTGCCGCCGCTCGTCGCCTCGCCGACGAGCGTCACGTTCGGCAGCGCGCCGAGCGCCGCGGCAAACACGTCGGTCGCCGAGAAGCAGCCGCGGTCGATGAGCACGACGACCTTTTTGTCGTAGTCGAACGCCTTCTCGTTGTCCTTCTTGTCGAGGACGAGGAAGTGCCACGGCGAGAACTTTCCGTCCGGCAGCTTCCACGACGGTCTGAAACTGCGCGCGAACGTCGTGATCGCAGCGCGCTGCGCATCGGTCCATCCCGGCCAGTCGGCCTGGTAGAGGCCACGATCGGCCAGCGCGTCGGGTCCCGCGGCCACACCCTTCTGCAACAGAATGGCCGCCACGTTGCCGACGACGGGCGCGCCCTTCGCGGGCAGCAAATACGGCGCGAGCCGCCGCAGCGCATCGCGGCTGCCGCCGCCGTTGCCGCGCACGTCGATGACGAGTCCCTTCGTCGCGCGGAACGTCTGCATCGACGCGTCGAGCCCGTCGAGAAACTCGGCCTCACCGGCCATCTGGTCGATGCGCAGGTAGCCGATGTTCCCGTCGAGCATTCGCGTCTCGGTGCGAGGCCATGAGCCATACGCGGGCTTGCGGTTCGTCGTGTCGAGCGTCACGTCGCGCGTGCCCGACTTGCCGCGCAAGGTGACCCCCACCTTCTCGTTGGCGGCAAGCTTCAGCTCCGCACGCAGATCGCCGAGGTCGCGCAGCAGCCGCTCGGCCTCGCGCGCCTGCATCGTCGGCGAGCCTTGGGTTGCGCGCGCCTTCGCGCCGGCGAGCCAGCGCCCGAGCTCGACGCCGTCGATCGCGGTCACGAACGGCCGCTCGGCGTCGACGAGACCGCTGCGATCGGCGAGGAACGCGACGTGCCCACCGGCCACCTCCTGCACGAGGAACGGCAAGAACGTGTCGCTCACGGGCGGCACGCCATCGACGCGCGAGTGTCCGTCGCCAAAGGCACGCAGGATGCGATCGACGATGCGCACGAAGGCGGCGCCCTCGACCGCGTCGCTGCCGAGCGACGCGCCGGCTGCCTGCATGAGCTTGTCGAGGTCCACGCTGCGCAGCGTGCGGTAGGCGAACTGCTCGTCGAGCAGGCGCCGCAACTCGGCGAGGTCCGCGCGCGCATCGGCGGCGGACAAGGTCGCAGCAGCTGCTGCGGCCTCGCTCGCGGGCGGTCGCGCGGCGCGGTTTGCTTGCCACAGCCGCTTGCGATTCTCTTCGGTCATCTTCACCGCGGGCAGCTCGCGGATCTCCTTCGTGGCGAGGTCTCTCACTTTCAGGTCGACGGTCTCGCCGACCTCGTGCCCCATCGCGTTGAGCAGGGCCGGCAGATCCTCGGTCAGCCGCTTCCACGCATTCCTGCCAGCCAACCGCTCGGCCTCGCGCAGGAGCGTCGCCGTGTCAACTCCCGCAACGGACTCGAGCGCGAACCAGGTGTCGTCGGCGACCTGCACTTCGATTCCCTTCTCGACGGCGCGCATGCCGCGGAACGGCGAGATCGCCGGGCCATCGGATAGTCGCCTCTGTGCGGGCAACAGCGACGCGAGACCGAGTGCAACCGCGAACAATCGAACAATACGTGAGCTCATGCGACGATCTCCGGAGACCTGACGGGCGACACGATACGGGGCGCCGGCGCAGGCGCCGGCGAGTACCCCAGACCGCCAGGACTGCCGCCCGCTGTCAAGTCCCTTCCGGCTCCATCGCCCCGCGCGCGCGGCCTGCGCGACCGGCCTGCCGCTTGCCCGAGCGCGCGCGCTGCGCCGCACCGTTGTCGCCGAGCGCGAGATCGGGCGACCGGTCCCCGGGCACGTGATACCGCGACAGGATCCGCGGTTGCGCCGCGCGCGCCTCTTCGGCGTCGAGCAGCACGGTCGCCCCGCTCGTGAGTTTGATCACGACTTCGCCCTTCGCGGCATCGAGCCGCAGCACGAAGTCGGCCATGTCGACGGGCTTCTTCCCGTTCACGGTATCGACCACGTCGTTGTGGAACGCCTCGTAGCCGACGTTGACCGCGTCGGCGAGCACCTGCGCGAGCACGATGACCTCCTGCTGCTCGGGCCGCCGCAGCCCCGAGTAGAACAGGTGCAGCAGCTCCTTCGGCGACTTGTCCCACCACTGGTCGCCCCAGATGCGTAGATACTCGGCCGTGAGCCGCTGGAACACGAGCCCGCCGAACAGGAACCACATCGGACGCCGGTCGAACTCGGTGCGCGGCACGAGCCAGGCCATCGGCCGCATCGTCATCTGCACCTTGATCTCCACGCCGTTGCGCAGGATGTGCGCCGACAGCAGGTCGCCGACGTGGTGGTCGCCGACGACGGCGTCGAACTGGCAGCGATAACGGCCGCGGTATTGCACGGTGCCGTTGTCCGCGATGCGCAGGCCGTCGAGCCGCGTCAGCACGTCACCTGCCTGCAGGTGCCCCCACGCGCTCGAACCGAACTGAACGGCGGTGACCAGCACTCCGGAATCGCGCGGCCGCATGGCGAGGTGGCGGCGCAGGGCCTCGTTCTCGAGCGGTTGCGTCGTGATGCCGAGCCCGGGCACGTTCGGGTCCTTCTTGTGCTTCACGGCCTCGAGGAAGCGCGCGAGGATCGGGGCCGGCACCATCTCGCCGATGTTCTCGGCCTCGGGCAGCGCCTGGAACGCGATGCCGACGACCTTGCCGCGCGCGAACACGGGGCCGCCGCTGTTGCCTTCGTTGATCGCCGCGTCGACGGTGACCGCGAGCAGGTGGCGCTGGCTGTGTTCGTAACGCTGCACCTCGATGCGCGAGACGACGCCTTCGGTGATCGACACCTCCTCGCCGCCGATCGGGTAGCCCACGACCTGCACCGCGTCGCGCAGATTCGGCAGGTCGCCGATCACGGCCGGCCGGATGCCGCGCGCGAACGCCTTCTGCTCGATGTGCAGCAGCGCGAGGTCGCTGTCGTGGCTGATCGCTTGCACGCGCGCGACGAACTTCGTGGTGTCGCTCTGCTTCTGCACCTGCACGAACGTCGCGTTGGCAACCACGTGGGCGCCCGTCAACACGTGTTGCGGCCCGACGATGACGCCCGAGCCCGTGCTGCCTCGCGGCGCCACGCTCTGCCACGGACATTCGTAGTCGGGGTCCTGGTAGGTGCTGTAGACGCGGACGACCTGCGGGTGCGACATCGCATGGGTCGGATACCGCTTCGCGGGCTCACCCCGCCAGAAGAAAATCGGGTCGTGCCCGACGGCCCGCCCGGCGCCACGCGCCGCGCCGCCGGCGGGCCCCTTGCCGGCACGCACCTTGCTACCGCCCTGCGCCTGGCAACCGGCTCGCGCCTGCACCGTCCCGCGCCCTGCGAGCCCGAAGAACCCTCACATGCCATCCTACGCACCCTTCGCCATCCGTTTGCTCTGCCTCGCCACGCTGCTGCAGCCCTTGTTCGCCCATGGCGGCCAGTACCGCGGTCCATGCAGCGTGTCGCCCCCACAGCCGAGCACTACCAGCCAGAACAGCCAGAACAACAGCGGCGGATCGGCGTCAGGGTCAGGATCCGGCTCGGCCTCGAACTCTCGTTCCGGCTCCGGAACATCCACCTCGTCCGGGGGCGCCAGCACGGGCCCTTCGACGCCCGCTTCGCCCGGCGGCGCCGCACTCGGCGGCAAGGCTCGAGGAGCTGCCCTCGACGACGATCTCGGACGTTGGGAGTTCTGGTGGGAGTTCGGCAAGGACCCCTACCTGCGGCTGCGCGACGCGATCTACGGCGGTTCCGGAGGCGTGCAACTCGACGATGCGCTGCTGAACCCCGCCCGCAATCTGCGGTCGCTGCGCGTCGAACGACCGACGCCCGCCGACCTCGACCGCGTGGCAGCCGCGCTGTTCACGACCCTGAAGCAGGCGCAGGACCGCGACACGATCACGGGCTGCATGGTGGCGCTCGCGAAGATCGGCCGCGATAGCCCGCGTTGCACGCTCCAAGACGCGTTCGTGCCGTTTCTCGCGAGCGGCGATCAGGAGCAGCGCGAGACGGCGGCGCTCGCGCTCGGCATCGCGGGCAGCTTGCAACAGCCCAGCGTGGAGCTCTTGTGCGCGCTCGTGCGCGACACCGAACAGGCGCAGAAGCTCTCGCGTGGATCGAGCGTGAACGAACGCACGCGCGCCTTCGCCGCGTTCGGTCTCGGCCTCTTGCTGCAGCGCACTCCCGAGCCCGCCGCGCAGGACATCGTGCTCACGCTGCTCGACGTGCTGGCCACGCCGTCAACCACCGGCCGAAACCTCAAGGTCGCCGCGATCGAGGCGTTGTCGCTGCTGCCGCGCGATTGGTCGACGGACGCAGGCGACACGCTCCGCCGCCGCGTCGTGGCCGGGCTCGGAGCCTACTACGACCTCGACCTCGGTCCCGGCGAGCAGTTGATGCAGGCGCACGTGCCCCCGGCCCTCGGCTGCCTGCTGCGGCCCGGCGATGCCGCGGCCGAGGCCTGGAAGCAACGCTTCGCGGCCGACCTCGAGGCCGGTCTCGATCGTTCGGGCCCGGCGGCGCGCAACACCAAGGTGAACCCGCACATCGCGCAGTCGTGCGCGCTGGCGCTCGGCGTGCTCGCGTCGCCGTGGCAACACGAGCACGACGCCGATGCTGCGATCGGCAAGCTGCTGCTCGATGTCTACCGGCGGCACCGCGACCAGCAGACGCGTTCGTTCGCGATCCTGTCGCTGGCTCGCCAGGGTGGTTCGCTCGCGCGCGACGCGCTGCTGCGCGAACTGGATCAGGCGAACCAGGCCATCGAACGGCCGTGGTGCGCGATGGCGCTCGGTGTGTCGTCGGCACGCTCGCGGGAAGCTGCGAAGGCCTCTGGCCAGGCCGCCGCACCCGACACCCTCGTGCGCGACGCGCTGCGGCGGCACTTCGCGGCCGCGCGCAACCCGAGCACGATCGGCTCGCTCGCGATCGCACTGGGCCTCGCGGGCGACGTCGAGGCAGCCGACAAGCTGCGCGCGTCGCTGCTCGACAACAGGCAGCAGGACGAAGTGGCGGGCTACCTCGCGATGGCGCTCGGGCTCATGCGCGACCACCGGGCCATGGCCGACATCCGCACGCTGCGGCAGGAGTCGGCGCGCCGGCCCTTCCTGCAGATGCAGTGTGTGCGCGCGCTCGGGCTGCTCGGCGACCACACGCTCGTCGAAGAGCTCTGCCGCGAGCTCGAGGGAGACCAGACCCTCGTGCACCTGTCGGCCGCCGCATCGAGCCTCGGCCAGATCGGCGATCGGCGCAGCATCGAGCCGCTGCTGATGCTCATGAACCGGAACGACCTCGCACCGTTGACGCGCGCCTTCGCGGCCGTCGCGTTGGGTGGGGTCTGCGACAAAGACCCGCTGCCCTGGAACGCGGCGTTCTCGACGTGCACGAACTACCGCGCGTCGACCGAGACGTTGACCGACGGAGCCGCCGGCATCCTCGACATCCTGTGAGCCTGCTCTCTGCGAGGCTACCAAGCCAAGGGGCGCGAGCCGGCGAAGCCGTTCTCGGACCGAGGACTCGGTCCCACTGCCGAGCACCGCGTTCGGCAGCCGTATGGAGCGGGAATCGCGCCCGGTCATACCCGGCCGACAGACGCTTCGCAGACTCTCATGTGCTCCACGCGGCGCCCCTGTCTTCCCAAAGCAGTCGCCGCGGGGCATCATCGGCGCAGACCCAGGAGATCACCATGACATCACGCTGGCTCGTCCTCCCTGCTGCACTCTGCCTCGCGGGCATTGCGGCAAGCCAGGGAGACACACCGAAAGACGGATTCCCGCGCGAAGGCAGCCCCGCGCAGCGTGTCAAGAAGGACGCGCTCGAGAACAAGGCTCCGCCCACCCTCGAAGTGCGCGACTGGTTGAACACGGGCGGCAAGGCGCTCTCGCTCGCCGAGCTGCGCGGCAACGTCGTGCTCATCGACTTCTGGGGCGTCTGGTGAGGCTCCTGTGTGGGTGCCGTGCCGCACCTGCTCGAGCTCGCCGCGAAACACAAGGACCAGGGCCTCGTCGTGATCGGCGTGCACACGACGGACAAGGGCGACAAGATGGCCGCCTTCGTCGCCGACCAGAAGATCACCTACCCCGTCGCGATCGACGTCGAGAACAAGACGACGTCCACGTTCGCGGTCGATTCCTACCCTGACTACTACCTGATCGACCGCAGAGGCTTCCTGCGCGTCGCCGACCTGCTGAACGCGCATGTCGATGCCGCGATCGCGACCTTGCTCGCCGAGCCAGTCCCGGCCGCCGCCAAGCCCAAGATTCAGGAACTCGACGCGCAGAAGGGCCTCGACCAGGCGATTGCCGATGCCAAGCAATCCGAACGCAACGTGCTCGTGCACGTGCACGGCCCTGGTTGACCCTGGTGCACGAAGCTCGAGGAGTTCCTCGGGCAGAAGGAAGTGTCCACGTTGCTGCAGAAGGACTACGTGCTGCTCTCGCTCGACAGCAGGAACAGGCGTGGTGCCGAGGTCATCGCGAAGCTGCGCGGTGACCACGCAGACGGCGGCATCCCGTGGCTCGTCGTAGTCGACGGCGAGGGCAAGCAGATCGTCACGAGCGACGGCCCGAAGGGCAACATCGGTTGCCCCGTGCAGCCCAACGAGATCGCGTGGTTCCGCACGATGCTCGAGCGAAGCAGGAAGCGCCTCACGACCGACGAGCTCGACTCGATCCAGCAGGCGAACGAAGCGTTCGCGAAACGCGTGCTGGCCAAGCGCGGCAGCTAGGCGGATTGCCGGGCCCGCTCGCTACAGGAACCAGTCGCGCTGCTCGGCGGCCGGTCCCGCATCGGGCAGCGGCGCACTCGCGGCCACGAGCTCCTCGAGCCACCAGTTCGTGCTGTTGTAGAGACACGTCACCTCGCGGCATTCGTGGCTCGCGTCGAAACTCGCGAGCAAGCGCGCCGTCTCGTGATGCGCCGCGGGCGGCACGTTCCAGAGCTCCTTGCCGCCGAGCTTCGCCTTCTCGACGCCGCGGTGCGCGGGGCAGTTGAACGTGCCGAGCGGCGTCACGACCTGGCGCAGCATCTGCATGTGGCAGACCTTGGGCTGCTTCGTGTAGTCGCGCCAGTTGCCGGCCATCAGCACGCGCAGGTTCGTGCTCGCGAGCACGCGGAACCCGGGCCGCACTGCGGCGCGCGCCTCGACGAGGTTCTGCTCGATGCGTGAAGTGACAGCCTGCAGCTCGGCCTCGGTCTTCGCCGGATCCATGACCTCGGCGCCATCTGCCTGGCGCTCGAGGAACGGCTTGAACGAGATGTAGTCGAACTGCGCGTCGGAAGCGCGTTGGGCCGCCATGACCATCTCGTGGATGTTCTCGACGATCTTGACGTCGCCGCGACTGCCGCCTTTCCACGTGATGACGAACGAGAAGCCGACCTGCAGGTCGGGGTTCTCCGCCTTGATCTTCGGGATCCAGCTGCAGATCTCGTCGAGCGTCAGCGTCTTGCTCGACGGATGGTGCATGCGACGGAACACGTCGTTGCTGCCCGAGTCCAGCGACAACCGCACCCAGTCACCCTGCGTGAAGAACGGCGCCGCCGCCAGGATGCGGTCGCCGCGGCTGCCGTTCGTCACGACGGCGACCGACAGCCCGAGCCCCTTGCAGAACTCGACGATGCTCGCAAAACCCGGGTAGAGCGTCGGTTCGCCGCCGCCGATCAGGATCACGCTCTTCAAGCCGCGCTCCGTCATGCGGTGCAGCGAGCTGCGCAGTTCCTCGTCTTCGTGCCGCACCTTGCTGTTCAGGATGTCCCAGTCGATGCAGTGGTCGCAGGCGTAGTTGCAGGCTGTCGTGAGGTCGAGGTTGATCGACAGCGGCGCGAGGTCGGGCATCGGCGGCGCCTCGGCGCCCGCGGCCTCGGCCTTGCGCATGGCGCGTTGCCAGCGCACGTAGTCGACGACCTTGGGCCACAGGCTCGGCTGCTGCAGCTTCTGCGCGAAGTCGTGTACGCCCTCGACCTTTCGTTCCGGCGGACGCGTCTCAGTTCCTGTCACCGGCGAGCCCGCGGAGGATGTCCGCGTAGAGCCGGAGGCGGAGGGCGACGGATGACGCGATGGCTGCGATTCGTTCACGGTCTTTGGCCTCGAGTTGTGCGACGAAACGATACACGAGTTGATGCAGCGGGTCCCGCACGTTCATCGCGCGTCCGTCCGGTGCGGCGAAGGACTGGGAATAGTCGGGGCCGATCCGGCGGTCGATGCGCAGTCCGTTGACGGCGATCCAGGCGGGCCGCGGCTGTTCCGGCCAGCGGCGCAGGTGCAGCTCCATGGCGATCGCAGCGCGGGTATCGCGCAGATCGAACGCGACGACGTTGACCTCGGCGTCGCGTGCCGCGTTGCTCTGGCGCAGGCTCGCGATCGCGGTCTCCGGGCCGAGCACCACGAGCTGCTGCACGACGCTCAGGATGTGGGACAGCGAATCGGCGACCATCGCGGGCCCGGAAGCACCGGGTCCGAGTCCCATGACGACGCTGCGGATCGGCGCGCCCTCGAGCGCGGGATGCAGCCCGAACAGCGCGGGCAGCACGAACGGCCACTGGCAGTTCTCGTCGAGCAGCAGGTTCCGGTCCTCGAACTGCCGGATGCGCGCGAGGCCGGCCGGCGCGTCAGGCCAGGACACGAGCGGTTTCTCGCAGAGGCACGGCACGCCGGCAGCGAGCGCGGCATCGAGGCCTTCGAGGTGGGAGGCATGCGGCGAAGCGACGACGAGCGCGTCGACGGATCGCGCGAGGGCCAGAGCATCGTCGGCAGCGGCGACGGGGTGCCGAAGGCGCGCGGCGACTGCTTGCGCGGCGCGCTGCGCGCTCGCCGGATCGCGGCCCGAGACGGCCGTGACTCTCGCGCCGGCGGCCTCGAAGGCATCCGCGTGGTACGGGCCGATGCCCTGACGGCTGCGGCCGGCGCCGACGATGCCGATGCGAGGTGGCGACCGCTTCTCCGTACGCGCGTCGTTCGAGGAAGGTCCGCTGCGGGGCACGCAGCAAAGACTATGCGGTGGCCGGGCTGCGGGCCTTCAGAAAGATCGGGACCTCGGTTCTAACGCTCGTTCGCCGCGGCCTTCATCGGCGGCTTGCGCAGGTAGACCCACACGAAACCGGCAGTCTTGTGTTCGGCCTGCAGCGGCGTCAGTTCCTTCCAGATCTCCGACGACCGCTTCTGGATCGTGTCCCACTGCGTCTTGTCGTCGCCGGTCAGCGTGTCGGGATCGTTGTCGCACTTCTGGAACAGCTTGCTCATCGCCTCGCTGATCGTGCTCTGCTCCTTCATGAGCTTCGCCTTCGTGGCCTTCTGCTCGTCCGTGAGCTCCGGCTCGGGACCCGTGAGGCTCGCGAAGTCGCCGACCAGCAGGTCGAGCGTGCCGTCGCCGTTCCAGTCGCAGACGTGCGGCTTGCAGCGCGAGGCCGGTTGCTTCGGTTCTTCGCCGTGGGCAACGCCGCCGTGGCCGCTACCCTTCAGCAGCTCGACACCCGCGGCGAACTTCGGCGCCTGCCTGGTGCCTTCGTTGCGGAAGAACTTCACCGTGCCGACGCCGCCGCCGACGACGAGGTCCCACAGGCCATCGCCGTCCCAGTCGGCGGTCGTGGGGCCAGCATCGTTGTGGTCGACCTCGAGCACCTGCCCGGCGGCCTCGATCGGCCCCTTGCGCACGAACTTCGGCGACTTCTTGTCGCCCTCGTTCGCGAGCAGCACGACGCGACCCGCGATGTTGCCGACCAGCAGATCGAGATCGCCATCGGCGTCCCAGTCGACGAGCCACGGCGCGGCAGCCAGGCTGTCCATCTGCGGCTTTTTCGCGCTCACCCACGGCGGGCCAGCGTTCGCGTTCTTGCCGTCGGGGTCCTTCAGGCACTCGCCCGCGGCGAACTTGGCCGCGCCCTGACGGAAGAACACCGTGATGTCGCCGGGCCAGTAGGAGCCGCTGATCATGTCGGCGTTGCCGTCGCCGTTCAGGTCCGCCAACTGCGGACCGAAGCCGACGCATCAACCAGCCGCGACTTCGGCGATCTTGCCGCCGGCTTCCAGGAACGTGAACTCGCCGAACTGCGGGGTCGCGTTCGTTCCGGTGTTCTTGTAGATGCGGCAACGGCCGTTGCCGAACTGGCCGACCAGCAGGTCGCGCACGCCGTCGCCGTCGAAGTCGACGACGTAGGGCGCTGCATGGCCGATATCGACGTCGATCGGTTTTCCGCCGGCCTGCACGCGGAACGGCGTCTCGAACTGTTGCGCCGCCATGCTCGCGGCCAGAGTGGCAGCGATTGCGACGAGCTTGGTGTCGTGGATCAGTGTCATGGAGCCCTCCTCGGGGGCGCGAAAGTTGCCCGAAGACTATTGCTCGGTTCACGCGCCGGCCAGATGCCGCGCGAGATTGCCGCGGCCCGCGCGCGGAGGCGAACGCCGCGCGCCGCCCGTCATCGGGAGTCTCGCCGCGATCCGCGCGAGTTGATCAGAACGAGCCGATCGTCAGTGAGAGGGCGTTCGTGCTCGTGAGCGCCGTGATGCCAAGTACGCCGAGCTCGACGGGCACGACCTGCTCGTGGAAGACCTGACCGGCGAGCACCGCGGTGTTCGGAATCGCGAGCTGCGTCGACACGGTGCCGCCCGCAGGAATGTAGAGGTCGAGCAGGTCGGGGCTGACGAACAGCGAGCAACCCGGCACACCCTGGGGCACGATCGACGACAGTGGGATCGATGTCGTGCTGAAACCGAGCACAGCGAGCGCGAGCGCGTTCGCGGGCATGCCGGTCGCGACGGAACGGAACGTCGAGCCCGTCCACGGCAGCGACGTCGGGGTCAGTGCGTTGGGTCCACCAGAACCGGTGCAACCAGCGCCGAACGAGGCAGCCGTTGCCGGACAGGTCGTGGTCAGCTGCGCGATGTAGACGGAGACGGCGCCGTCGACGACGGTGAACACACCACCCGCAACCAGGTCCCCGTTCGCGCGCGACGCCAGGGCATACACCCAATCGTTCATCCCCGGACCGGAAGCCCACCAGCTCACCGGCGACCAGCCCGCGCTGTTCCAACGAGCAATGTGTGTCGTGCTCACGCCCCCCATGGTGGTGAATCGACCACCGGCGACGAGGTCCCCATTGGGCCGCGTTGTCAGGGCAAGCACAGGGCTGTTCGCCCCCAACCAACCCAGTGGCGACCAGGTCGTGCCGTTCCAGCGCGCGATCGCGATGGCGCTCACGCCACCCGCAGTCGCGAACATGCCCCCCGCGACGAGATCCCCGCTCGGAAGCGTCGCGAGGGCGTTCACGTCGGCGGATGTCCCCGAACCCAGCGCCGACCAGCCGGTGCCGTCCCACCGCGCGATGTAATTGGCGCTCACTCCGCCGGCAGTGGTGAAGGACCCACCGGCGACCAGATCTCCATTGGGCAGCGTCGTCAGCGCAAGGACGCGGTCGTTCGTGCCCGAGCCCAGCGCCGACCAGCTCGTTCCATCCCAGCGCGCGATGTTGTTGGCACTCACGCCACCGGCAGTGCTGAATGCGCCCCCCGCGACGAGGTCCCCGTTCGGAAGTCTCGCGAGCGCGAACACGCCCCCGTAGAACGCGAAGCTGGCGATCCCCGAACCCAGCGCCCACCAGTTCGTGCCGTCCCAGCGCGCGATG
>DASRJH010000316.1:0-5347 GCA_035649575.1 Planctomycetota bacterium
TTGCCGACGTGGCAGTCGACGCAGCGCAGGCTCGCGTGCGGGCCCAGCTCGAACGCGCGCGCTTCCGGCGTCATCACGTGGCACGAGCCGCAGAACTGCCGCGACTCCATCGAGTGCACGACGCGCGTCGCCAGCTGCGACGCAATCAGCAGGTTGAGCCCCGACGCGATGACGAGGAACACGAGGAAGCGGTGCCACGCGGTCCTTTTGTCCGTGATCGCGGTAGCGAGCTGTTGGCGCAGCCGGCGGCGGCCGAGGAACAAGCCGAGCGGCGTCAGCAAGAGGCCGAGCACGAGCGCGCCACCGACGGCCGTCGTGGCGACGCCGACGTAGGGGTTGTCGCCATGCTTCAGCGTCGCGGGCAAGAGGCACGCCCAGGCGACGATGGCGGTCAGCACGAGACCGAGGCCGGTCATGGCCAGCCAATGGCTCGTGAAGACGACTACGACGGGCCGGCGGGGATCGGGAGCTTCGGTGGTCATGTCAGCGGTGGCAGGTGGTGCACTCGGTGCCGTTGTCGGCGTGGTTCAGCGGCTGGCCTCGCCCGTGGCACATGCGGCAGTTCATCGCCGGATTGTGCGTGGGCGGCAGCGGTGGTGCGGTCGCGTGGCTCGGAGTGCTGCGGTGGCAGGTGAAGCAGTCCGTGTTCGTCACGGGCAGGTGGCACGAGATGCAGTGGTTGTTGCGCGGCGTGCCGAACGAGCCGACGTGCGTGATCGGCCGCGACTCCTTGTGGCACGCGTCGCACGAGTCGGAACGGTGGCACGCCGCGCAGTTCTGGCGGTCCATGCGCGCCATCAAGCCGTGGCCACGCAGCCGGAAGTAGTTGTCGTGGTTGACAGGCGGCACCTCGCGGTGGCACTTCGAGCAGCCCGACTCCTGATGACACAGCGTGCAGTCGTTGACCGTCGCGGTGTCGTGCGCGCGCACGACGAGACCGTGCGACCGCTGCCAGCCGAACGCGTGGCTCGGCGGCTGCCGGTCGGCGCGCAGATCGCGGTGGCACGTCGCGCATTCGTTCGCGGCGCGCTGATCCTTGTGGCACGCGGTGCAGTCGCTCATGCGCATGAGCGGCTGGATCGCGTCGTGCTCGATGCCTTGGTGACACGCCGCGCACTGCGTGCTCGGCGCGTGGTTCGCGTGCGAGAACAGGATCTCGTCGGCGAGGTACTCGCGCGCCGTCCGGCGCAACTTGCCGTCGTCGAACAATGCCGAAGCACGCCGCTCTGGCGGCTTCTCCTTGTCGAGGTTGTCGTGGCAGAGCTGGCACTGGCTCAGCACCGGCATGCCGGGCTGTTCGTCGCGCTCCGCGGTGCGATGGCAGTTGTCGCACTCGAGTCCCGTGTCGGGCCCGTGCAGCGCGTGGCGGAACCCGGACTTCCGTTCGCCTTGGTCGAGTGTGTTGAACAGCGCGCAGCCCGCGGCCGCGATCGCGAGCACCAGCGCCGAGGTGCGGCCGTGCCGCCGGCCGGAAGGCTGCGCGTGCCGTTCGGTCTCGTCGGCTGGACTCAGAAACGCCATGTGAACCCCATGCGCAATACCTGGAAATCGTCGAGGTCCGTCTGTTCGAACTCGTATGCGAGATCTAGCTCCGTGGCGCGCGACGCGGAAAAACGCAGCCTCGTGTAATAGGTGCGGACGTGGTCGCGCTCGGCGTTCGAGAACAGCGAGAACTTGTACATCGAATAGTAGCTGCCCGCGGAGAACGTCACCAACTGGCTGCAGCGCTGCGAGAGGTCTCCGGCCCACGTGTGCACGTCCTGCTCGTCGCTGTTCCAGTAGTCGGCCGTCGCCGTCAGCGTGAGGCCCTCCAGCCAGACGTCACGCAAGTTGACCTTGAAATACCAGCGCTCGTAGTCGCGGTTGAACGTGCCGACATCATTGCGGTCTGACACACGGCGCACGTCGGCGCCCGCGTCGAAGTCGACGTTCTCGGTCAGTCCCTTGCCGACCATCGCGCCGAGCTGCCAAAACGGGAACAGCTCCTGCAGCGCGTTGAAGAACGGATCGAGCTCGAGCACCTGGCTGCGCTGCGTCGTCAGCAGCTGGTAGTAGGTGACCTGGCCCTGGAGTCGGCTCTCGGGCTCCGCATACGCGGCGCGAGCGCGCACGTCGCGGTCGCGGCTCTCGATGCGCGAGTATTGCCCCTCGAGCTGCAGCTTGCCGCACGACTGCCAGATGCCACCCGAAAACAGGTCGTCGGAGTGCGGCCCGAGCAGCGCTTCGTCCTCGAGGTGCATCCAGTCGAGACGGATGCGGCCGCCTTCCCACGGACGGCCTTCGCCGTAGAGACCCGCGGTCACGTCGCCGGTGCGGGACGACTCGTAGAGGTGCACGGAGACGCCGCCATACGCGCCGAACTGCAAGCCCGAGTCGGATCGGGCGCTCGTGCGCGCGTGCACGCCGTCGAAGAACGCGATCTCGGGCGTCTCGGCGATCGTCTGTCGGCCGATGCGCAGCAGCTCGAGCTCGCGGAACCGGTGCACGTCCGCGAACGCGTCGTAGACGTAGGCGTCGACGCTGTCACTGCGCACGTCCTGCAGGCTGAAGAAGGGCGGCGAGCCATTCGTGTCGGCATCGAGGTCGGCGGCGAGGCGACCGTAGAAGTGGCCCGTCACGTCGTGCTTGTCCGGGTCGCCGATGTCGAGCGTCAGCGTCTCGTAGAGATCGCTGTCGTTCTGGCTCCCGGTCCAGCGCAGCCAATAGCGCGTCGTCAGCTGGCCGCGTATCAGCGGCGTCGTCGCCGCCTGCGACGGCGAGGCAGCGGGCGGCTCGGCCGTCGCTGTGGCGGGTGTGGGTGGCCCGTGTGGCGGTTGCTGCCCCGGTTCCTGCGCGCGCGTCGTGCCGGAGGACATCGCGGCGGCGCCGACGGCGAGCAGCTGCAGCAAGGCCGCGGGTGGGAGGGCAACGCGGCGGCGCAGAGGAACGGCCTTCATGCGGGAATGACCTGCCGCCGCGGGAGTCGGCACACGTTGCCTCTTCCACTGGGCGCCGCGAATGTAGCGGCCAGCTCGGCCCGAATGAAGCGTTCGGTTCTGCGCTGGGGCACCGAGGCCCGGCTCGCTGCCATTGCGTTTCTTCAGCTTCGGTTCTCGCCATCTCGCGCGCGCGCGTTGACGCGACGATGCTGTTACAGGAAGTGCCGCGGGCGGGCGAGCTCAGCTGCCGATCTGCGCCTGCGCCTGGCTTTTCGCGCTGGTCGCGATGATCGCCGCGGGGGCAGGCGTCGTGCCGGCAACCGTTGCGAGGGCCGCGGGTGCGCTCTTCGCTTCCGCGGGGTTCGCCTGGCGGTGGGTGCAGACAGCCTGCAGGACCCGCATCGCGTCGGCGGTCGCGGCCGTGAGCTTCTGCTGTGGCTCGTTCGCGGCCGCAATGGCAAGGTCGTTCAGCGACAGCATGCCGACGAGACGTCCTTCCGCGTCGACGACCGGCAGTCGTCGCACGCCGTGCTTGGCCATGCGCATGGCCGCGGAGTTGACCTCCTCCTGCGCGCGGCAGGTCCAGATCTGCTTCGACATCGATCCCAAGACGCGCAGATCGTCGAGTGGCTTCCCCGTCGTGAACGCAGCCATGCAGACGTCCCGGTCCGTGATCACTGCGAGCGGCCGTTGGTCGGGGTCGACGACGGGCAGCACGCCGCAATCGAGATCCCACAGCTTCTGCGCCACGGTGTTCAGAGTGTCCTGCATCGCGCACGTCGTCACCGTCTTGCTCATCATGTCCTGCACCTTCATCGGGTACCTCCTTGTGGTGGACCAAGAAGCGTAGCGTCCAGGAGCAGAGGCAGCGAAAGGTGGCCAGGCGACGTGGCCGGCGGCGGCGCTTTCCCAGCTCCATGCAAACCATCAGTTCAAGCTAGGCCACACACTCAGCGCATCCCTCCGGCACGAGCCCGCTCGGCAAGGTCGCTGGGGATCGTGTCCAAGGGTTTGCCGCTGCTCAGCGACTCGAGGAACGCGAGCAGGGCCTGCCGCTCGGCAGGCGTGAGCCACGGCAACCAACTCGACCGCGGCGATGCGCTCGCCGGCCCTGGTCTCGACCCGGGCTTCCAACCCACGCGGAGAAGCGTCGTTGGAATCGCCATGGAGACGACTTCATCCGGGAGGTGCTCGGGGGCCCGGGCAACTCGAGAGGAGCCCGCGACTCTGCAGGTCGCCGGTCTGAGGAAAGGGTCATGCGCATTTCATCCGGCTCTCAGACAGCGAACGTAGGTTGCGCTCGGAACTGCGTGGGGACTCCACGCCGACCCCCCCCCTTTCCAGAGAGGCCGACATGATGCGTGCTGCTTTCGCCTTCCTGATTCTCGCGCTCGCCGCCGGGATCCTGGGCTTCACCAGACTCGCGGGGACGTCGTCGGAAGCGGCCCAGATCCTGTTCTTCGCGCTCACGGTGATGTCCCTCGTCCTGCTGATGCTGCGTCGGTCCAGGCGTGATGCGACCGACTGGCATGCGTCGACTTCCTGGGCTCGAGCTGTCATGGATCGAGAAGCGGGTGGCCGCACGCCCGCTGCGAGCCAGACCGCCGACACGCAGCGCTTGTCGACGGTTCGAGAAGCGTTCCACCAGAAGCGACTGGCCCATGATCAACGCCGTCTCTCGATGTTCTACCTCGAGCACAACCTGTTCGAGCAAGCACGGGATTCGCGGCAGTTGATGATCGGGCATCTGCGCAGTGCCTGCCAGCAATGGCGCCAGACCATCGCGGTGTCTGGTTGATGGCGGCTGGCCATCGACCGTGACCCGACTGCTCTTCTCCCGCTGGCGGCGGACGTCAGCCCTGCGCGAACCCGAGGAGCCGATCCGCGCCGAGCTGTTCAGCATCGAGCGGCTGGAGCAACATGGCGAGAGCCTTGCCCTGGCGCAGCGGATCACGGCGAGCCCCGGCCGCGGCCGGCCACTCGCTGTGCGGCTGCGGGACAACAGCCGCGTGCTGCTCGGCGCCTATCGCGCCATCGCCGCGGCCATCCGCGAAGAACGCGCCATCACGCCCGCAGCGCAATGGCTGGTCGACAACTACCACGTCGTCGAAGAGCAGATCCGCGAGATCCGCGCCGACCTGCCCGATGGCTTCTACCGCCAGCTCCCCAAGCTCGCGGAAGGGCCCTTGGTGGGTCATCCACGCGTGTTCGGGTTGGCCTGGGCCTTCGTTGCCCACACCGACAGTCTGTTCGATTCGGTTGCTCTGGGCCGCTTGGTGCGCGCCTACCAACGCGTGCAGCCGCTGACGATCGGTGAGTTGTGGGCGGTGGCGATCACGTTGCGCATCGTGCTCGTCGAGAACCTGCGACGGGCGGCCGAGGGCATCGTGAGCCGCCGCACGGCGCGCGAGGAAGCAGATGCGCTGGCC
>DASRJH010000317.1:0-2349 GCA_035649575.1 Planctomycetota bacterium
GGCGTCCCTGCAGCCGCCGCACCTCGCCGCCATGTGCGTCTGGGAAGGCGCCGCCGACTGGTATCGCGACATGACGCATCACGGGGGCATCCTGAGCACATTCTGGGAGAACTGGTACGACATGCAGGTGAAGACCGTGCAGCACGGCGCCGGCGAGCGGGGCAAGAGAAGCCGCGTGCACGGCGAACTGGTGTGCGGCCCGGAGAGCTTGTCGGACTCGCAGCTGGCCCGCAATCGCTGCGATTTCGGCGCCGAGATCCGCGAGCATCCGCTCGACGACGAGTACCACAAGGAGCGCTCGCCGAACTGGTCGAAGATCAAGGTGCCTTTGCTCACGGCTGCCAACTGGGGCGGCCAGGGGCTGCACGCGCGCGGCAATTTCGAAGGTTTCGTGCGCGCTGCCTCCAAGCAGAAATGGCTGGAGGCGCACGGGCTCGAGCATTGGACGCACTTTTACACCGACTACGGCCGGCAGCTGCAGCTCGAGTTCTTCGACCACTTCCTGCACGGCAAGAACAACGGCTGGGACAAGCGGCCGAACGTGCTGCTGCAGGTGCGCCATCTCGACAGGTTCGTCGGGCGCGAGGAGAGCGAGTGGCCGCTCGCGCGCACCAAGTGGACCAGGCTCCATCTCGATCCGGCCGATATCTCTCTCGCCGAGAAAAAGTCGACCTCCACGGCGACCCTGAGCTTCGAGGCGATGGGCATGGGCCTCACGTTCCTCACCGCCCCGCTCGATGCCGAAACCGAGATCACCGGCCCTTCGGCGCTCAAGCTCTTCGTCTCCTCCTCCACCGTCGACGCCGATCTCTTCGTCGTCCTGCGGGTGTTCTCGCCCGATCTCCAGGAGGTCGTCTTCCAGGGCGCCGTCGACCCGCACACGCCCGTTGGCCAAGGTTGGCTCAGGGCCTCGCACCGCAAGCTCGACAAGAAGCTTTCGCGCCCCTATCGGCCCTATCATACGCACGACCGCAAGCAGCCGCTGAAAGCCAACGAAGTCGTGGAGCTCGACATCGAGATCTGGCCGACCTCGATCGTCGTGCCGGCGGGATACCGGGTGGCGCTGACGATCCGCGGCAAGGACTACGAGCATGGCAGCGCCAGCGGCGACCGGCTCGCCCACTTCAAGAACGAGCTCAAGGGTTGCGGGCCGTTCCTGCACGACGACCCCCGCGATCGTCCCGCGGGCGTGTTCGCAGGCGTCACGACGCTGCATTTCGGCAAGACGCGCGCGCCCTATCTGCTGCTGCCGATCGTTCCGCCGGCACAGCCCAAGAAGCGTTCGCAAAGGCCGAAGAAGCGTTGATATCGCGCAACGATCCACAAGCAACTTCAAGCCCACGCCATTTCCTGCCTTGGCGCTTCTCTGACGCCCGCCGTCAGCGTGTGTGGATGGGGTCGTCATGCAGCATCCGAAAAGCTACACACAGACACTGGCAGTTGTTCGACTACCTTGTCGGAAGTCGAGCAATGACGCAGTCTAGAGTTGGATGGTAACCAGATAGATGCATAAAGGTGGAAGCGATTGAAAGACCTGGCCGGGAAGATCGCGTTCGTCACGGGGGCCGCGTCGGGCATCGGGCTCGGCATCGCGACCGCGCTCGCACAAGCCGGGGTCAAGGTGATGCTCTGCGATATCGAGGAAGCCGCGCTCGCCTCGGCGGTCGAAGGCTTGAAGCGCACGAACGCGGACGTCGCGTCGGTAAGAGCGGACGTGTCGCTCAAGGCCGAGCTCCAGGCAGCGGCAGAAGAAACCCGCGCCAGGTACGGCGATGTTCATATTCTGATCAACAATGCGGGCGTAGGGGGCGCCGGGCCTTACGGCACGTGGAACGACGATGGCTGGAACTGGACACTTGGCGTCAATTTCATGGCCGTGGTCTGGGGCATCGAAATCTTTACACCGATGATCGAGAGCCAGGGTGGCGGACACATCGTGTCCACGGCTTCCATCGCTGGCCTGATCTCGTCCAGGAGCATTCCATACAATGTGAGCAAATACGGGGTGGTTGCACTGTCGGAGGGGCTGCGCAATGAACTCGGCCCTCGCGGCATCGGGGTGTCGGTTCTTTGTCCCGGTTTCATCCGCACCAACATCACGAACTCTCAGCGCAATTTGCCCGCGCGCTTCGCCGGCGTGACCGGGGCCCCGCCCTTGGACGATGCGCGACGGGACCGACTGAAGCAGCTAGCCGAGCGCGTCAGTCGCGGGATTGACCCACTCTACGTGGGCGAGCTCGTGCGCGAAGGTATCGAGAACGACTGGCCCTACATTTTCACCGACTGCGAGTTCGAGCCGATGATCGAAGCCCGCTTTACCGAGATCAAGCGCGGCTTCGACAGAATCCG
>DASRJH010000318.1:0-9117 GCA_035649575.1 Planctomycetota bacterium
TTTCGCGCGCTACTCGACGTTCTTGGTGCTCGATTGGGCACAGATGAAGCCGTTGGTCGACGGCCTCCCGCGAGTGGTCGAGCGATTCCGCGTGGAGATGGAGCAGTTTCTCGCGGCCCACTTGCCATGACGCGCTACAGGCGCGCTGCGAGACGCGCGAACGCGGCCGCGCGCTCGATCGCAGTTTGCAGGTGACCGGCCGTGGTGAACCCGCTGCTCTTTCGCGGTGCGAGCGAATGATCGCCGTCGGGCAACCACACGACCTCGATCCGCGGCGACAGTTCGTAAGTGGCCACCTCGTCGCGCGTGCCGAACGGATCGCGTTCACCCTGCAGGATCAGCGTGCGCGTCTGCAGGTTCGCGAGGTGTGCGGTCCGCAGGCGTTGAGGCTGTTTCGGCGGGTGGAACGGGTAGCCGAACACGACGACGCCTGCCGCCGCGAGCTCGTCCGCGATCATCGTCGCGACGCGGCCGCCCATCGACTTGCCTGCGAGCACGACCGCGGTGCGCGCATGGTCACGCACGACGTCGCGCATCGTCGCCTGCAGGACGGGCATCGGATCGGGGCCGCGCCGCGTGCCGCTGCGTGCTTCGTGCTGGTAGGGGAACTCGAAGCGCACCACGAGCAGACCCGCGGCCGCGAGCCCGTCGGCCACGGCCGCGAGGAACGGGTGCTCCATCCCTGCCCCGGCGCCGTGCGCGAGCACGACGGCAACCCTGGCGTCGGGCGGTCCGTTCACGATCACGGGAATCGGCGTGGTCACGGCCGCTCACCGCGCACGCTGCAGGAACGTGAACGTGCCCTTCGCGACGAGGCGATCGCCTTGATGGATCACGCTCTCGCAGACCGCGATCGTGCCACCGTGGCGCAGCTTCGTCGCGACGGCCACGAGTGACGCACCCGGCGCGGTCGCCGCGCCCAGGAAGTTCATCTTGCACTCGACGCCGGTCATCGCGCGGTGCGGGCCCAGGTCGGGCCACAGGAGCCACACCGCGGCCGTGTCGGCCAGCGCCGTGAGCACGCCGCCCTGCACGACGCCTTCCTCCTGCAGGAACTCGGCGCGCACCGGCAACTCGAGCTCCACGCGGTCGGGGCTGCGGTGGCGCAGCACGAAGCCGAACCAGCGGTTGCACGGCGTCGACTCGAAGGTGCGCTCGGCCACGCCGCGGACGCTAACATCGCGCGGATCCCGCCGTCCAGTGCGTGCGCATGCCGTTCCCCACCCTGCTGCACGATCCGCGGAACCGCGTGCCCGTGGCTCTCTCGCTGTTGCCACTGGGTCTCGTGTTGGCATGGCCGTGTTGGACCAGCGTTGCGCTCGGAACGTGGTGGCTCGGCAACACCGTTTCGCATCAGGCCGTGCACCGGCGGTTCTGGAAGCATGCAGTGGCGCAACGCGCGTGGTCGCTCTGGTTGTCGCTGTGCCTCGGCGTGCCGCAGCGTTTGTGGCGGCAACTCCACCTGGCCCACCATGCCGGCCGTCGATGGCGCTTCCGATACGACGCGCAACTGGGACTCGAGCTCGGCGTGCTCGCTCTCGGTTGGGGCATCCTCGCAATCGTGGTCCCCGAAGCGCTCGTCACTTGCTACTTGCCGGGGCTCGCCGCGGGCCTTCTGTTGTGCGCGTTGCACGGCCGTGGCGAGCATCTCGGTGGCACGACGAGTCTGCACACGCGGTGGTGGAACGTGCTGTTCTTGAACGACGGCTACCACGTCGAGCACCACCGTGCACCGGGCCTGCACTACCGCGACCTGCCGCGGCAACGCCTGGCTGGCGCGCGCACGAGTCGGCTGCCGCCACCGCTGCGCGGTTGGCCAGCAGTGCCGTCGCTGCTCGGCGCCGCCGAACGGCTCGTGCTGCGTAACGCCTGGCTGCAAAGCACCGTCCTCGCGGCGCATCGGCGGGCGATCGGCGCAGTGCTCGCCACCGTGCCCGAGCCGGCGCGCGTCATCGTCGTCGGCGGTGGGCTGTTCCCGCGGTCGGCGATCCTGTTGCGCGAGCGGTGGCCGCGCGCGCAGATCGTCGTGCTCGACACCGAACGTGCGCACCTCGAGCTCGCGCGTCCGTATCTGCCGCAGGACGTCGTGCTGCAGCACGGCACGTTCCATCCGGGCCAGAGGCTCGAAGCGGACCTCGTCGTGCTGCCGTTGGCGCTGCGCGGCGACAGGAGGCTTTGCGAGAGCGTACCGCCGTGTCCGCTCGTGCTCGTGCACGACTGGCTCTGGCAGCGGCCCGGCCGAGGGGCCGTGGTCGCGTGGTGGCTGTGCAAACGGCTCTACCTCGTGAGCACGTGCGACGTGCCCGCAGTGCAACCGGCATGAGCCGCGGCTGGCCAGCGGGGGTGCGCAGCGTGCAGATCGGTGGGGGGCCGCTGGCCGTGCTCTTGCTGTTCGTGGGCCGCGTGCGGCGCGCGCTGCTGCGCCGCTTCCGTCCGCGCTACGCGGCGCGTCTTCGCAGTGAACGCACGGGATCGTGTCCCGACTGCACGCACGACGTGCTCGACGGACGGGATCTCATGTGGGTGCAGAACGTGTGCGGCTACGAGCTGCCGCCGGGACTGCGCGTCGATGCGTTCCGCGACCGCTTCGGGCTCGTGCGTCTCGGTCGTCCCGAGCTGCTCGCGTGCGCGGCGCTCGGCGGTGCACTCGCGGCGGTCGCGGCAATGATCGCGCCGTGGCTCGTGCCGGTGCCGCTGCTGCTGCCCGCGTTCGCCGTGTGGTTCTTTCGCGATCCGGAGCGTGTTCCCCCCGCGGCGCCGGATCTCGTGCTCGCGCCGGCGGACGGAGTGCTCGACGTGTTGCAGCACGAAGCGCAGTGCCAGTTCTTCGCGGGACCTGCGATCCGGCTCGGCATCTACCTGTCGCTGTTGGACGTGCACGTGAACCGCGCGCCCGTCTCGGGACACGCGCATCACTTCGAATACCGGCGCGGAGCGCGCGTCGCGACGAGACACCGCGGCCGAACGGACGCCAACGAACAGCTCGTGACGTGGTTCCGTTCGGCCGCCGGCCTGCCGGTCGTCGTGCGACAGATCGCGGGGCCCGCCGCGCGGCGCATCTGCCACGTGCTCGGCGCGGGACAGGCCGTCGTCGCGGGGCAGCGCTTCGGTCTGATCAAGTTCGGCTCGCGCACCGAGCTGTGGTTGCCGGACGCGCCCGGCTTGCAACTGTCGGTGCGGCTCGGCCAGCGCATGCGCGGCGGCAATACCGTGATCGCGAACCTGTCTACGCTGGACCCTTCGGGTCGAGCTGCCCTCCGGGCAGTGCCGTGCGGGCGATGAGGTGTTCCGTCACGACCTCGCCGCGGATCAGGTGGCGCTGCACGATCTGCTCGAGCACGGGCGGATCACAGTCGCGATACCAGGCGCCCTCGGGGTAGACCACGGCGATCGGGCCCCCGGTGCAGATGCGCAGGCAGTTGGCCTTCGTGCGCAGCACGCCACCGTGTTCCGAGAGACCGAGCTCCTTGAGCCGGCTCTTCAAGAACTCCCACGCGGCGAGGCCGCGTTCCTTGTCGCAGCACTTCGGCTTGGTCTGGTCGCAGCACAGGAAGATGTGCCGCCGCGCCTCGGGCAGGCCGATCTTCACGACCGTGCTCTGTTGCTGAGTGCGTTCCTCGTCGGTGGCCATGCGTACAGGATGGCGCCTGCTGCCCCGCCGTGCCAGAGACGCGCGCTAACAGTTCGCCGGGCCCGACGTCATGCCGGCCAGGTGAACTCATGAACAATGCCCTGTCCTTTGGTGTCGTGGCCACGTTGCTGGCCGTCGCCGCACCGGTGCCTGCCCCGCTGCCGAGTGAACCGATCGGCGTGTTCGCGATCCTCGACAAGGTCGTGATGAAACCGAACGCCGAGCAGCCGAACGAAGTGGAACTGCACGGCGCGTTCGCCGTGGCCGAAGGCAGCCGCGGCGACTACTACCGCGCGCCGCGTCGCGGCGTGCTGCGCTTCGCCGCGGGCAAGAAGCCCGAGGAGGCGGTGGCCCAGTGGCGCGAGCTGGGGAAGCACGCGGGCAGTGGTGTCTGCGTCGCGTTGTCGACGCGTTGGGAGCAGCACGTGCCGCAGAACCCGCTGCGCGTCGCGGCGGCCGGCGAGCCGGCCGGTCCGCCCGTGCCCTACGGTCCCGGCATGGGCGTGATGGTCGTGCAGAACGTGCACTACGGCGCCGTGCGCGAGCTCGAGCTGCTGCCGCGCTGCCTCGAGACGGCTCTGGCTGCCCCCGGCCGGACGGAATGGCCATACCAGAAGGTCGAGTTCGCGTGCGAGAACTGCGTCGCCAAGGACAAGGACCTGTTCTACGTGTTCGAAGTCGAGACGAGCGATGGGGAGCGGTTCGCGAGTGGGCTCGTGCCCGCCGGCGAAAGCAAGACCTCGTGGACCACGGGGCTCGCGCTGCAGGCCGGCGAGAAGGTCGCGTGGTCGGTGCACGTCGTCGGCAAGGGCGTCGAGCGCGCGCCGTTCGACTCGAGGTCGTGCTTCGTGCCAGTCGCCGCGGATGGACGCTGAGATGGGACGGCCCGCGGCGGGGCTCGCGGCGGCGGCGGCAATGGGCGTTGCCGCGGCGGTCGCGGCCAAGGGCCTCGCTGTGGCCGCGGTGCCGGCAACGGCGTGGTCCGAGTATCTGTGGTGTTGGTGGGACGACGTCGCGGTCGGCCTCGGCTTTGCGCTCGTCGTGACGCTTGCGCCGCCGTGGCTGAACCGCCTGTTGTGTGCGAGCTTCGTCGCATACGCGGCGATCAACGCGCTGTTCGTGCGGGCGCTCGGTTCGCCGATCGTCGCGTCGATGGTGCGCGGATTCGATCCCGCGATGGGGGACTCGGCGGCGCTCTACCTTTCGGCGACGAACGGCTGCGCCGTGCTGCTCGTCGTCGCGAGCGCGTTCGCCGGCGCGCGTCTGTGCCGCAACGTGTTGGTCTCGCGGCGACAGCTCGCGTGCGGGTTGCTCCTCGTTGCGGGTCCATGCTTTCTGCTGCCGGCGCCGAGCCACCCGGCGCATCGCAACGCGTGGGTCGCGCTGGCGCGCAGCCTGCTGCCGCGAGTGCCCGGCAAGCCCCAATCGACGAAGCTGCCGGCGGAGCTGCCGGCGACCGGGACGATGCTCGCGGCCGCGAGCGAGGCGGCGCCGCTGCGTGAGCTCGCCGGCGCAGCGCGTGGCCGCAGCGTGGTGATGGTCGTGCTCGAGTCGGCCGCGGCGCGATTCGTCGACGCCGCGGACCGGCCGATGCCGTTCCTCGCGGAGCTCGCCGAGGCTGGCCTTGCCTTCCACAACGCCTACGCGGTCTTTCCCGAGAGCATCGAAGGACAGGTGCCGATCTTCTGCGCGCTGCCGCCGATGCCCGACGCCGAGCCCGCCGACTACGCGCGGCATGCCGCGTTTTCGCTGCCGCGACGCCTTGCGACGCTCGGCTACGAGAGCGGCCTGTTCCACGCCGGGCACTTCCGGTTCCTCGGCATGCAGCAGGTGATCGGGCCGATGGGGTTTCACATGCTGGCCGACTCGACGACCATTGCCGGCGAACGCGCGTCGAGCTTCGGCATCGACGAGGAGGCGACCGTCGACGCGTTGTTGCGGTGGGTCGCAGCGTTGCCGGCTCGCCAGCGGTTCCTCGCGTGCTACCTGCCGATCGCGGGCCACCATCCCTACAGCAGTCCGCCCGGTGGACCGTTCCCGACCGATACGCAGCTCGGCTGCTACAAGAACGCGTTGCACTACGCCGACCGGTCGCTGCGGCGGTTGTGGCTCGGACTCACGAAGCTGCGGCCGGCCGAGGACCTGCTGCTCTGCGTCGTCGGCGACCACGGCCAGGCCTTCGGCGAGCACGCGGGCAACTTCGGCCACAGCTTCGAGCTCTACGAAGAGAACCTGCGCGTGCCGCTCGTGTTCCACGCGCCGGGCAGCGCGCTCGCGGGAAAGGCGAGCGATGCCGTCTGTTCCCATCTCGACGTCGTGCCGACGCTGCTCGACTTGCTGGGGGTCCCACAACCGACCTCGTTGCTGGCGCGGCCGCTCGCAGGCGGCTCGATGCATGCCTTCACGGACTGGGGCGAACTGCTCGTCGCGGTGCGCGAGGGCCGATGGAAGTTGATCCACGAGGTGCAGACCGGGCGTGATCGCCTGTTCGATCTCGAAGCGGACCCTGGCGAACGGCAGTGCGTGCTCTCGCAGCCGGACCTCACGGAGCGCCTGCGGGCCGAGGCCCTCGGGTTCCTCGCGCACACGAGATCTGACGCGCGTTGACCGTGAACCGCAGGCGGCACCTTGCGGCCCGGCAGCTCGAGTAGTTGGCTAGCGTGTTCGATGCGCCAATGCCCGTTCCGTAACGTCCTGCCCGCCATCACCACGCCGCTGCGTGCCGACGACACCGTGGACCACGAGTTCCTCGCGCGACACGCGCGCTGGCAGCTCGACGAGGGGTGCGCGGGCCTGATCCCGCTCGGTTCGCTCGGCGAAGGTGCTGTGCTCGACTTCGACGAGAAGGTCGCGATCCTGAAGACGCTCGTCGCCGTGGCCTCTGACAAGCCCGTGCTGCCCGGCATCGCGGCAACCAGTACTCGAAGTGCAGTGGCGCTGGCACGCGCGGCCGCGAAGGCCGGGTGCCGCGGCCTCATGGTGTTGCCCGCCTACGTGCACCAAGGCGACCTGCGCGAGGTGCGCGCGCACGTCGAGGCCGTGATCACGGCGACCGATCTGCCGTGCATGCTCTACAACAACCCGCGCGCCTATGGCACCGACTTCACGCCGCCGTTCATCTCCGAGCTCGCGGCCGCGAACCCGAACCTCGTCGCGGTCAAGGACTCGAGCGGCGACGCGCGGCGCGTGACGGCGATCAAGATGCTCGCGGGCGATCGGCTCGAGGTGCTCGTCGGCTTGGACGACATGGTGCTCGAGGGTGTGGCGGCCGGTGCTGTGGGTTGGGTCGCCGGCCTCGTCAACGCGTTTCCGCGCGAGTCCGTGGTCCTGTTCGACCTCGCGCGCGATCGCAAGCTCGCCGAGGCCGAGGCTCTCTACCGCTGGTTCCTGCCGCTGCTGCGGCTCGACACGGTGCCGGAGTTCGTGCAGCTGATCAAACTGGTGCAGCAGCAGGTCGGGCAGGGTCACGAACGGGTGCGCCGGCCGCGCCAGCCCGTGCAAGGAGCGCTGCGCGAGACGACGCTCGCGGTGATCGAGAAGGCGTTGGCCCAGCGACCCAAGGTCGCTGCAGCGAAGGCGGGATCGTGATGGGCCTGCGTGGTGAGCATTTGATTGCGGGCGTGGCCGAGCGTGGCTCCGGCGAACCGTTCGCGGCCGCCGATCCGGTCGCCGGCAAGGAACTGCCGCCCGCCTACCACGAGGCCGGCCCCGCGCAGATCGACCGCGCGGCAACGGCGGCCCAGGCCGCGGCACTGCCGTTTGCCGCTACCGAGCCGCAGAAGCGCATCGCGCTGCTGCGCGCGATCGCCGACGGCATCACGGCACTCGGCGACGAGCTCGTGCAGCGCGTAACGGCCGAGACCGCGCTGCCGGCACCGCGCGTGCTGGCGGAACGCGCGCGCACCGTGAACCAGCTGCAGCAGTTCGCGGCGCTGCTCGAAGAAGGCTCCTGGGTCGATGCGCGCATCGACCACGCCGATCGCAGCCGGCAGCCGCAGCCCAAGCCCGACCTGCGCTCGATGCTCGTGGCGCTGGGCCCCGTCGCCGTGTTCGGCGCTTCCAACTTCCCGCTCGCCTACTCGGTGGCCGGCGGCGACACGGCGTCCGCGCTGGCCGCGGGCTGCCCCGTCGTCGTGAAGGGCCATCCGGCGCATCCGGGCACCAGCGAGCTGGTCGGCGGCGTGGTCGCCGCGGCCGTGAAGTCGCTGGGTCTGCCCGACGGAACGTTCTCACTGCTGCACGGTCGGTTGCCCGCGACCGGCGCGCGGCTCGTGTCCCATGCTGCGATCGCGGCCGTGGGCTTCACGGGTTCGCATCAGGGTGGTCGCGCGCTCTGTGATCTCGCCGCGGCGCGGCCGCAGCCGATCCCCGTGTTCGCCGAGATGGGCTCGATGAATCCTGTGTTCGTGCTGCCGCGCGCGCTCGCTGCGCGCGGGGCCGCGATCGCCGAACAGCTCGCGGCGTCGGCGACGCTCGCGAACGGCCAGTTCTGCACGAGCCCCGGCATGGTGGTGTGGATGGCGGGCGAGGGCGCGGAGACGTTCGCAGCGAAACTGCGCGAGCGGCTCGGTGCGTCACCCGCGGGGCCGACCGTGCACGGCACGATCCGCGCCGGCTACGAACGCGCGCTCGCCGAGGTGCAGAAGTTGCCGGTCACGCTCGTCGCGAAAGCGGCCGCGGCGAGTCCCGCGGCCACCGCGGTCGCCGCGACGCTGTGGTCAGCGTCGGCCGATGCCGTGGTCCAGAACGAGCGGCTGCGCACCGAGATCTACGGCCCCGCGGTGCTCGAGGTGCCATGTGCGGCGTCACGCGATCTGCTCGCCGTGGCGCGGTCGCTGCATGGCCACCTGACCGCGACGGTGCACGGCGACGGCGACGACTTCGCGCGGCACGCCGAGCTGCTCGCGGTGCTGCGTTCGAAAGTCGGGCGCCTCATCGGCAACGGCGTGCCGACGGGCGTCGAGGTGTGTGCTGCGATGGTGCACGGCGGGCCCTATCCCGCCGCGAGCGATGCGCGCTTCTCGGCGGTCGGCACGTCGTCGATCCGCCGCTGGGTGCGGCCCGTGTGCTGGCAGGACTGGCCCCACGAGCTGCTGCCGCCCGAGCTGCGCGACGACAACCCGCGCCGGATCCGGCGCACGGTCGACGGTTCACGCGAGCCCTGAGCACAGGAGACGAACCTACCGGATCCGGGGCGACGCCGCCGCGGGGCTGGCTGCGTGTTTCGCCCTTGCTATTTCCCCGCGTTGCGGCGTCGAGCCTCACCTGAGCCTGTTCGCCTCGCAGAGGCGAAATCCGAGGCGACGCCGCCGCGGGGCTGGCTGCGTGTTTCGCCCTTGCCATTTCCCCGCGTTGCAGCGTCGAGCATCACCTGAGCCTGTTCGCCTCGCAGAGGCGAAATCCGAGGCGACGCCGCCGCGGGGCTGGCTGCGTGTTTTGCCCTTGCTATTTCCCCGCGTTGCGGCGTCGAGCATCACCTGAGCCTG
>DASRJH010000319.1:0-28007 GCA_035649575.1 Planctomycetota bacterium
GGCGCCGAGCACCGAGGCGATGCGCCAGCGGCCCTGCTCGCGCGGGGCCGGGATGTGCGAGTGCAGCACGACGTGCAGCAGCGAGCCGGCGAGCAGCGACTGCAACAGCGCGAGCCCGCGTTGCGACGTGTCGGTCAGCACCTCGACGCCGAGGAAGAACCCGAACAGCGTGCCCGACACGCTGACGATCGTGACGAGCACGGCGGGCCAGAGCCCGAGCGTGCGCGGCACGATCCACCAGATGCCGACACCCTCGGGGATGCGGTGCAGGATGACGGCCCACGCGGTCACTTCGTGCGAGTGCAGGTGATCGTCGGTTTGGTGGTGGCTGCCTTCGGCGAGGAAGAAGCCGTCCAGACACGCGTGCGCGGCCATGCCGAGCAGCGCGAGCGCGAGCACGGTCCGCTTCATGCCGGCGTGGCCGTGGTGCACCGTGCGTTCGGCAAGCGTCGGCAGCAGGAAGCCGACGAGCGCCAGCGGCATGACGAGCCAACCCGCCTGCTCGGCGCTCTCGGGCAGCAGGTGCAGCAGCGCGAAACCGCTGATCGTCAGCAGACAGAAGCTGTCGAGGCCGACCGTCGACCAGGCGTGGCTGCGCGCGAGCCACACGAGCATCGGGCCGAGGGCCAGTGCCACAAAGCTGAAGAACAACAGCACGGGCGCATCTTGGACCCTGCTGCCTCCCGCTGCAACGAAGCCGCGTGATCGATCAGGCCGGCGGCGGTCCCTGGGCGGCGACCTTGGCCACGATGCGCGCGGCGCGCGCCTTGATCACGTCGAAGCGACGCCGCTCGAGGTCGTCGGCGTCGAACAGCGAGCCGACGAAGCCGACGCCGAACGCGCCGGCCTTGAGCCACTGCTCGCAGTTCTCCTCGTTGACGCCGCTGGTCGGGAAGATGCGCAGGAAGGGCAACGGCGCGCGCACCGCGCGCACGAACTCGGGTCCGTTCGCGGGGGCCGGGAACAGCTTCACCATGTCGGCGCCCGCGCGATGGGCCGTCATCATCTCGGTCGGCGTGTAGGTACCGGGTACCGAGACGAGGTCGTGTTGGCGGCAGAAGGTGATGACCTGTGGATCGGTCACCGGCGAGACGAGGAAGCGGGCGCCCGCGGCCAGCGCCTCCTTCGCGTCCTCGACCGACAACACGGTGCCGGCACCGATCACGAGTCCGTGCCGCTCCTGCAGCGCGCTGATGTGCTCGAGGCAATCGGGCGTAGTCATCGTCACCTCGACGATGTGGAAGCCGCCCGCGATGGCGGCTTCGAGGGCCGGCCGCACCACGTCGCGATCGTTGGTGCGCAGGATCGCCGAGCAACGGTGCTGGGCGAATGCAGCGAGGACAGCAGCTCGAGTGGGCATGTGCGTTCTGTGGTGCAGAGAACGGCGGCGAGGTGGACAACGTGTCCACGCACTGCACGGCAGCATACGCCAACAAGGCTTCGCAGCGAGTGCGTTGTTTCTGGCCTTGGCATCAGGGCTACGGAAACCCGCGCAGCTCCATCACGCCGCCGATTCGAAGGGACTGCCACTGGCCGTAGAGCCTGCGGTAGTCGGCCAGGACGTTCCGCACGAAGGCCGCGTCGAAGAACGGTGGCACTGGTTGCCCCTGCAGGGCAAACCATTCCCGCGCGGTGGGCACGAACTCGTCGGGGTCGGCACCGCGCAGCTCGGCACCCTGCATCATGCCCACGAGCATCTCGGTCCCGTGCAGCGGTGTCCCCGCCGAGGCGTCGCCCGCTGGCATCGACAGCGCGCCCAGCGGTTCCCCACGCCCCAGCTTGCCGAACAGGGCGCCGTCGATGCTGGCGCGGCGTTCGACGCACCAGTGCATCAAGTCGTGGCGCAGGAAGCTGCGTGTGTCGAGCTCGCGCGTGCTTGCAGCATCTCCTACCACTTCGAGCAGGTGCCGGTGCGGCGAGATCTTGTGCAGTCGGATCACCATGCCGTCGGAAGATAGCCAAGGACGCCACCGCGGGGCTGGCTGCGTCTTTCGCCGTCGTTCTTTCCCCGCGTAGCGGCGTCCCCAGAAACAATCTGAGCCCGCCCTTTGGGCGACTCGCTCAGAGGATGCCGATGGGCGTGTGCACGTGACCCGGGAACACGACGCCCGGATCGGTCCCGCCCATGTGCACTTCGAGGATCTCGCGCAGCACGCTGCGGAAGTCGTTGCTCGGAGCGAGGAACCTGTTGTCGACCAAGGCTCCCGGCGCGAGCCCGGGCCAGATCCCGCGCACGGCGCCGCCATTCACGGCGCCGCCCGCGACCAGCATCGCCCCGCCGACACCGTGGTCGGTACCACCCGATCCGTTCTCGGCGGGAATCCGACCGAACTCCGACATCGTGACGAGCACGACATCGGCACCTGTGGCACCGAGGTCCGTGAAGAAGGCGTTGATCGCCTGGCTGAGCTGCTGGGCCATCGGGTTGATCGACGCGACGAGGTTCGCGTGATGGTCCCAGCCGTTGTGGTCGACTGCGTAGAACTCGACACCGAGGTTCGCCTTGATCGTCTCCGCGACCTCCTTCAGCGCGTTGCCGAGCGCTCCCGCCGGATAGACCGCGCCGTTGGCGGGCACGTAGGTCGCCGGGTTGATGCCCGCGAACAGGTCGATCAGGTCGAAGCAGTCGATCCCGCTCTGGTAGGCGAGTTGTTGTTGCGCGGGCATGCCCGCGGTCGGGGTCAACTCGGTGATCGCCTCGAGATACACGCGCATGTCGGGCTGGCCGATGAACGTGAGGTCCTGCATCGTCGCGACCGTGAAGCACGGGTAGGACCCGGTCATCGACAACGGCAGCGAGGGACGGATCGCGAGCGCGCGCACCGGAGGATCGAGCGGCGTCGAGGTGACCTGCAGGTGGCGATTGATCCAGCCATCGCCGGGCGTGAGCGCGTTCTCGTAGAGGTCCTGGCTCTCGAAGTGCGAGCGGTTGTAGGGCTGATAGCCGACCGCGTGCACGATGCCGAGGTTGCTGTTCGGCGCCGTGAACCTCGCGTGCACCTGGCTCATCGCCGGGTGCATCGAGAACGTCGCGTTCATGGCCAGGCCGATGACGCCGCTCGGCGACCCCGGTGGCCTGATGCCGATGGTCGGGCGCAGCAGCGCGTAGTTCGGATCGCCGGTCGGCGCGTAGAGGTTCAGGTGGTCGGCGCCACCGCGCTGGAACAACACGACGGTGACCTTGGGCGTGCGGCGGCCGGCCGAACGGCGGTCGCGCGCGGCCAGCGGCCCCGACAATCCGATCGCGCCCGTAGCGAGCGCGCCCATCTGAAGGAATCTGCGGCGGTCCGGGCCGGCCGCTAGTTCGTTTCGCTTCTGGTCGTCTGCATTGGATTGCATGGGTGGGCCTCAGTTCAGGTGGGCTTCGGGAAGGCGCAGGACGAGGGAAGTCAGGTCGCGCAGGTGCGGCAGCACCTGCGTGAGCGTCGGGTTGGCCGGCAAGGTCGACAGACGGCCGTCCATGAAGACCGTGAGCGCGATGACCGTCGTGGCGGGCACCTCGGAGTCGACGAGCCGTGCGAGCAGGCTCGACACCCACGCGGCACCGCCGACGGGCCGCGGCAGCGGGAAGATCGTCGACCACGGCACGGTCACGCCGCCGATCAGGTTGTGCACGAGGTTGTCGGCGAACTTCCAGCGCGGCAGCACGTTGCCCGGGCCATGCCACGGCGGACCGATCTCGGGATAACCGGTCGGCAGCGTGAACATGTGCGGCTGGCTGCGCAGCAGTCCGACCTGCTGGTTGAGGACCGTCAGGTTCGGCGCGGAGATGCCGAGGCGACGCACCGCGTTGACGATGAACTCGAAGCCGTCGTGCACCTTGGCCTTCACGTTCGCGCCGTGCGGGAACTCGTCATCGAGGAAGATCGCGCGCACGGTGTCCCTCAAGTCGCCGCCCGAGTTCACGAACACCTGGCGCACGCGCGCCAGCAGGTTCACGGGCGGTTGGTCGGACACGAAGTAACGGCACAGCTTCTCCACAAAGCGCGTCGCGGTGTTCGGATGGGCCGCGAGGAAATCGAGCAGGCCGAAGCCCTCGAGGTAGCCGCCGTTGCCGCTGATGCCGGGCGTCGACCAACCGATCGTCAGCGTCTTGGGTCCCACGTCGTGCCGGTTCGCGCGGAACTGGAAGTAACTCGACGTGACCGGCGTGCCGGTCCCACCGGGCATCACGTTGACGCGCGACCAACCCGTGAACACGCGTGCCGCGGTCGCGACATCACCCTCGGTGTAGCCGCCGTTCACACCGAGCGTGTGCAGCTCCATCAGCTCGCGCGCGTAGTTCTCGTTCGGGCTCGAGGCGATGTTCGACACGGAATCGAGGTAGTCGATCATCGCGGGGCTCGTCGCCGAGAGCCGCAGCACGGTCGCGAAGTCCGAGAAGCACCGCTTGAAGAACGTGTCGTCCTCGACGGTCTCGCTGATCGGCTGCGTGTCGCCGCGGAACGTCGAGAAGTGGTTGTTCAGGAAGTAGACCATGCGCCACGCGAGCTGGCGCTTGGAGTGGACCGCGCGCGCGAGCATGCGGATGTCGGCGGCGTTGTTCGCGTATGGCGCGATGAGGGTCGGCAGCGACGCTTCGAGGTGCTGGTCGTTGATCGCTTCGGGATGCAGCTGCCACTCGAGCCAGCTGTCGAAGCCCATCTGCTGCATTTCGGCGACAACCGCGGCGTTGGCACCGAAGGTCGCGCGAGAGAGGACGTGCAGCGGGAAGGAGAGCGGTGGGGGAGCGACGGGGTGGCTGGTCTTGGTGTGACCGGACGTTGTATTCCGGGCAGGGGTGACCAGTCGACGCGCCACGTCGCGGCGCGAGAGGCGTGGGGGCATGGTTTGGCTCGCTGTGCGGGGGAAAGCGGGAGCGGCTGGCCAGGCCACGGACCTGGCCTCGGACGCATTCTACCGACGGACCGCATCGCCGCAGCACGAAAGCTCGCGCCGGCCTCCGCGCCGTCGTGGGCAAGAGGCTCGCGCATCTCGTAACGAAGTGGCACCAATCGGCGGCGCCCTTGCCCGGCCTCACTCGTTCGCGGCCCCGCGCGCGCGCCCGTGCGGATGCGCGTGGTCGTAGACGTCGCGCAGCCGGCCGATCGACACGTGCGTGTAGATCTCCGTCGTCACGAGCCGCGCGTGCCCGAGCAGTTCCTGCACCGTCCTCAGATCGGCGCCGCGGTCGAGCAGGTGCGTCGCGAACGAATGCCGCAGGCCGTGCGGCGTCAGCGTCGACTGCAGCCCCGCGCTCTTGCTGCGATCGACGACGGTCTGGAACACCCATCGCGCGCTGAGCGCGCGCCCGAAGCGATTGACCCAGAGCGTGCCCGGGTCCGTGCGCCTGCTGGCTCGCACCATCCTCGCGCGCAGCGGCAGCCACGAACCGATTGCCGCACACGCGGGTTTGCCGAGCATCGCGATGCGTTCCTTGCGCCCCTTGCCGACCACGCGCACGACGGCCTCGTCGAGGTCGAGGTCGCGCAGCCGCATGCCCGCGCACTCGCTCACGCGGCAGCCGGTCGAGTAGAGCACCTCGAGGATCGCGCGGTCGCGTTGGCCCTGCGCGGACTCGTCGAACGGTTGGGCCAGCAGCTGGTCGACCTCGGGCGTGGTCAGGAACCGCGGCACGGCCCGGACCGCCTTCGGACCCTTGAGGAGCCGCGAAGGATCTGCCTCGACGCGACGATTCTGGACGAGCCAGGCGAACAGCCCGCGCAGGCTCGCGAGCTTGCGCTGCACGGAGGTCGCGGCGAGGCCCTGTTCCTCGAGCTCGACGAGGTACCGGCGCAATTCGAAACGCGTCACCTCGAGCAGGGGCCGCTGCCCGAGCCACTTCGCGAACGCATGCAGATCGCTGCGGTAGGCGCGCACCGTCGCGGCGCCCTTCCGTCGCTCGGTCGCAAGACAGTGCAGGTATTCGGCGAGGACGTCGTGCACGTTGCGTCGCGGCCGCAAGGTTCGCACACTCACGCCCCGTTTGCATGGCCTACCTCGGCGAAATCTGCGCGCTGCTCACCGCGCTCTGCTGGACGGGCAGCAGCACGTCGTTCGCCGTCGCGAGCCGCGCCGCGGGTCCGCTCGGCAGCAACCAGTTCCGTCTGCTCGCCGGCGTGCCGGTGCTGCTCGCGTGCGCGTGGGTCGCGACCGGGCAACCGTGGCCGATGCATCTGCCTCAGGACCGCCTCGTGCTGCTCGTGCTGTCAGGGTTGTTCGGCCTCGTGCTCGGCGACCTCGGTTTCTTCCACGCGCTCGCGACGATCGGCCCGCGGCACAGCTCGGTCGTCATGGCGACCTGGCCGCTGTTCGCGATGCTGATCGCGCTCGGCACCGGGGAGTCGTTCGCGCTCGGCATGCTGTTCGGGGCGCTGCTGCTGATGACCGGTGTGCTGCTGGTGCTGCTGCGCAGCCAGGAGGGTGCGGCGTGGAACCCGGCTCTCACGAAGCGGCAGTCGTGGATCGGTGTCGTGGCCGCGTTGTTCGCGGCGATGGGGCAGGCCAGCGGCGTCGTACTCGCGCGCCTCGCGATGGCCGTCGGGCCCGACCTGCCCGAAGGCGTGCTGCCGCTGCACGCCACCGTCGTGCGCATGGTTGTCGCGCTGTTCGGGCTCATGGCGCTGTCGTCGTTGTGGCAGCGACCTCTCGCTTTCGTCGCCGTGTGGCGCAACAAGACCGCGCTCTACGCGGCGCTCGCCGGGGCGGCCTTCGGGCCCGTCGCGGGCGTGTGGCTCTCGATGGTCGCGACCCACCACGCGGCGAACGTCGGCGTCGCGGCCGCGCTGATGGCCACGACTCCGATCTTCATGATGCCGGTGGCGGCCGTCGTCTACGGCGCGCGCATCGGCCGCGCCGGCATCGCCGGCACCGTGCTCGCCGTGGCCGGGGCGATCGTGCTGCTGCTCACGCGGTGATCGCGGCGAGCAGCTGCTGCAGGCGCGACAACGTGTGGTCGCCCATGTGGCCGATGCGGAACGCCTTGCCTTTCAGATCGCCGTAGCCCTTGTCGATCTTGAAACCCGCGGCCAGCGCCGCAGCGGCCAGCCCGTCGACACTGCCACCCTGCGCGTCGATGCAGCTCACGGTCGGCGATCGGGCCTCGTCACTCGCGACGAACGGGCGCATGCCCTTCTTCGCCGCCCAGGCCAGCGTCGCGTCGCGCATCGCGAGGTGTCGGGCCCAGCGCTGTGGCAGGCCTTCGGCGGCCACGCGCTCGAGCTGCCGGCGCAGCGCGTAGACGAGCGGCACACACGGTGTCGCGAGCGTCTTGCCTTCGTTCGTCTCCTTGATCGAGCGCGGCAGGTCGAACAGGAAGCCGCGTTCTTCGACCGTGGCCGCGTGCGCCAACGCGCGCGCACTGGCCGCGAACGTGCAGATGCCCGGTGGCAGCGCGAGGCACTTCTGCGTGCCGGCGAACGCGAAGTCGAGACCCCAGTCGTCGAGGCGCACTTCGGCGCCGCCGAGGCTCGTGACGACGTCGACGAGCACGAGTGCATCGGGCGCGTGCTCGCGCACCGCGGCCGCGAGCTTTTGCAGCGGCGCGATCACGCCGGTCGCCGTCTCGTTGTGCGTGATCATGACCGCAGTCACCGGCGGTCCCTTGCGCAGGCGTTCGCGCAACTGTTCGGGATCGTGGGTCTGACCGAGTGGCACGGTCAGCGCCTCGGCGTCGCGTCCGCAGAGCTTCGCGATCTTGAACCAGCGTTCGCTGAACGCGCCGCAGACCAGGTGCAGCGAACGGCCGCCGCGCGGCACCAGGTTGCGGATGCCCGCTTCCATGAACGCGGTCGCGGGGCAGGATTCGAAGGCCGCCGGTTGGGCCGTCAGGTAGAGGCTGCGGAGCCTCGTGCAGACGTCCTGGACGAGGGCGGTGAAATTCGGGTCGCGGTGGCCGACGAGCGGCATCGCCATGATCTGGCGCAGCTCGACCTCGACTTCGGTAGGTCCGGGGATGAAGAGCACGGGGTGATCGCCCATGCCGGCAGCATCATCGTTTTTGCAACGAAAGCAACCGCGGCAGGGGGACCGGATCCCGCCCGGCGAGAAGTTCTGCACACCAGCCTTGCCGGGCGACCCCGCCGCGCCATCATCCTGGGCGTTGGTGGAGTTCGGCCGGTCACTGCACGACCAACGTTCCGAACCGGTCCTCGTCTTTCCTACTTACTCCAAACCCAAGACCATCGATGGCCACTGCGAAGAAGAAACCCAATCCCGCCCTCATGAAGCCGGTCCAGCCCGACGACGTGCTCGCTGTGATCGTCGGCAACAAGCCGATCCCTCGCAGTCAGATCACGAAGAAGCTCTGGGAGTACATCAAGAAGAACGGCCTGCAGGACACCAAGGTGAAGACCAACATCAAGGCCGACGACGCCTTGAAGGCGGTGTTCGGCGGCAAGGCGGTGGTCACGATGTTCGAGATGACGAAGCTCGTGTCGCAGCACATCAAGAGCTGAGAGGCGGCACCGCTCAGGTCCGACCGTCCTCGACCCCTGCCGCCGCAAGCAACGGCCTGAAGGCGCCGTCGCCGGCGAGCCGTGCGCGTTCCTCGTCGGTCAGCACGTGCGCGAGCACTGGCGCCAGCGACTTGCCGGCGACGAAGGCCTGCGCCTTGGCCGCGACCAGAGCCCGCGTCACGACGCCGCCAAAACCGACGAAGAGGTCCACGTGGCCCTGCGTCTCGAGATCGGTGACGGCGTCGCCGACGAACGCCAGGGGACGGTGGCCCTTGGGCAGGCGCTGGACCATCTCGACCTTGCCGCCATTCCGCCACAGCGGCGTGGTGCGGTCGAAGTCGACGTAGGCCCCATGGCTGTCGAACACGAGCGGCACCGCGTGCACGTTCGCGAGCGGAATGCCGAGGTGCCGTGCCAGGGCCTGCACCGCGACGAGCAGCCCGCCGCTCACGATGCCGACGTGTTTGCCGAGGTGCTGCAGCGCCCGCACGACTTCGCGCGCGTGCAGCACGAGGTGCTCGACGTAGAGCTCGCCGATGCGGTCGAGTTGATCGCACCGCGGTGCGAGCAGGCGCAGGCGGGTCTCGTAGACCTCGGCCAGAGGCAACAGCCCGTCCATCGCCTTCCTTGTCAACTCGGCGATTTCGGCGCGCAGTTTCGACTCGGCGAACTGCAGCAACTCGTCGACACCCTCGATCGACGAGAGGGTCGAATCACAGTCGAAGTAGACGGCGGCGAACGGCGGGGGCACGGGCGGCGACGATACCGCACCGCGCCCTCACTTCACCTCGCGCATCGCCTCGAGTCGTGTGTGCGCACGATCGCGTTGGATCTTGAGCGGATCGCGGCCGGCCGCGTCGGCCGCGTCGATCTTGCGCGACAGCCACTCGACCTCTGCCTCGGTGGCAGCGATCTCGCCGTCGAGCAGTCGTCGCACGATGCCGAACTTCTTCTGCAGCGTGCGCAGATTGACTGCGGCCTTCTTGGCATCGAGCGACGGCCCGAGGCCCGATTCGGCAAGCTGCTTGCTCTCTGCCGCCACGGCTTCGGCGATCTCGATCTCGGCCTGCAGGTCCAGATAGCGCGTGGCCAGGTCTCCGGTCGCGTTCGCGGGCGAAGGTCCATCGCCCGACCCGCCCGGCCGTTGCTGCCGATTGTTGGACACGTCCCAATAGTTGCGGGCCCTCGCCTCGTCGCCGAGCGGCCTGTCCAACGTGTTCTGACCCTCGGACCGCGGTGGCGAAGCGTCGCCGGGCTCGGCTTGGTGCTGGCCGAGCCACTTGAGCGCGTCTCGATCGCTGTCCCCACGCGGCAGCACGAGCCTCTCGCCGACCTTCAGGCTGTCCCAGTCGACGTCCGGATTGAGTCGTCGGACCTCGTCTTGCAGCGACCCGTTGCCGAGTTGGCGCAGCGCAATGCGTTCCAAGGTGTCGCCTTGCTGCACGCTGTAGAACCGGTTGCCCTCTATCCAGCGGAGCGATCGCCACGAGTCGTCGGGCTTCCCTTCTATCGCGTCGCGCCCCAGGCGGTTGGCCGATTCCCACGAGCGCCACTCTACCTCGTGTTCCCTTTCGCCGCCGGGCTTCGCGTCGCCCCCCAGGCGCGTCCAAAACTGGTACGGCGGTCGCGTCTTTGCATCGCGCCCGAACTTGTCCTTGTCCGACGTAGAGTCCGGCGGTTGCACGCCAGATGCGCCTGGCTCCTGCTTGGTCTGCAGCAGGGCACGCAGACTGCGGATTTCTGCGCGCAGCGCAGCAATGGTCTCGCGCAGCTCGGCCTCCTTGCGCGCCCGGTCGTCACCGGGCTCCTGCGCCGCGACAGGCGTGCCGAACACACCCGCCACGGTGCCGAGAAAGCACAGCGCGGCGAGCGCAGAAGTCGCGCGGCGGAGGCGCGACGTGGGGGAAGACGACGGACCACGGCGTTGCAGCAGCATCTGGATCCTCCGGTAGAACTCGGATGGGCGGTGGAACACGGCTACGGTGCCGGACGAGGCCAGCGCAGGCTGGTCGTGTTCGGCGAGATCGAGCAAGGCGCGCGCATACGAGTTGCGATCCGGACCGGCCGCTTCCTCGTCCGCGAGCAGTTCGTTGCAGAAGCGCACCTCGCGGCACAGCCACCAATAGAGTGGATGGCAGAACAGCGGGATCGCGAGCCAGGCCAGCAGCGTTGCGACCCTGCTGTCGCCGGCGCGCAAGTGGGAGGCCTCGTGAGCCAGCACGGCCCTGGCCTCGGCCCGGCGATCGGGTTCCATGAGCTCGTTTGGCAGCACGATGACCGGACGCACGACGCCCGTGCAGAACGGACGCACGCGGTGCGGCGAGAGCAGCAGCCGCACTCCCTCCGGCATCGCGAATCCCGGCACTGCGGCCGGAGCCGCTTCGGTGCACGCTGCGAGCAGCCGGCGCAGCCGCTCGGTTCCGACGAGATGGCGCAACAGGAAGAACAAAGCACCGAGCAGCCAGGTGCCCGCGAGCAGTGCCGGCCAGGCGAACACTGGCTCGGTCGCAGCCGGCAGCGGCGTCGCCGGCGACGCCAGCGCCGGCGGCGAAGTCACGGCGGGATCGACCTGCAGGTCCGCGAGCGCGCGTTCGAGGGCGACCGCGCGAAGCTCGGGATCGACGAACGGCGCCGGCGCCGCGCGAACGAGATCGCCAAGCGGGCTCTCGTGCGCGCCGAACTCGGGCCACGCCACGCGCGGCAGCGGCAGGGCGCCGAGCACGAGGTAGAGCGCCGTGCCGAGCGCGGTCCACACACCGAGGCGGCGGCGTTGCTCGAGCGAGCGGCTCGCCAGCAGCGCCACGCAGCCTGCGGCCAGGACGACGGTCGCGCCGAGCAGCAACGTGGGCCCGTGCTGCACGAGCCACGACACGACCGCGTCGAGCGGCGTCATGGTCCACCTCGCTGGCGCTGGGCCTGCTCGAGCAGCTCGCGCAGGCGCGCGAGCTCCAAAGCACTCGGCCTCTTCGCCGCGAGCGCACTGGCCACCAGTTCGTCGAGCGCGCCGTCGAACACCGTCGCGAGCAGTCCCGACAGCAGGTCCTTCTTGGTGCGCGCTCCCGAGCTCGTCGGGCGGTAGACGAACGTGCGGCCCTCGGTGCGATGGCTCACGAGACCCTTCTCCTCCATGAGCCGCAGGAACGCCTGCACCGTGTTCTGCACGATCGGCACGTCGTCGCGCAGCGCCTCGTAGACTTCGCGCACGGTCGCTTCGCCGCGCTCCCAGAGCACCTTGAGGATCTGCAACTCGCGTTCGGTCGGTTCCGGAGCCGTGGGCATTCGCAACCTCGCTGGTTACCTCGCTGGTGGCCGCCGACGGCCACCTAGAACGCCAAGCTTAGCCAATTAAGTGATCCGGGTCAAGCGGGCGGTCACGAGGCCACCCGTGGGATCACAACACGAGGCAGGCGCGTTCGATGGCGTCGATCGCGCGCACGGCCCGCATCTGCTCGCTGGTCGGCGCGCGGTCGAGGTTCAGGATGCCGAGCGCCAAGCCCGGTCCGGGCTTGCGCTCGATCGCGGTACCGATCTGCATGCGCGTGATGTTGATACCCGCGTCCCCGAGCATCGTGCCGAGGCGACCGACGACGCCGGGCCGGTCCTTGTGGAACGTCACGAGCATCGGCCCTTCGGGAATCGCGTCGAGCACGAAGTCGTCGAGCTCGACGAGCCTCCCGTGCCGCTGGCCGAGCACCGTGCCCGACGCGAAGTGGCGTTGCTCGCCGAGCACCGCCTCGACGCGGACCAGGAACATGAAGTCGCGCTTCAGCGACGACGATTCGCAGTGCACGCGTAGGTTGCGTTCGCGCGCGATGTGTTCGGCGTTGACCGGCGTCACGGTGCCGGTCGCCGTCGGCCGCAGCGCGCCGCAGATCATCGCGACCGTCAGCGCACGATGCGCCGAGGCGGGGATCCCGCCCTGCACGGACAGACGCAGCGACTGCAAGGGCCCCGGGAACGTCTGCGCGAGGAAGCCCGCGAGGCTGCGCACGAGCTCGAGGTAGGGGCCGACCTGGGCAGCGTCGGCAGGAGCCAGGCGCGGCACGTTGACGCCGTTCAGGACCACGCCCTTCTGCACGGCGAGCGCGACCTGGCGCGCCATCTCGATCGACACGTTGCGCTTGGCCTCGTGCGTGCTCGCGCCGAGGTGCGGCGTCAAGACGAGATTCGGCGCACGGCGCAGCGGACTGTCGGCGGGCAGCGGCTCGTGTTCGAAGACGTCGAGCGCCGCGCCCGCGAGCTGTCCTTTCTCGAGCGCCTCGCACAACGCCGCCTCGTCGACGATGCCGCCGCGTGCGGCACAGACGAGCCGGGCCCCGGGCTTGGTCGCGAACAGGCGTTGCCTCGAGAGCATGTGTCGCGTGTCGTCCGCGAGCGGCACGTGTACGGTGACGAAGTCCGAGCCACCCAGCAGCTCGTCGAGGTCCATCATGCGCACGCCATCCGGTGCGTTCTGTTGCGTGACGAACGGATCGTAGGCGGCGATCGTCATGCCGAGTCCGCGCGCGCGCTCGGCGACGACCCTGCCGATCCGGCCGAGCCCGACGATGCCGAGCTGTTTGCCGAGCAGCTCGACGCCCGTGAACTTCGACTTCTCCCAGCTCCCGGCGCGCACCGAAGCGTCGGCGGCGGGGATGCAGCGACAGAGGCTCAACAGCAGCGCGATCGCGTGTTCGCCGGTCGTGACGGCGCCCGCTTCTGGCGTGTTCATGACGACGATGCCGCGCGCCGTGGCGGCCGCGACGTCGATGTTGTCGACGCCGATACCGGCGCGGCCGATCAGCGCGAGGTTCTCGGCCAACTCGAGACTCTTCTGCGTCACCTTCGTCGCGGAGCGTACGACGAGCGCGTGGAACGGCGGCAGCGCCTGTCGCAGCGCGGCCTCGTCCATGCCCTTCTTGACCGTGACCTCTCCTGCTTCGCGCAACAGAGCGAGGCCCTCTTCGGCGAGATCGTCCGCAACCAGGATCTTCGGCATCCCAAGACCGTACCGACAGAGCCTCCAGTTCTCTACCGACTCACCGCGCGCCCTTGCCGCTGAGGATCACCGCGATCGTGCGCACGATGATGTTGAAGTCGAACAAGAGGCCCATGTTCTTGATGTAGTAGAGGTCGTAGCGCAGTTTCTCCTGCGCATCCTCGATCGAGGCGCTGTACGGGTGGCGCACCTGGGCCCAACCCGTGAGCCCCGGCTTGACCGTGTGCCGCAGCGGGTAGAACGGGATCTCGCGCTGCAGTTGCGCGACGAAGTGGGGGCGCTCGGGCCGCGGACCGACGAACGACATGTCGCCGCGCAGGATGTTCAGGAACTGCGGAATCTCGTCGATGCGGGACAGGCGCAGCAGGCGGCCGACCTTCGTGATGCGGCTGTCGTTCTCCTGCGCCCACACGGGACCGGAGTCCTTCTCGGCGTCGGGCCGCATCGTGCGGAACTTGATCAGCTTGAACGTCGCGCCGTCCTGGCCCGTGCGCTCCTGGCGGAAGAAGACGGGCCCCTTGCTGGTCAGTTTGATGAGAACGGCCGCGAGCAGGCAGATCGGGGACGACACCACGAGACCGACGAGCGACGCGAAGATCTCGATCACGCGCTTGCACACCATGATCAGCGGGTCCTTCACGAAGCCGCGGCCGTAGATCAGGTAGCTCGGCCGCATGCTCTCGACCGCGAGCTTGCCCGTGAGACGCTCGTACATCGACTCGCGTTCTTCGATCAGCACGCCGTCCATGCGGCAATCGAGCAGGCGGTCCACGGGCAGCCGCCCGCGCCGTTCCTGCAGTGCGACGACGACGCGCGCGATGCCCTGCTCGCGGCACAGCGCGCGGAGCCCGTCGAGCGTGCCGAGCACGGGCGGGTCTCCCGCGGCGCGGACGAGCGGCGGCTGGTCCGGCTCTTCGACGATGCCGAGCAGCTCGAAGCCCGACATCGGGCTGTCGATCACCATGCGCGCGAGAGTCAGCGCCTCCGCCGACGAACCGAGCACGACGATGCGCTCGCCGGCGCGCCACTTGTAGAAGAACCAGTGGAACGCGTGCCGGCACACGTAGACGAGCAAGAAGCCGAGGCCGACCAGCAGGATCAGCTTCGAGGTCTCCTTGCCCATGTCCGCGAGACCGGGCAGGAAGAACAGCTGCTTCACGGTCAGTGACAGGAACCCGAGCATCACGAGCGAGTAACCGCACGAATGCACGAGGCGGTTGCCGAGCTGCGCGCGGTTCTGCGCCGTCTTCCAGTCGTAGAGGTCGTTGTAGCTCATCGACGCCTGGCAGATGACCGCGATCGTGAAGCAGGTCAGCAGGCCGCGCACCAGGTCCCACGAGAGCTCGAAGAGCTGGAAGCCGCTGGTGCCGAGCGGAGGCACGCTCGTGCCGACGAGCGTGACCAGCGTGAACATCGCTGTCTCGCAGAGCATCAGCAGCAGCTTGCGCCGCGGCACGATTTGTCCGGCGAGAGTCGGCATCAGTCGGAGAGGGGTCGGCGTGGACCCCGAACCTGAAGTCGAGGAACGCGCTCGGACCGGGAACCGTTGCGCCCACGTGACATCGTCAGCAAGTCGCCGGAACGAGGGGAAATGCAGCACCTCGGGCCCGGATCGGGACAGCTGCACGCTGACGACGTCGATCCGGAGCGCCCGCGGGCGGGGTCGCAGCGCCGGGGCCAGCGACCGCAGCGCGCGCTCGAGGCGGTCGAGCTGGGCCGGTTCGACACAGCGTTCGGGCGCCGGGTGGCTGGTGCGCGTCTTGACCTCGACGGCGATCCACGTCCGGCGCCGCCGCACGAGCAGATCGATCTCGCCGTGCGTGGTGCGCACGTTGCGGCCTTCGACGCGGTAACCGGCTGCGGACAACGCGGCGGCCGCGGTGGCTTCTCCGCTCGCCCCCGAACGCGGCACACGAGGCAGGTCGTCACGTCTTCGAGGCTTCTCCGCCCTGGGTTTCATCGCGTTCGACGCGCGCGATGGCGACCCGGTCCAGGACCATCTTCACCGTGTCCACGCGAAGCGTCACCGTCTTCTCGGTGAGATTCATCACGGTGCCGTGCATGCCCCCGACCGTGACGACGCGATCGCCCTGCTTGACCGCCGACAACATCGACTGCAGCGCCTTCTTCCGCTTCTGCTCGGGCCGCAGCATCATGAAGTACAGGGCCAGCACGATGAGCCCCATGTAGAGGAAGAACATGTCGCCGCCGCCGCCGGGGCCCGGCGATGGCGTCGGGTTCGGGCCACCCGGAGCGGCTGTGTTGCCGCCATGCGCTACTCCAGCCGGGGTGTCCGACGCCGATTTCGGCTCCTGCGGCAGGCTCGCGAACAGATACGGGACGAAGAAGGTCGAGGAATGCGCCATCGGGATCGGAGACCAAGCGGGCCAGAAGGGCCGAAGAGTATAGGGACGGCCCGTCCGGAAGCCCCACTCCGAGAGCGGATTCTGACGCGCGAGCGCGGCCACGCCGCCCGGAGAAAAGTGCGCAGTGCGATGCGGGTCTCCGGGGTTGTGTTGCGACCGCCGCCGTGCATCCTGTGCCGTCTGGTTCCCGACCCGTGTTCGAATCGATGCGCGTGCTCGCAGCAATGTCCGGTGGTGTCGACAGCAGCGTTGCTGCGCTGCTGCTGCAGCAGCAGGGCCACGACGTGGTCGGCGTCTTCATGCGCAACGGACAGGCCGGCAAGAAGGCACAGGAGAAGTCGTGCTGTTCGGCCAGCGACGCGCGCGATGCCGCAGTGGTGGCAGATCGTCTGGGCATACCGTTCTATGCGGTGGACTACGCCGAGGAGTTCGGTGCGCTCATGGATCACTTCGCGGCCGAGTACCGCAGAGGGCGCACACCGAACCCCTGTGTGCTGTGCAATCAGCGGCTGAAGTTTGGACAACTTTTCCGGCTCGCTGACGATGTCGGTGCAGAAACCGTGGCGACGGGGCACTACGCGCGTGTCGTTGCAGGCGAGCTGCGCACGGCGCGCGACACCGAGAAGGACCAGACCTACTACCTGTTCGGCATCGACCGCCCGGCTCTGCTGCGAACCATGTTTCCGCTCGGCGACATGACCAAGGCCGAAGTGCGCGCGGTGGCCAGGACAGCGGGACTGCCAGTGGCCGAGAAGGCCGAGTCGATGGAGATCTGCTTCGTGACGAGCGGCGACTACCGCGACGTCGTGCGCGCGCGTGGTGGCCGCGGACGGCCGGGCCTGTTCGTCGACGCGGACGGTCGCGAGCTCGGCCAGCACGACGGCATCGACGGCTTCACGGTCGGGCAGCGCCGCGGCCTGCCAGCTCTCGGCTCGCCGCGCTACGTCGCCGCGATCGACGCCGAGAGCGGCAACGTGACCCTCGTCGCGCGCGAAGGTCTCGATCGGCGAACGGCGCGCGTCTCGGCCGTGCACTGGCTCGTCGAGCGGCCGGGTCACGCCGTCGCGGTGCGGGTCAAGGTGCGCGCGCGGCATTCGGCCGTGCCCGCGACGGTGCTCGACGAAGGCACGACCGCCTGCATCGAATTCGTGGAGCCCGTCGCGGCAATCACGCCGGGGCAAGCAGCAGTCTTCTACGACGGGGACCGCGTGCTGGGCGGTGGTTGGATCGACTGAGGTCGATCGGGCGCAGCCTGGGAAACTGCGCCCCGAGCCGAATCAAACGCTCTCCTTCAGGGTGACGCCGGGGCGGAAGCCGACGGTGCGCGATGCCTTGATCTGCATCGGCTGATTGGTCTGCGGGTTTCGTCCCATGCGCGCCTTGCGGTTCTTCACCGCGAACGTGCCGAAGCCGACGATCTGGACTTCCTTGTCCTTCTTGAGGCCACGCTGGATCGACATGATCAGCGCGTTGACCGCGCGCTCTGCGTGCGCCTTCGAGCACTCGGTGCCGAGCTGCTTCTGGACTTCTTCGACGAGATCTGCCTTGTTCATGGGTAGCTCCGTTGACTTGCCACGTGAGAGTGGCCCAACCGCCCTTCGGTCGAGCACCACAAGAATCTACGGGGGGCGAAGCCACGATGGCAAGGCTGCGTTGCCCGGAAAGCCTTGTGCAGAGCGGTCTGTCGGGCAGTGTGCAAAGCGCCAACGGATTACGCTCAAGCTGCCGGTGCGAAGGTGCCGATGGTCCGGGCACGAGGCGAATCAGCCTTCTGTACCCCCGAACTCGACGAGGATACCCATGAGGACCGCGGCCTTCGGAGCCACACTGCTGCTTCTGTTCACTGCTTGTTCGACGACTGAGTCAAGCGCTAGCTACCAGCGAGCGAATGACCTGATGTCCGAGGAGATCACCCGGCGCGTCGAGCAGATTCCGTTCCAGCACCGCGACGAGCTGCTGGAGAATCTGCTGTGGTTCGCCCAGACCGGCGAACAAGCGATCCCGGCCATGCTCAAGGGGCTCAAGGACCAGAACGCGAAGGTGCGCAGCTCGTGCGCCTGGGTGCTCGGCCGCTTGCGCGATCGGCGCACGATCCCCGACCTGCAGAAGGCGGTCCGGGACGAGGACCTCACGGTCCGCCTGGAGTGCGCGCGCACGTTGTTGCTGATGGGTGACCTCGCCTGGTCGCCGGCCCTCATCGAGGGCCTCGACAACGATCGCAAGGAAGTGCGCTACATGTGCCACGAGGCCTTGAAGGTGGCGACCGGGAACGACTTCGGCTACGACCACCTGAACCAGAACACCCGCGAGATGCAGCTGTCGGTGCTGCGTTGGCGGCAATGGTGGAGCGAGTACTCGGGCGACACGTTCTTCGCCCAGCAGTACCAGCAGGAGCACAACCTGACGCCCGCGGCGCCCACGGGCGAGACGCAGCCGGGCAAGCAGGAGCCGGCTCCGAAGACTCCGACCCAACCCAGCAACACGCCGAGCACGACCGCGCCCGGCACCGGCGACGCGCCGGCCACCACTGAGCCTGGCACGGGCACGCCTGCCACGACCAAGCCCACTCCTGGCACGACCAAGCCTGGTGCGACCAAGCCTGTGGCCCCTGGAACGACCGCGCCTGACACGACGACTGTGCCGCCGACGAACGAGCCTGGGACCACGCCGGCAGCGCCCGGCACGGGCACCACGCCCACGACGCGGCAGCCCGGCTCGGCGAACAGCACCTCGTCGACGACGCCGACGACGGTTCCGCCGCGCCGTTAGTCGAACGGATCGCGTAGCAGCGTGCGCGCCGGCTCGGGGGCCGGCGCCGTTCACGCGCCCAGCTCTGCGAGCAAGCGCGGGCTCGGGAACACCGACTCGACGATCCAGAGCACGTAGCGGATGTCGCACACGACGTTGCGCGACCGGTCGGCGCTCCAGCCGAAGTCGCCGGCGACTCCTTCGAACACGCGGTCGAAGTTGAGCCCGATCAGCTGGCCCTTGCCGTTGATCACGGGGGAACCCGAGTTGCCGCCCGTCGTGTCGCCGTTGGTCAGGAAGCAGACCGGCACGTCGCCGAGAACCTTGTCGAACCAGCGGCTCTGCTTGCGGTTCTTGGCGGCCTCGAGCACGGCTTTCGGATTCGCGAACGGTTCTCTTCCGGTCTCCTTCTCGAGCAGACCAGCGACCGTCGTGTGCGGCGTGCGCACGGTGCCGTCGCGCGACACGTAGCCCGACACTTCGGCGATCGAGATGCGCAGCGTGCTGTTGGCGTCGGGATAGAACGCCTTGCCGCGGAACGCCTCCTGGGCCGCGATCCAGCGGCGGCCGACGTCGAGCATCTTGCCCGCGCGTTGCCGCTGCCGCAGACCTGCAGCGGCGCGCTCCGCGGCGAGCCCGCGCGCGAGCACGAGCAGCGGATCGTCGCTCTGCGCGAGAGCCTCCTTGCCCGCCGTGAACGCGGCGCTGCGCGCGAGCGCGTCGAGCATCTTCGTGTCGCGGAACAAGCGCGTCACGGCCTCCTTGTCGAGCGAGCTCTCGCCCAGGAACTTGGTGCCGGCCAGACGTTGTGGACCCGACATGGCCGCAAACTCGGCCAACATGACCTCGAGCATCGGCCGCTCGATCAGGTCGAACTCCTTGGTCAGCTCCTTCTCGCCGAGCACTGCCTGCAGACGCGGCGGCAGCTTGCCCTCGGCCAACGCAGCGCTCGCACCGCAGGCCTGGATCAGCGTCGTGAGCAGCGGCATCTCGGCGCCGAGCGTGCCGAGGAACCACATCATCGTGTCGCGCTCGATCGTCTGGGCCTCGGCTTCGTCCATCGCGAACACTTCGTCGAGCACGCCTTGCCAGCTCTTGTCCCCGTGCTCTTTGACCCACTCGCGAAACTGTTCCTCTTCGCGTCGCTTGCGCTCGGCGGTCGAGTTCTGGGCCAGGCCGAAGTTCATGCCGGCGGCATTCTTCTGCACGTTGGCGAGCGACTTGATCGTGTCGGCGACCTCGAGAGCCTTCTTCTCGCTCGTCTTGGCGGCTGCCTCGAGCACGGCGATTGCGCGCGTGAGCACGTGCTCGCGGCGCGGGTAGACGTAGCCCTGCTGCGTCGCGACGCCGCGGCTCGACTTGTAGCGCTGCGTGCGGCCCGGGTAGCCCATGATGATCGCGAGGTCGCCCTCCTTGACGGGTGTCTGCGACACCGCGAGGAAGTGCGTCGGCTGATACGGCACGTTCTCCTTGTCGAAGTCGCGCACCTGGCCGTCCTTGGCCACGTAGGCGCGGAAGAACGTGAAGTCGCCCGTGTGACGCGGCCACTCCCAGTTGTCGACTTCGCCGCCGAACTCGCCGATCGCGCGCGGCGGCGCGTAGACCAGCCGCACGTCGCGGATTTCGGTGCGGTAGTAGAGGTGATACTCCTTGCCCTCGAGGAAGCTCGCAACCGAGCACTTCGTGTTGGCCTCCATCTTCTCGCCGTCGGCGACCAGCCGCGCGATCGTGTCCTGCGTCAGGCCCCATCGCTCGAGGTCGTCCTTCGCCTTCTGCTGGGCCTCGTGCACGACGCGCGTCACGTCCTCGATGCGCTTCAGGACCAGAGCGACCATGCCTGGGGCAGCGAGCTCGGCGCTGCGGTCGGCAGCCACGAAGCCGTCGCGCAGGAAGTTCTTCTCGGGTGTGCTGAGATCGCTGACGGCGCTGAAGCCACAGTGGTGGTTCGTGACGAGCAGGCCATCCTGCGACACGAAGGCCGCCGTGCAGCCGTTGATCTGGACCGTCGCGGACAACACGCCGCCCCTCTCGGGATGCCAGAACTCGTCCTTGCTGAGCTGCATGCCGCGCTTCTGCAGCGTGGTCCAGTCCATCTCGCGGACCTGGGTGGGCAACCACTGTCCTTCGTCGGGCAGGAGACAGACGGCGGCGAGGAGAGACAGCAGGGATCGCGAGAACATGGTGACGTGTATACGGAGCCGGGGCCTGGCTGCGAAGCATCGTGTCCCGGGTAGGGCGCCCGCTCTTCGACTGGCCTGCATCGACTGGCTTGCTTTGACTGGTCCGCGCGAACGGGGCACGCTTCCCGGCATGCGCGCCTTCGCCCTTTGAATCGTTCCCGCCCTGCTGGCATCCGTGTCGCTGCCGGCCCAGAACTCGACCAAGAAGATCCGCAACCCGCTCGGCGAGCTCGCGGCCCGGGCCGGCAGCGCGGTGCCGTGGCGGACCGACGTCGCGGCGGCGCTGGCCGAGGCGAAGACGAACGGCAAGCTCGTGTTCTGGTATGTGCCGTCGGTCGCGCGTTCGCCGATGGACCGCAAGCCCGAGATCGACCGCTACCTGCGCGGCGGGCCGTTCTCGTGGCCCTCGACGATCGCGCTGCTCAGCAACCACTTCGTACCCGTGGCCGAAGTGGCGCGCGGCGAGCTGCAAACCAAGTACGGTCTCGTGCCAAGGCAGTTCATCGAGCCGGGCTACCTGCTGCTCGACGGCGACGGCAACGCCCAGCTGCGCGTCGACCAGATCACGACGCTGCATCCGGAGTGGTTCGAGGCGCCGTTGCGCCGGCTCGCGAAGCAGCCCGCGGATGGTTTCCCAGGCTCCCCGGCCCTGCGCGAGGCCTGGCAGGCCTACCGCGACGGCGACCCTGCGAGTGCGATCGAGTTCGCCGACGCCGTGATCGGCAAGGCGCCCGCCGACGGCGTGGCCGCAGAAGCCCATTGGCTCGCGGGCGCCGCGGCCTGTCGCGACAACCGCCGCCGCGCCGCGCTCGAACGGTGGGGGACCCTGACGAAGCTGTTGCCCGAGCAGCCGCTGGCCTGGAAGGCCGCGCTCGAGGTCGAGGGGTACGGACCGTTCAGCCGCGGTTTCGAAGACTACCTGCCGCTGCCGGCAGCGGTGCTGGCCGCGGAACCGAAGGACGGCACGCGCGCGCCCGGCGTCTACACGGAGAACGACCTCTGGCAGCGCTCGGTCGCGTTCCTGCTCGCGATGGACGACGGCGACGGCGTCGTGCGGGACAGCATCTACGACTTCGGCGGGACCGACGGTCTGCCCAACGTGTATGCGGCCGTGACGTGCCTCGTCGGCGAAGCGCTGCTGGCCGCCCAGACGCGCGTGCGGGGCGGCGAGCTCGTGTTGCCGCAGGCCCAGCAGGACCGCCTCGAGGCCATGTTGCAGCGCATCATGGCGAACGTGCGCACCGACGCCTGGCTCGCGCTCAGCGACCGCGACGAGATCGTGTGGGCGCGCGCCTACGCGGTGCGCTTCCTCGCTGCGTGGCAGGCGGCGCGCGCGGCCGACAAGAAAGCGTTGCAGCCGTTCGTGCAGAACGCCGCGGCGGCGCTCGTGGCGCTGCAGCCCGAAACGGGCGTCTGGTTCCACGAGTATGGCAATCCGTTCGCGACGGCGACGGCGCTGCAGGCCCTGTCCGCGGCCCGCGCGGCCGGGGCCGAGGTCGAGCAGGAGAGGGTCGATCGCGGGCTGCGCGCGCTCGCGATGAACCGCACCGAGCAGGGCGCCTTCAGCTACAACCAAACGCAGAAAGGCAAGCCTCGCGCGACGCTCGAGGGGGCCGCGGGACGCATGCCGCTCTGCGAGCTGGCGCTGTTCCTGTTCGGCGCCTCGGACCAGCAGCGCCTGCAGGCGTCCGCGTCGGCCGGCCACCGGCACCACGGCCTGCTGGCCGCCGTGCGCAAGTACGACGACCACGCCGACCAGCACGGGTATGGCGGGTTCTTCTTCTGGTACGACATGCTCGGGCGCGTCGAAGCGACGCTGCGCATCGAGGACGAGAAGGTGCGCGAGCCTCTGATGCGCGCGCAGCGCGAGCTCGTGCTCGATCTTCCGGAGTTCGATGCGTGCTTCGTCGACAGCCACGAGCTGGGGCGCGCCTACGGCACGGCGATGGCTCTGTTGAACCTCGACGCGCTGGCCCGCGGCGCATCCGCCGGTGGCCGCAAGTGAAGCAGCGGCACCCCGGGCTCCGTGCCGCATGGACGCGTCGATCCACCCGGGCACCGAAAGGAGGCGTGCCAACCGGGGCCCGGCTCTGCTAAACCATTACCTTGTGGTGATGACGACGTGCCGCGGGTTCTGGATCTGGTCGCTGCTCGCGCTGCTGAGTGCGTGCAGCGAGCCGGTGAGCCGTGTCGACACGGGGCAAGGCACGCCGCCTGCCACGGTCCAACCGACCGTGCTCGTCGTCACGCTGCAGGGCAAGCTCGGCACGCAGGAGCTCGCGCGATGCCACCGCACGTTGCGCGAGGCGGAGTCGCATGGCCTGGGGTGGGTCGTGTTCCGCCTCGACTGGTCCGGCAGCCCCGGCGAGGAAGACAGCGACGTGCAGAGCCTGCTCGATCGCATCCAGCAGACGCAGGTCGGCACGATCGCGCTGTTGCGCGGCCGCGTGACGCACGGCGCCGCCTACGTCGCGCTGTGCTGCGACCGCACCTATTGCATGCCCGGGGCCGCGTGGGGCGAAGTGACCAAGCCCGGACCCGAAGGGATCGAGCAGTGGAGCAGCTCGCCCGACGAGGCCATGGCAGCGCGATTCGATTCGCTGAAGAGGGCCGCAGAGGTCCGGCTCAAGGCGCGCAAGAACAAGCTGCGTCCGGAGGCCGAGAAGCTGGCCCTCGCGATGGTGGATCCGCGCATGCAACTGATCGAGGCGACGGTGCGCCAGGACGCGCTCGAACGCGTGCGCATCCTCGACTCGACCGAGCTCGCCGCGCTGCAGAGCAAGGGCGCCAGGATCAACGCCGAGAACGCATTGACGCGGCCGCTCGTGATCGACGCGGCGAAGGCCGAGGAGCACGGTCTGTCGAGAGGAACGCTGCAGAGCCTCGATCAGCTCGCCGAGGATCTCGCGATCGACCGCAACACGATCGGCGAGCTGCAGCCGAACTGGGCCGAACGCATGGTCGGCTGGCTCGAGCTGCTGCAGCCGTTCCTGCTGGTCGCGGGCTTCGTGCTGCTCCTGTTCGAGGTCAAGACGCCGGGGTTCGGCCTGCCCGGCGTGCTCGGCGTGGCCTTCCTCGGGCTCGCGATGTTCTACAGCTATCTGGTCGGGCTCGCCGAGATCACGGAGATCCTCGTGTTCTTCCTCGGTCTCGCTGCGATCGGGGTCGAGATCTTCCTGCTGCCCGGCACCGTGATCTTCGGCGGCGTGGGATTCCTGTGCCTCTTGCTGGCGCTCGTCTTGAGCCGGCAGACGTTCGTTCTGCCGAGCAACGAGCTCGAGGAGGAGCTGCTGCTCGCGAACCTGCGGAACCTCACGATGCTCGTGCTCATGGTGTTCGTGCTCGGCTGGCTCGCGTGGCGGCTGCTGCCGAACATCCCGTGGGCCAACCGCCTGTTCCTGCCGCCACCCGAGCGCAGTCCGCAAACCACCGGCGGCACCGAGAGCGGGCTCGGGCTCGACGACGCGTTGCTGACCAAGCTCGTCGGGCGCAGCGGCGTAGCTTCGACGATTCTGCGCCCGGCGGGCATCATGGAGATCGACGGGGAGCGCATCGACGTCGTCACGGAGGGTGAATTCGTCGAGCCGGGCACGCCGCTCAAAGTGCTCTACGTGCAAGGCAGCCGCGTCGTCGTCGCCGTCGCGACCGAGCCGCCGCGCGCGGGCGAACGCGGCAGCGTCGGCGTCGTGCTGTTGCTCGCGATCGTCGGACTCGCGCTGCTCGTCGCCGAGGTGTTCTTCGTCTCGATGGGCATCATCGCCGTGTGCTCTGGGCTGTCGCTGATCACGGCGGTGTTCTTCGCGTTCCAGGAGTCGACGTCGTTCGGCTTCACGATGCTCGTCGCCGAGGCGATCGCCGCTCCGATCGTGCTAGCGCTCGCGTTCAAGCTGCTGCCGAAGACGCGTCTCGGCCAGGAGCTGATCCTCGCGGCGCCAGCTTCGCCCGGTTCCGCGGCGGATCCGAACCTCGTGCACCTGCTGCACAAGACGGGCGTCACGCTGTCGCCGCTGCGCCCGGCAGGTTTCGCACGCATCGAAGGCCACAAGATCGACGTCGTCACGCGCGGCGAGATGATCGACGCCGACTGCTCCATCAAAGTCCTCGAAGTCACGCAGAACCGCGTGGTCGTGGGCCGCAGCTGATCCACACCGCCATCACCCAAGGGGAAAGCAATGCTGTCGCAGACGTCCACGGACCTCATGACTTGGATCCTGATCGGACTGATCGTCCTGCTGATCGTCCTGGTCATCGTCCTGCTGAAGTTCATCAACCTCTGGATCCAGGCCTACTTCTCGGGCACCAGGATCGGCCTGTTCCAGCTGGTCGGGATGTCGCTGCGCAAGATCAATCCGACGGTCATCGTGCGCGGCGCGATCGCGTCCACGCAAGCAGGCCTGCCGCTCAGCGTGAAGGACCTCGAAGCACTCTACCTCGCGGGCGGCCACGTGCCGCGCGTCGTGAACGCGTTGATCGCCGCCGACCGCGCCAACCTCGGCCTCGATTTCCGGCAGGCGGCTGCGATCGATCTCGCAGGCCGCGACGTGCTCGACGCAGTGCAGACGTCGGTCACGCCGAAGGTCATCGACTGTCCGCCGGTCGGCAAGGTCGCGGCGATGGCGAAGAACGGCATCCAGGTGCTGGCCAAGGCGCGCGTCACGGTGCGCACGAACATCAAGCGCCTCGTCGGCGGCGCCACCGAGGAGACGATCATCGCGCGCGTCGGCGAGGGCATCGTGTCGACGATCGGCTCGGCCGATTCGCACAAGGACGTGCTCGAGAACCCCGACCGCATCAGCAAGGGTGTCCTGGCCAAGGGTCTCGACGCGGGCACCGCGTTCGAGATCCTGTCGATCGACATCGCCGACGTCGACATCGGCGACAACATCGGCGCGCGCCTGCAGGCCGACCAGGCCGAGGCCGACAAGCGCGTCGCGCAGGCTGCCGCCGAGAGCCGCCGCGCGATGGCCGTCGCCGCCGAGCAGGAGAACATCTCCGAGATCGCGGCGAACCGCGCCAAGCTCGTGCTCGCCGAGGCCGAAGTGCCGCAGGCCATGGCCGACGCGTTCCGTTCCGGCCACCTCGGCATTCTCGACTACCAGCGCATCCGCAACATCGAGTCCGACACGCGCATGCGCACGCAGATCGCCTTGGGCGAAGAACAGCACCAGTCGACCGAGAGCCAGAAGAAGAAGATGCCCGGTCAGGAGTGATCCGAGGCACAGGCAGAGGAGAAAGACATGGGCCGACTGTTCGAGTTCCTGGTCAACAACCCGCTCGTGTTGTTGCTCCTCGTCGCCTGGGTGGCGGGGATGATCGGCAACATCGGCAAGGCCGCCAAGAAGGCACGCGAACGCGCCGAGCGTACCGAGCGTACCGAGCGGCGAAGCGCGCCGCCACAGCCGACGTCGCGGCCGCCGTCGCAGCCCGCGGAGCCCGGAACGCGTTCGGCGGAGGAGGTCGCACGCCAAATGCGGCGCATCCTCGGGCTCGACCCCGAGGAAGAGCAGGAGCAGCCGAGCGAGCCGCCGCCGCGTCCTGTGCCACAGCGTGCCGAGTCCCGGCGTGCAGAGTCGCCACGGCCTGGGTCGTTGGGCCCGCGCCCTGCCCACGAGGAAGTCGGGCGGCGCGAGATCGTCGTCGCCGAGCGGCCTCCGACCCCGGTGATGCCGACCACGCAGGAGCGCAGGATCCCCGTGCACGTCGACCCGCACGTCGGCGACCGCATCACGGGCCGTCATTCCCCGCAGAGTGGTCGCGTCGGCAAGCACGAACCGAGCAGCGCGCTCGGCACCCTCGGTGGTCGCGTGGCCGGACCAGTCCGCGCGCGTCGCATGTCGCAGCGTTATGCCCTCGACGACATCACGAAGGCACTCGTGCTCAACGAGATCCTCGGCAAGCCACTCGCGCTGCGTCAGCTCGACGACCGCCTCGTTTGATCGGCTGCTATCGGATCTCGAACCACATTGGTGCCGAGACCGACACGATCGCGCCGTCGCGCAGCGACATGAACACGGTGTGTATGGTCAGGCCCCGCAGCCACTCGATCTCGGGAAGCTCGATCTGCACCGTTCCGGTGCCGAGCGCATCGAGCCGGCCCGAGTAACCGCGGAACACTGCGGGCAACTGGTCGCCGAGCGTGATCTGTAGCAGCGCGTCGGCGCTTAGCGGGATCTCGCGGCCGAGCAGATTGGTCGGACCCGGGCCGAGCGACGATGCAGCGCGGTAATCGAGCCCGGCGTCGGCTGGGCTCGTCCAGACCAGGGTCGCGGTGCGCTGTTCGACCGAGACGCCGGCGCTGCTCGTGGAAAGCGTCAGCGGCGGCGCCCGCCGGGCGAGGTCGCGGTGGCCGAAGGCTCGTTCCACCCACGCCGGATCCGGCGAGTCGAAGGGCATCCAGAGACCCTCGGCGAAGTTGAGCGCGAACGGTGCTTTGGCGAGCGCTTCGGCACGCGAGGCCGCCGGGGGCTTGACATCGATGTTGACGCCACGCTGTTCCAGATACCCAGGCGGCGCCCGCCGATCGTGGGCGAGGATGCGCTCGCTGTTTGGTGTCGTCACTGGCGAGCGCGCAATGACGCGGTCGCAAAGGCCGAGCTTGTCGATCACCGTCAGATCCGCGAGGTAGAACGGCATCGCGCCCACGGCGTTGGTGGCTGCCACGGCGTCCTGCGGCAGCAGACCGCGCGGGAGACGTTCGTAGGGACTCCAGTTCCGCAGCCGCAGGCGTCCGAACACCACGTGCTCCCGGACCCGCTGGCCCACCATATGGCGGACGTTGTCGCGTCGAGCGCGGTTGCTGATCGCGGCGAGGTCGAGGCTTCCGGGCAGCCAGCCGAGCCAGGGCGCAGTCGAAGCATTCAGCTCGACGTGCAAGGATGCAGTCTGTTCTCGGGTGTGCAGGTCGCGGCTCAGCCAGACCATCGAGGTCTGCAGCGCCGCGCAGTAGGCGATGATCACCATGCCGAACACCACGGCGATGGGCTTCCGGCCCCGCGCCAGCCAGACGATGGCGTCGGCGGAACCAATCGCGAGCAGCGGCCAATAGAAGTCCAGGAACCGGTATTCGAAGAAGTCGCCGCCGATGTGGGCGCAGTAGGCGGCGTGGGGGACCACGCACAGCAGCGAAAGCAGGTGAAGGCTCCCGCGCTGGCTCTTGCGGAGCACATACGCTGCCACGATGGTCAGCGGCACCTGGAGGTAGAGGCCCGTGTCGATGGTCGCCGAGAGCAGATACCGCAAACCGGCTTCGTACCAGGGCCGGACGTGTTTTGCATGCCAAGTGTTCGGCAGCCAGTCGCCG
>DASRJH010000320.1:0-16270 GCA_035649575.1 Planctomycetota bacterium
GTTCGCGGCGTTGCCGGGCCAAGGCGAGCTGCGTATCCGCGGCCGCCTGACAACCGCACTGCAGACACCGGCCGGCGAACACGGTCATGCGGCCGTGATCTTCCGCGACCCTCACGGTGCTCCGATCGTCGGCTTCGGCGCGGCGACCGCCGTCGACGCCGACGGCCGCACGTTCCCCGTGCGCACCATCGCCGGCGACGGCACGCTCGAGCTCGTGCTCGCGGCCGAGCACGTCGCCGCGGCGCGCTGCCCACTCGTGGTCGATCCGCTGCTGAGCAACCAGCTGCTGTCGGCGAGCGGCACGCTGCCGCTCGGCCAGGGCCGCGCCAGCGACGTGGCGCGCGACGAGGAGAACAACCAGCTGATGGTCGCGATCCAGCGCCACGCATCGGCAACCGACGAGGACCTGTTCCTGCGTCTGTTCAGCGACGGCTTTGCCGCCAACCTCGGCCTCGTGTTCGCCGACGTCGACACGACGTGGGACGCGACCGAACCGAAGGTCACGTTCGTCGGCGGCGCCGACCGCTGGGTCGCCGTGTTCACGCGCGCGTTCCACGCGACCGGCACGAAGGCCGTGCGCTGGCACCCGCACGCCGCCGCGAGCACGCTACTCGACACGACCGTCGGCAGCCTCGTGCCGCCAGCGGGCTCGAGCGATCTGCACCCGGCCGTCGGCGGCTACGGCGGCGTCACGCCGTTCGTGCACGCCGTGCTGTGCTGGCAGCGCGACCAGAACCTCGGCGCCGGCGGCACGCACACCGTCGACGATTTCAGCCGCGTCTGGTTCGCGCGCCTCGACCTGAGCAGCCCCGGTGCCGGCACGCTCGGCGCTGCGACCGAGGTCACCGGGACCGATCCGGCGGGCGCCTGCGACCGCGAACGGCCGAGTATCAACCGCCTGTCGCTCGGCAACAGCCCGAGCCACTTCCTGATCGGCTTCCAGACCTACTGGAATGCGGCCCCGGGCGGCGTCGACGACTGGGACGTCGAGGGCCGGCGCATCGACGGAAGTGGCGCCCTGATGCCAGGCGTGTGGACCGCGGCGAGCAACACGCCGGATACCAACCACAAGCTCGGCCCGCTCGTCGACGGCATGGCCGACGACTACGTGGTCGCCTACGCGCTCGCCGACAACACGGTGCTGCCGGCGAAGACGCTCGCGATCGAGGGCAGCCGCGTCGCGTGCGAGGGCTACGACTTCATCCACGCGGCGCTCGGGCCACCGGGCGTGCTGTTCGACACCGGCGGCGCGAAGACCATGCAGGTGACCGGGCTGTCCTACGACTCGCTGACGCACTCGCACGCGGTCGTCGTCTACCAGAACGAGCTCACGAACACGCTCTACGCCGAGAAGGTCGGCTACCAGAACCAGACCGTCGAGGAGTTCACGGTCTACGCGACCGCCGGTCACGTGCCGAACGGCGGCGGCGCCGCGTTCGACCGCCTTGCCGAGCGCCATGTCTTCGTGTTCGGCGTCGAGGACGGCGGCATCGCGCAGCCCGTGTATGGCAACAGCGTGAACTACGTCGCGACGCCCGCGCCGGTGAACTACGGCACGCCCGGCTGCGCGCAGGGTGGACCGTTGTGGATCGGCTACCACCGCATCGGCCATCAGGAGGGGTCGGTACACCTGATCGCCGGACCGGCCAACACGCTCGTGCTGCTCGCGGTCTCGCTCGGCACCGCGAACGTGCCGCTCGCGGGCGCGGGTCTCGGCAGCTGCAATCTGCTCGTCGATCCGACACTGCTGCTCGGCACCGTCGCGATGGTGTCGAGCGGCGCCGGCTACGCGAGCCTCGCGCTGCCGATCCCCGATGCGCTGCCGCCGTTCACCTGCTACTTCCAGTGGTTCGCGTTCCCCGGCGCGCTGGCGACGACGAGCAACACGTCCGGGCTGTCGGTCGTGTTCGACCGCTGACGCGCGCGGCGCCGATCGCGCCGGCGTGCGAAAACGCGCGTTGGTCGGGCCGAACGCGGATCGGACGACCCGGATCGGATAACACTGTGCGCATGGCCGTGGATCCGCGCGACGGCACCTTCGTGATCGACGCGACACTCGCCGGGCGTCTCGACCGCGCCGTGAAGTCCTTCCGCCCCGAGCTCAGCTGGAGCGAAGTGCGCGATCTGATCGCGCGCGGCAAGGTGCTCGTCGACGGGTGTGTCGTCGCCGATCCTGGCGTCGGGGCCGCCGCGGGCGCTGAGGTGACGATCGCCGTCGCGAACAGGCACCTCGCGGCAGCCGATGCCGTGCCACCGTTCGATCGCGCCCGGATCCTCCATCTCGATCGCGACATCGTCGTGGTCGACAAGCCGCCCGGCGTGCCGACGGTTCCGTTCGGCGAGGAGGCCGATGCGGTCGATCGGCGGCTGCACGAGCTGCTCGGCGCGCGCGTGCACGTCGTGCAGCGGCTCGACCGCGATACGAGCGGAGTCATGGTCTTCGCGCGTTCGAAGGATGCGTTCACGCACCTCGAGCACCAGTGGCGGCGGCACGCGATTCGTCGCAGCTACCTCGCGGTTGCACACGGCGACGTGCGCGCCGCGACGCTGCGTTCTTTCCTCGCCGACGACCGCGGCGACGGTTTGCGTGGTTCGATCGCGAACTCGCGCGTCGGCAAGGAGGCGATCACGCACGTCGAACCGGTCGAAGCGCTGCGCTCGGCTACGCTCGTGCGCTGCCGGCTCGAGACGGGGCGAACGCACCAGATCCGCATCCACCTCGCGGAGCGCGGCCACATGGTGCTCGGCGAACGCGGCTACGTGCGCGACCACCGCGGTGCCGTGCTGCAGGCGCCGCGCATCATGCTGCACGCAGCGGAGCTCGGCTTCGAACATCCCGTGTCGGCGGCAGCGATGCAGTTCGTCGTGCCGATGCCCGAGGACATGGCCGCCGTCGTGCAGTCGCTGCGTGCGTGAGGCCCCCATCCGGTCGAAGGGCTCGCGCCCTTCACCGGCCGTTCGTCTTCTTCCACTCCTCGACGGCTTGCCGCGTCGCCGCGAGCTTCGCAGCGCTGCCCTCCGGATCGAGCTCCGCCGCGATGACGACGAGCCGATGGGCCGCGCACGCCGACATTCGCAGCCGGCTAGAGGCTCCCGATCGTCAGCGTCAACGCGTTCGTACCGGTGAGCGCCGTGATGCTGCCGGTGCCGCTGAATTCGATGGGCACCACCTGCTGGTGCAGAACCACGCCAGCGAGTGCGACGGTGTTTGGAAGCACGACCTGGGTCTGCACGATGCCGGCCGCAGGCAAGTACACGTCGAGCAGATCGGGGCTCACGAGCAGCGTGCAACCCGGCACACCCTGCGGCAGGATCGCCGGCATGGGGATCGATATGGTGCTGAACCCGAGCACACCGACCGCGAGCGCAAGCGCCGGCATCCCGGTCGCAACGGAGCGGAACGTCGACCCGATCCACGGCAGCGAAGGACGCGAGATCATGGGGCACCCCGGAGGTTGGCGGTTCCAACGAACGTCGCGATGATACCGCGCGGGATCGCACCAAGGGCCGCATGTCAAGACGGGGGCAGCGCGCGCATCTCCTCGATGATCGCCTCGGTGACGGATGTGGTCGTGCCGCTGCCGCCCAGGTCGGGCGTCAGCTCCTCACGGCGCTTCTGCGTGACGGCGGCGATGCCGCGGCGGATGCGGCGGTAGGCGTCCGGATGGCCGAGGTCGTGGCACATCATCGCGGCCGACAGCGTCAACGCGATCGGATTGGCGATGCCCTTGCCGGCGATGTCGAGGGCGGTGCCGTGGATGGCCTCGTAGACCGCGCAACCTTCGCCATAGTTGGCGCCGGGCGCGAGCCCCAGCCCACCGATGAGGCCCGCGGCGAGATCGCTGACGATGTCGCCATACAGGTTCTCGAGCAACAGCACGTCGTACGCGGCCGGCTTCGTCACGAGCCGCATGCACAACGCGTCGACGAGCACGTCGTCGGACTTGATGTCGGGATGAGCCGCCCCTTCCTCCTGCGCGCAACGCAGGAACAGGCCGTCGGCCATCTTCATGATGTTCGCCTTGTGGACCGCCGTGACGCGCTTGCGCCCCCACTTCCGAGCGTAGGCGAACGCGAAGCGCGCGATGCGCCGGCTGGCGGTGGCGGTGATGACCTTGATCGAGGTGACCACCCCCGGCGCGACCTCGTTCTCGAGGCCGGCATACAGGTCCTCGGTGTTCTCGCGCACGATGATGAGGTCCACGGAGCCATAGCGCGTCTCGAGGCCCGGCACGGTCTTGACGGGCCGCACGTTCGCGAAGAGCGCGAGCTCCTTGCGCAGGCGCACGTTGGCCGACACGTGACCGCCGCCGCTCGGCGTGGTCGTCGGTCCCTTCAGCGCGATACCGCAGTCGCGGATCAGCTGCAGCGTGGCGCGCGGCAGCGCGTCGCCGTGACGTTCGATCGCGCCGAGCCCGATGTCGCCGGGCAACCATTCGACCGCCACGCCGGCGGCCTCGACGATCTTCCGCGCAGCCGTGCCGACCTCAGGACCGATCCCGTCGCCGGGCAGATAGACGATGCGATGCATTGCGCAGAAGTTAGTGGAGAGACTGCCGCGAAGCGCGGGCGAAGCAGCAACGCCACCCATGCCCCCACGCCTGCCTCAGGCCAGATCGTGGCGGACGGCTGGCGCAGCGCGCGGCAGGCGCGCAGAATCGCGAACATGCACCTCGAGCGCCGCGTCCTGTTCGCATTCGTGCTCGCCGCCACCGGCGCCCTGGTCGCCCAGGAGCCGCCCGGCAAGCAGGGCGAGCCGCCGAAGCAGCCGGCTCCGGAGCCGACGCGCCTCGGCGACACCGGCCTCGAGATGGTGCTGCTGCCCGGCATGAAGGTCGAAGACGGCGCGGCAGTGGGAGCGGTGTTCCTGGCAATGGCCGACGAGGCCGACGGCTTCCGCGAGAACATCAACCTCAGCCTCGGCCCCGAAAGCCCGCCGAAGGTCGCGGATGCGGCGATCAAGGCCGAGCTGACCGCGACGCTCGGCAAGACGCTGACCGAGTATGCGTTCGTCGCCGACGGGCGTCTCGACGTGGGTGGCACCAGCACCTACTGGCTGTCGGGCACGTTCCGGCAGGGCGAGACGAAGGTGCGCAACCTGCAGGTGCTGATTCCCGGCACCCCGTGCCACTGGCTGACGCTGACGGCGCGCACCGCCTCGTTCGCCGATCGCGAGGCCCAGGTGCGCAAGGCGCTCGCCGGCCTGCGCCGCGTCGACGAGGGCGTGGTCGCTGCGAACGTGGTCGTGCGCGTGCAGGGCAAACGGCTCTGCGTCGACGAGCTCGGCTTCTCGATCGAGCCGCCGGCGGGCTGGAAGGTGGCCGAGGCTCCCATCAAGGGTTGCTTCCTCTTCGCCGCCGGTCCTGCGATCGCGGGCTTCGCGCCCAACCTGAACGTCCGCACCGGGCGCGGCGCCGACGCGCTGGATCCGGCCGCCGTGCGCAAGGAGGTGGAGCCGGTGCTGGCGAAGATGTTCGACAAGCTGCAGCTGGCCGAGTGTGCAGCGCGCACCGTCGGCGGCCGCAAGGCCGTGCGTCTGCGCGCGAGTTTCGTCCAGGCCGAGCGCCCGCTCACGCTGGTGCAGTATCTGGTGCCGGCGCAGCCGCGCAAGTTCGTGATCACCTACACGGTGCCGACCAGCGAGGTTACGAAGCTCCTCCAGGCGATCGATGCATCGGCGGCGACGATCGAGGTGACGCCGGCGAAGGCGGGCAAGTGAGAGCCAGTCGCGATGGCGCGCGCGCTTTCCTGGCGGCGCCCAGATGACCGGCGCGGCTGCTGCCGAGCCGGCGCGCCCGCGGGGGGCGGGCCTCGCCGCGGTCGCGCTCGTGCTGCTGACGGTCTGGGCGTATCGCGGCATGCTCGCGCACCACTTCCACTCGGACGACTTCGCGCTGGTGCTGCAGAATCGCGATCTCGGCGCCGGTGGCTTGCTGCGCTGGCTCGTGCTCGGCGACTACGGCGGCCGCTCGTGGGCGTATTGGCGTCCCGGCTCGTCGCTGTTGTTCTGGAGCGTGCACGGCGCCGCCGGGCCCTGGCCCGCGCCCCACATGCTGACGGCGCTGCTGCTGCACGCCGCGTGCGTCGTCGCGGTCTATCGCATCGCGCTGCGCGTCGCCGGTGCCGTGTTGCCGGCCGCGGCCGCCGCCGCGGTGTTCGCGTTGCATCCGTCGCATGCCGAAGCGGTCGTGTGGGTGTCCGCGGCGTTCAACGTGCTGCCGGCGTGTCTCTTGTTGACGACCGCGGGTTGGCTGCTGTGGCGGCGCCACGCGGAAGGCAGAAAACGCGATGCGTGGTGTGCGTTCGCGCTGATCGGGGCGTCGTTCGCGTTCAAGGAAGCCGCCTACGGCTTCCCGCTGGTCGTCGCCGCGTCGTGGTGGTTCGGTGCGCAGGGCCGGCGCTGGCAGCGCGCCCACCTGCAGACGCTGCTGCTCGGCCTCGGACTCGGTGCCGCGATCGGCTTGCACTACGTGTTCCGCAGCCACGTCATCGCCCCCCCGGGTTCGCTCGCCGACCATGCGACGGTCGTGATCGCGTGCCTCGCCGCGCAGCTGCGCGCGCTGGCCCCGCTGCCGGGCGGCGATGGCGAGGTCGTAGCCATTGCCGCGGTGATCTTCGCGGTCGTCTTCGCGCGCGGTTCGCCGTTGTCGCGCTACCTGCTGGTGTGGAGCGTGGGCGCGACGCTGCCGTATGTCGTGATGACGTCGGGCAGCCGCTTCTCCTACTTCCTGCACGCGCCGCTGGCGCTGTTGCTCGCCCAGGCCGGCAGCGCGTTCGGCGCCGCGCGTTCCGTCGTGCGTGCCGTGCTGGCCGCGGCCGCGATCGTCGCGACGCTGCTGTTGTCGCCGCTGCGGCTTCAGGACGAGATCGACCGCTTCGGCCGCGAGAGCGAGGAAGCGCAACGCGTGCTCGATGCGCTCGAGCAGCAGCAGCTGCTCGACGCCGACCGGCTGGCCGTGGACCGTGTCCCCGAAGGCCTGCGCAACGGTCTCGAGAGCGCGATCGAACTGCGCCTCGGCCGGCGGATCGAGATCCGTTCGCTCGATGCGGTGCCGCGGCCGCCGTTCCTGATCGTCATCGACGACGGCGCCCGCACGGCGCGGGCCGGTGCGTTCCTGTACTTCGACGCCGAGGCCAAGCGCTACGCGCGCCGTTCGTTCGCCGAAGCGTTCGGCGACCTGATACCGGTGCCGCTGTTCACGCTGGCGGGCCGTTACCGCGTCGTCGCCGACGAAGCGGAGTCGCTGCAGCTGCTGCGCAGCGGCGCCGTCGATCCGGTCAGCGAACCGATCTTGCACGCACCGCCGCCGGGCCCCGTCAGCGAACCGGTCGCCGCGCGCGTCGTCGCAGTGCACACCGACGTCCGCAACATGGGCCTCGTCGTCGAATGCGAACGCGCCGTGCTGCTCGTCGTCGCGTTCCCGATCGCGGCCGAGTTCACCAAGCCGCCGGGCGCCATACATGTCGACGGCAAGCCGGTGCCCGTCGTGCGCGCGAATCTGCTGTTCTGCGCGATCGTCGTGCCCGCCGGCCGGCACGACGTGCGGCTCGTGCCGTCGTTGGGCGGCTGAACGCGGTCGGCGCCGCGCGATGCGCTATCGGACCGCGATCGAGAACAGGCGAATCGTCGTGTTCGAGTCGGCGCGCAAGCGCAACGCCAGCCGTCGATGGCGGCCGGGTTCGATACCGGTCATCACCAACGGGATCGCGCGTTCGCCGAGGCCGCCGAGGTCGCGCCACGACGCGTGCAGCACGCCGTCGACGAACAGATCGAGGCCGGCTTCGCCGCCGAGCGGGAAGGCACCGCGCGTGCCCTTCTGCTCCTGCACCCAGACGACCATTTCGCTGTTGGTTCGCGGCGGCTCGACGAACTCCAACTCGAACGAGCTGCGCCCCGCGGTGCCGAGCCACCCGAACCCACACGGCGGTTGCGACTCGTCCCATGCGAGGCGGACCGAGGAGCCGCTCACGGCCAGCGCCGAACCGGCGAGGCGCACCGGCTGCGTGCGGAAATCGAACACGGCGATCGCCCGGTCGGCAGCAGGCTCGGAGTCTGCAGCGCTCGTCACCGGCTGCATCGCCGCCGGCGGTGCCAGTTCGTCGGCGAGCCGCGCGCCATCGTCGACCTGCCACGGGTTCTGGCCACCAGTCCACGCCGCGACGACACTCGCCCGACCGGCGGCGAAGTCACCGCGCTCGAGACCTGCTGCCAGACGCGCATCACGCGCCATCGCCGCCTCGATGAGCGTCACGTCGTCGACGCGGAGGCGCCCATGTTCGACGAACACCCCGAGCTCGAACGCCGTCGTCGCTTCGCCCCAACGCCCTGCGACGAGCTCGTCGAGGAACTCCCGCGAGCGCGCGAGACTGCGCGCGTGACGATCCCCGGGCCACACCGCGAGCAGTGGCGTCGCGTCCGGTGCCGGCAGCGACGCTTCGTCGCGCCAGCACCGGATCATCCTGAACCAGGACGTCGTGGTCGGTCGCGCGAGCTCGGCGCAACTCCCGAGCTCCGGCCCGTCACGCAGCAGCTGCATGCAGTCACGCAGCTGTTGTTCGGTGTGCGCAATGTCGTCGCCGGTGACCGGATGCGATCGCGCCTCGAACGCCAGCCGGTGCAAGGCCTCGACGCACAAGCGCAGGAACTCGCGGCCGTTCGTGTGCTGCGTGCTCTGGCGCACCGCGGCCTGCAACAAGCGGTCGCCGATGGCGAAGTCGGCCAAGCCGCCCAGCGCGGTCACCGCGAACAGGCCGGCGTCGCCGGCTTCTTCGCGCGCGAGCATCAGCAGCACGTCCGCGACGGCCGGCAACGGTTCGCCAGCGCGCCGCGGCCGATCGTAGAGAGCGCGCGCGACGAGCCGCGCCGCGTCGCTTCGCACGCGCAAGTCGTCGCTGCGCAGCAAGCGCGCGAACCAGAGGTCGAACCCCGTATGCGCCACGAACCCGTCGCGACTGCACCAGCGCGCGGCGTGTCGCCGCGCGGCCGCCGCGTCGCCGCTGTGCAGCAGGTTGATCACCTCGCGCATCGCGTCCGGTGCAGCCGCGGCGGTCCCGAGCCGGGCCGATCGACCCGCGAGACTCGCCGCGCCATCCAGGTCGCCGAGCGCGATCGCTGCTTCGAACGTCTGCCGCTGGCGCTGCTGATCCACGACTCCCGCCAACGTGGTCGTCGCGAACGACGTCGTCAGCACGACGCCGAACAACACGAGGGTACCGATCATCGCCGCACGTGGCCGGCGCACGGCGAACCGCGTGAACCGGCGCCACGGCGACCACGGGCGCACACGCGGCCGTTGGCCCGCGAGCCAGCGCTCGAGGTCCGCGACGACTTCACGCATGTCTGCGTAGCGGTGTGGCGGCGGCAGCGAGGTGCACTCCGCGACGATGGCCGCGAGATCGGCATCGATGCTCGGATCGATGCGATCGAGACGCTCGAGGCCGAGCGTCGGCCGCACCCCACGCTGCCGCGCGGAACGCGCCAACAGCACGTCGTGCATCGTCACGCCGAACGCGAACACGTCGGTGCGTGCATCGATGCGCTGGCCGAGCAGCTGCTCCGGTGCGGAGTAGGCCGCGACATGCATCAACGTCGACTGCACCGCGGGAACGCCGGAATGGCGCGCGATGCCGAGATCGACGAGCACGGCGCGCTCGGCATCGTCGACGGCCCCGCTGCCGATGACGATGTTGTGTGGCTTCACGTCGCAGTGCACGAGGCCGCGCCGGTGCAGTTCGTGCAAGCCGCCTGCGACTTGCAGCATCAGCGCGACACATCGGCGCCGCGCCGCCGCGGTGGGCCGGCGATTCCTGGCCACCATGTCTTCGATGCAGTCGGCGAGATTCGGCCCGCGCACCAGCTCCATCGCCACGAAGCCGACGCGCCAGGCATCGTCGATCCCGGCCGCGTAGGTCGTGACGACATGGTTGATGCCGTTCGTACGTTCTGGCGGCGGCACTCCCTGCATCGACCGCACCGGCACGATCTTGAGCGCGACGGGCCGCGCCGACGCCACCTCGCGCGCGCAATACACGTGCTTGCTGCCGTCGCCGATCTGCGCCTCGATCGCGTAGCCCGACACGCGGTCGCCCGAACGAAACCTGGGCAGCGCCGGCAACTCTGGACCTTCGTCGCTCATCGGACTGATTGGCGCACGACGCCAAAGCTCCTTCGGTCGCATTGACGCGTCGCGCGCGGCAAGGATAACATTGCGGCTCTCGAAGGAGACCCCCAATGGCTGTACGGCCGCGCGCGCACGATCACAGTGGCTTGCCCAAGGACGTCGTCACCAAGGCGATTCGCGAGCACCACGAGGGAGTGCCGGGGGCCGCGGACCGGCTGTGGGAACTCGTGTATCCGTGGTTTCACCGGCTGGCGCGCGTGCTGCTCGCACACGATTCGCAACGGCGCCAGCTGGAGCCCGAGGATCTGCTGCACGATGCCTTCGATCGCATCGACCTCGGCTATCTGCAGACCAGCGACGCGACGCGTGCGCATCTGTGCCGATGGGTGCTGCAAGCGATGCGGTGGGTGTTGGTGGACAGTGCGCGGCGAACGAACGTCCGGCGGCGCGACTTCGAGTGCGGCAACGCCGACGCGGAGGGGGTGCTGACCGATCGCGATGGCGTGTCGCTGCTCGAACACGCCGACCTGCAGGATCGGTTGGACCGGCTTGCGCGCTGCGACCGCGCGGCGTTCCACGTGCTCGAGCTGTGGCTGTCCGGGGAATCCACGATCGCCGAAATCGCCGCGATGGAGGGCTACAGCGCTTCGAAGGCCGGAGCGCTGCTGCATGCCGCGTTCGCGCGCATGCGCGCGATGGACGGCGACGCGAGCTGTAGCGAAGCAGGGCACGGCGTCGCCTGACAAGGCGCACGAGGGACGGGGCGACAGCGGGTTTTTTCGAAAAAGGTCGTTTCGCACCGCGCGTCATGCGCCCTGACTCCGCCTCGCTGGCTCAGGACAAGCGGGATCAGGGGAAGAAGGAGAGTCAGGTCTTTCGACGATGCACGCGCGTCCCCCCGACACGAAGCACGCGCGCTAGCATGCGCCGATGCTCGGCGCGCTCACGTTGGTGCTCTGCCTCCCGCCGCAAGGCGAACCGGCGGTCGTGGGGCGCGTGCTCGACGAGGCCGGCAAGCCGGTCGCGCGCGCGAGCGTCACGCTGCTGCACCGGCCGATCGCGCGTGATCCCGACGCGACGCGCGAACATCGCGTCGCCGTCTCGACCGATGCGCGGGGCAAGTTCCGCGCGCCGCTGCGCGCCGACGCGATCTACTCGGTGTGGGCCGCGAACGCGAACGCCGCGAGCTGCGTCGCCGAAGGCGTCGACGCCGGTTCGTTCGTCGAGCTGCGGCTGGCCGGCGGCACGGCGCCGGTCGTCGTCAACGTGCCCGACCTCTACACGTGGGCCGACGGTGCGACGTTCCGCTACCGCACCGTCGTCGGCAGCGAGCACGTCGACTTCGTCGACCTCGCGGTCGCGAACGGCCGCCTGACCGTGCCGCCGCTGCCGCCGCTGTGCCCGCGCACGATCGAGGTGCTGCGTGGCGATGGCGAGGTGCTGTGGGCCGACACGTTCGAGACGAGGCCGCGCGGTTCTGTGCTGTCCATCCCGCCGCCGACGGAGATCGAAATCACCGTGCGTGACGCCGCGGGCGCGGCGCTGCCCGGCGCCACCGTGCGACGCCACGTGCGCACCTACGCGACCACGGCCAGCGACGCGGTGTTCGTCGGCGATCGCAAGCACGCCCCGTGGGCGAACGTCGGCCAGAGCGGCGCCGACGGCAAGCTCGTGTTCCGCACCACGATGCCGCCGTCCGCGAAGCCGAACTTGTGGCTGCTGACGAGCAAGGACGGTCACGCGATGTCGATCGACGGTCTGTGCGCTGGCAAGCTGGTCGCCGCCGGCGTGGAGCTGCCGGCGGACCAGCAGAGCCGCGCGCGCGATCGCTTCCCGGTGACGCTGCACCCAGGCAAGCCGCAGGCGCTCTCGCTGCGGCAAGCCAATGGCACCGCATGGGCCACCGACTCGTTGTTCGTGCTCGCGCGCATCCAGATCACGGCCGGGGACCGCAACCCGAGCGAACTGTTCCCGATCTCGCTGCCGATCGCCGACGGCGTCGCGACGCTGCCAGACCCGCTGCCGCCGGGGTCCGGGTTCACGTCGGCGTGGACGACGCTCGCAGGCCCGGCGCGCGACGAACTGCGCCAGCGCCTCGGCACCGCACCACCGGCCACGTTCCGGGTGCCGCGCCCGTGGTTGTTGCGGTCCGCGGCGCCGCAGCCGCCGTTCGAGCCCGAGGGCTGGTACTCGCTGCAGTTGATCATGGCCGACGGCCGGCCCGCGGCGCAGACCACGGTGCTGGTGCACGGCGAATCCCACGGCAATTCGGAGCGGCAGCTGCTGCGAACCGACCGCATCGGACGCGTGGCGTTCGAGCGGCACGGCTACACGCGCGTCACCGTGTTCGCCGTGTGCGGTTGCGCCAGCATGCAGATCGGCCCGCGCGACGAAGGACCGACGCAGCTCGTGCTGCAGGCGATGTTCCGCGTGACCGGCGCGCTGACGAACGCCGACGGTTCCCCGGCGCGCGGCGCGTCGGTGCTGATGCAGCTCGCCTGTGGCGCGGGCTGCAACCAGCCGCAGTCGCACGAAGCGGTCGCGAACCTGCTGCCGATCGCGCCGAGCGGCGACGACGGGAGCTTCGAGCTGCTGCTGCCGCCGTTCTGCGCGCGTCTGGACCTGCGCGTGACCGCGCGCGACGGGACGCAGGCGGCGATGGCGACGGTCGAGTGGGACCCCAAGAGGCCGCGGCCGATCGCGATCGCGCTCGCCAGGCAGTGACGGCCATCGCGTGCGTTCGACGGGCGTCACTGCAGCGGCAGCTCGACGACCTGCGGCGGATCGCCGGCGCGCAGATCGAACGTCGCCGACGTCTTGGTGCCGCGCGCGTCGATGACTTCGATCGTGTAACGACCCGCTGCAGCGAGCCTCGGCTCGTCGCGCCCGACATCGTCCTCGTAGACGCTGTGCTCGCGCAGCAGCGTGCCGTCGGCGCCGAACCAACGCACCGTCAGACAGCCGCGCGCGCGGGCCGCGGCCGGCACACGCAGCACGAACGGCACGCCGTCGGGAACGGCAAGACGCACGTCCGTCGTCTCGCCGGCGCGCACGTCGACCTCGATCGCAGCCATCACGGCGCGATCGCGCGTCGCGACGCGCCAGCGGCCCGGGACGACGTTGCCACGCGCGACACCGTCGCGGTGATCGAGATACGTACTCACGCGAGGATCGCGGTCAGGGGCGAGATACTCGTCGCCGCCGACCAGCTGCGTCGTCACCCACGCATCGGGCCGCCGCTTGCCCTGCAGGTCGACGACAGTCACGACGAGCGTGCCGGGCACCGGCGCCTGGAACGTGCCCGCGTCCGTGTCACGGCCGTCGACGACTTCGATCGCGCCCATCGGCGCTTCCCCGAACAACGCGCTCTCGACCTTCAGCCGATAACGGCCGCGCTCGAGCGGTCCCGCCTCGTACTTGCCGTCGGCGTCGCACCGCAGTTGCAGCGAGTAGCGCGAATCGGCAGGCATCACCCGCACGAGCGAGCGCTCCTTCGGCGACGCTGCGATCCCGGCCGGTGCTACGACGCGGCCGCGCAGCCGCGACGTCGGCACGAACGCGCGCGGCACGACGATGCGCAACGGACAGCTCGCGACGTCGAACTCGCCGGCGTCGAACGCGGCGCCGAACATCGGCGCGCGCGGCCGCACGGAGATGCGGTGACGGCCCGGTGGCACGCGGTACGTGCGGAACGAGCCCCCGGTGCCGACGTCGATCCCGTCAGGGTTGTAGTGGTCGTCCTCGACGCGGACCACCCAGTGCTCGAGCGGCTTGCCGTCCTCGTCGACGAGCACGCCGTGCAGGGGCTGTTTCGTTTTCGGCGCGAGCACGGCGTTCCACTCGAACGTCTCGCCGTCGGCGAACTCGTGCGTCGCGGTCGCGGAGACATCATCCGTCTCGGCCGCGCCCGCGAATCTGTGCCAGGCACGCAACGTGTACTCCGCGGGGCGCACTCGCGTGAGCTCGTAGCAGCCGTTCGCGTCGGTCCTCGTCGACAGCTTCGCCCACGCCGGCGGGTCCGCGAAGGCATCCATCTCGAGACCGACCAGTGCATGCGGCAAGGGCAGCTTCGGATGCGCCCACACTCTCGCGCCGGCGATCGCCGCACCCGCCGCATCCGCGACCCGGCCGCGCAGCGTCGCGCCACGTGCCAGTTGGATCGTCACCGCGGTCGCCGCATCCGCGCGCACGTCCACTTCGCTGAACGCCGGCGCGAACTGCGGCGCAACCACCCACAGCGGCCACCGCACGCCCGGCGGCAGACCCTCGCTGCGGAAGTGCCCATCGTCGTCCGTGCGCAGGAAGCGCGACGGCCACAGATCGTGCCCGGTGGGCGCGTAACCTAGGTGCGTGTGCACGCCGCTCTCGTCCACGTTGCCGCCGAACGTCACGCCGAGCAGCACGCGCGCGCCGGCGACCGGCCGGCCGTGCGGGTCGACGACGGTCCCGACGACCGCGCCGGCCGCGGGGCGCATCGCGAGCACGAGGTCCGGCCGGCGCACCGGCTGCGCGTTCGCGGTCGCGAAGCCGGGCGCAGTCGCGGTCACTCTGTGCCCGACGCCGGCGTCGCGGATCAAGAACGCGCCGTCGGCCCCGCTGAACGCCACCGGCTCGCTGTCGTCGCTGTTGCGCACGACCGACATCCACACCGTCGCGCCGGCGAACGGCCTGCCGTCGAGATCGACGACGCGGCCGCGCACGTCGAGGGTGCGCGGCAGCGCGATCGTCGCGTTCGCGGTGCTGCCTGCGGTGAGCTCGACGTCGGCAGAGGCGCCGCGGTTGGTCAGCGCGTTCAGCGCGCCGGGCGGCAGGCGCGGAAAGCGCGCGACGCCGTCGTCGCCGGTCCGTTCGACGCGCAGCCAGCGCTCGACGTCGAGCGGGCGCGGGCGCACACGAACGGGCACGTCGGCGGCCGGCGTGCCGTCGCTCCACGACACGCGCACCGTGAGCGACGCGCTGCTCGCATCGATCTCGGCCGGCGCCTCGACGCGTTCGGCCGCGGCCGTTGCGTCGGACGGCGGCGCGGCGGGCGGCTCGACGACCGGCGTCGCGGAGCGCGAGCTCGCGCCGGCGGCGACGACGGGCACCGGTTCGGTCGAAGCAGTCCACGGCCATGCCAGGAACGCCGCGAGCGCCGCGGCGAGCAGAAGCAGCACCTTCTTCATCGCGATGACTCCAGTGAACACGACTGCGTTCGCGGCGCCGGCGGCGGTCGCCGCGACCTGCGCCGCGCGCGACAACACGGCAGCGCGAACCGCGCCGAGCCGCACGGCCGGCGGCACCTGACCCGCGGCGAGGCCGGCGATGCCCAGTGGCAGCGCCTTGCGCAAGAGCTCGAGGCCGCGCGCGAGCTGCGTGCGCACCGTCGCGTCGGGCCGCGCGAGCGCTTCGGCGATGTCCTTCGGCGCCAGCTCGTGCACGAGGTGCAGCAGCAGCACCTGGCGATACGGCTCGTCGAGCGAACGCACGGCTGCCGCGACAACTGCTTCGGCCTCGCGCGCGGCGGCTTGCTCGGCGGGGTCGACGGCGCGTTCCGCGGTTTCGCGCTGTTCATTCGCCGCGGCTCGTTGCCGCGCCTGCCGGCGCAGGTGCAGCGCGCGGTTCGTCAGGATGCCGCACAACCACGGCAGCACGCGCTGCGAACCGTCGAACGACGTGGCCTGCTCGATCGCCACGACGAACGTGTGCTGCACGAGGTCTTCGGCCGCGTGCCGGTCGCCGAGCAGATGGAACCCGAGCCGATACAGCTCCTGGGCACTGCCGTCGAACACGCGCGCCAACGCACCGGGATCGCCGGTGCGGGCGTAGCGCACGAACGCGCGGTCGAGGCCAGAACGCAGCATGCGCCTATTCTGTGCTCGAACGGGCGGCGGCGTTTCAGCGCGCTACCACGAAACCGGCGGCGAGGGCCAGGAACCTGCTCCGGGACCAACCCGGCAGGCACCGGTCATCGCTAGCGCCACGGCCGCAGCGGGTCGCCCGGCTCCGCTTCGAGCAGGCGAATCTGCAACTGGAGGCCGTGCGCAGCGGCAAGCTGGGTCATCGCCGCAACGCCCCCGACGAGATCGGAGTAGACCGCGAGCGCGCGCACCATCGGCCCCGCCTTTTCCTCCAGTCGCACCACTGGCTCGACCTCCGCCTCGGCGTGT
>DASRJH010000321.1:0-25010 GCA_035649575.1 Planctomycetota bacterium
CCTCGGAATTGCCCGTGCGCTACGAGCGCGACATCCTCGAAGTACCCGGCGTGGCCGCCGTGCTGCCGACGCTCGTGTTCATCAACTCGTGCCGCAGCAACCTCGACCTCGTGACGTTGCACGGCGTCACCACGGCGGATCTCGAGAAGCTCTACGAGCTCGAGGTGCTCGAAGGCTCCGTGGCGGACTGGAAGGCGCGCAGCGACGGCGCTCTCGTCGGCGAGCGCCTCGCGCAGCGGCGCGGCATCCGGGCGGGCCAGCGCGTGCGCCTCGGGGACGTCGACGTGCACGTGGCCGGCATCGTGCACAGCGACACGGCGGGCGTCGCCAACCTCGCGTTCGTGCACCTCGACCAGCTGAGTCTCGCGCGCAAGCGCCAGGGCGCTGCCACGGAGTTCCTCGTCAAGCTCGATCCGGGCGCCGATCCCGAGGCGATTGCGGCCGCGATCGACGCCCACTTCCACACCGACGCGGCGCGCACCGACACGAAGAGCATGCAGGCCTTCGTCGCGGCCGCGGTCGCCGAGGTCTCGCAGCTCGTCGAGTTCGCGCGGTGGCTCGGCTATCTGGCCGTGCTCGTCATAGCACTCGTCGTCGCGAACACCGTGTTCATCAGCGCCGAATCGCGCACCGGCGAGATGGGAGTGCTCGAGACCGTCGGCATGACGAAGGGCCGGCTCATGGCCCTGATCGCGAGCGAAGGCATAGGTCTCGGCCTCGCGGGCGGCGTGCTCGGCACGGGCCTCGTCGTGACGCTGCTCGTGCTGCGGCCCGTCACACTCGGCGTCGAGGGTTACGGGATCGATCTCGCTCCGGGCGTGCAGACGGTGCTGCACTCGCTGCTCGCCGCTCTCGCGATCGGAGTCCTGGCCTCGGCGGCCCCCGCGTTCGCGGTGGCGCGGCGGCCCCTCCACGTCGGCGTCAAGGCGGAGTGAATGCTGCCGCTCGCCTACCTGCTGCGAAACCTGCTGCGCCGGCGCGTGCGCACGGCCGTGACGATCGGCGGCGTCGCGGCGACGACGATGCTCGTGATCGCGATGCACGCCTTCGCCGAGGGCATGACCACGGCCGCGACCGGCAGCGCGCGCGACGACACGGTCGTCCTGCTCGGCGTGTCCGCCGAGGTCGACCTCGTGCGTTCCGTGATCCCGCGCGGCAGCGCCGAGGTCGCGGCCGCCTCGGCACCGGGCGTGCTCACGGTCGGCGACCAGCGCGCAGCCTCGGTCGAGCTGCACATCGCGACGCGCAACGGCAGCCAGGTCGGTCTCCTGCGCGGCATCACGCCCGCCGCGTATCTCGTGCACGCGGTCACCGTGGTCGAAGGCCGCGAGCCGCGCGAGCCGTTCGAGATCATGGTCGGCGCGCTCGCGGGCGCGCGCATGGGTCTGTCCGCGGACGAGCTCGCGATCGGCCGCAAGCTGCCGCTCGAACGGCGCGAGTTCGAGATCGTCGGGCACTTCGCCGCGCCGGGCACGGTCTACGAAGCGGAGCTGTGGGCTCGCCTGCCGGACCTCATGCTCGCCACCAAACGCGAGGACGTGTCGTGCGTCGTGCTGCGGCTAGAGGCCGCGTCGAGCCTGCCCGAGGTGCGCCTGTTCGCGGCGCGGCGCGTCGACCTCGAGATCACGGCCCTGCCCGAACGCGAGCTCATGCAGACCGTCGCGCGCAGCATCGCGCCGATCGCGGCACTCGCGCGCTGGATGGCCGTGCTCGCGGTCGTGGCCGGCGCGTTCGCCTGCGCGAACACCATGTTTGCCGCGGTGCTCGCGCGCACGCGCGAGCTGGCGACGCTGCGCGCGCTCGGCTACTCGCCTCTGGCCGTTGCCATCGGCCTCGTGCAGGAATCGGCGATGGTCGCGTTCGCGGGCGGCGCGCTCGGGATCCTGCTGGCCCTTGCGGTCGGCGACATCTCGCTGCGCTATCCGATGGGCGCCTTGCTGCTCGAACCCGATCTGCCGAGTCGCGCGATCGGGCTCGGTGCGGCGTTGGTTTCTGGCCTGCTCGGTGGCATCGTTCCGGCCGTGCGTGCTGTTCGCCTTCCCCTGATCGATGCCCTAGGAGGTCGTGCGTGATCGTTTCGCGTTGTTCGTCTTTCTCTCTTCTCCTCCTACTAGGCGCCTGCGGCGCAGACGCGGCCACGACCGGTCCGCCCGCGGTCGCGGCCGCTCCGGCCGTGATGAAGGTCCTGCTCGCCAAGGACCCCGGCGACGCAAAGACCGTGAAGGCCGCGAAGGCGGCCGGTCCCGCCGAGCACGTCGTCGTGCTCGGGCGCATTGGCGTGCGGGTCGAGAAGGGCCTCGCGATGTTCACGCTCGTGGATACGGAGCTCCCCTACTGCGGCGAGAAGAACACGGGCGACAACTGCAAGACGCCGTGGGATTACTGCTGCGAGAGCAAGGACACGATCGTCGCCAACTCGCTTCTCGTCGAAGTGCGCGGCGCCGACGGCAAGCCGATCGCCACACCGGCGCTGCCCGATCTGCGGCTGCTCGACGTCGCCAAGGTCACGGGCAAGCTCATCACCGACGACCACGGCAGCCTGGCGCTGCTCGCCGATGGACTGTTCCGCGTCCAACGACCCAAGGTGCCCGACGACCTCCGTTGGCCCCAGTGATCGAGGCCGCAGTGATCTCCACCGCGTGAACGAGACATGAACCGACTGCTCGTCGCGCTGTCGCTGTTCCTGGCTCCGCTGCGCTCGCAGGAAGCCTTCCCCGAGACCGACACGCTGAGGCTGTTCGAGCGGCGCTCGGAGCTGCTGTCGGAGTTCTGGGGCCGCGACATGTCGATCCGCGCCGGCGTCGTGCTGCCGCCGGGCCTGCGCGGCGACGAACGGCTGCCCGTCTGCTTCTCGATCCACGGCTTCGGCGGCTCCCACCGCGGCGCGATCCGCCGCGCCCCTGAGCTCGTGAAGGGCATCGAGGAAGGGCGCACGCCGCGCATGCTCTACGTGTTCCTCGACGCCCAGTTCTCGCTCGGGCATCACGAGTTCGCCGACTCCGTGAACAACGGCCCGTGGGGCAAGGCGCTGACCACCGAGTTCGTGCCCGCGCTCGAGCGGGAGTTCCACGCGTTCGGCACGCCTTCCGCGCGTTTCCTCACGGGGCACAGCAGCGGCGGCTGGTCGAGCCTGTGGCTGCAAGTCGCCTACCCCGAGTTCTTCGGCGGCACCTGGTCGACCGCGCCCGACTCCGTCGACTTCCGCGACTTCACGGGTATCGACGTCTACCGCTTCGCGAACGCCTACACCGATCCCGACGGCAAGCCGATCCAGCTCGTGCGCCGCAACGGAGAATGGGTGCAGACGATCGAGCAGTTCGTGACCAGGGAGCTCGAAAAGCGCGACCACGGCGGCCAGTTCATGAGCTTCAACGCGGTGTTCTCGCCGCGCGGCGAGGATGGGCGGCCGATGCCGCTGTTCGACCCGAAGACGGGCGTCATCGACAAGTTCGTCGCGACGAGCTGGCGCAAGTACGACATCGGCCTGATCCTGCGCGAGAACTGGGCGACGCTGGGGCCCAAGCTGAAGGGCAAGCTGCGCGTGTTCATCGGCACGCAGGACACGTTCCGGCTGGAAGGTGCCTGCAAGCTGCTGCACGACGATCTCGCGCGGCTCGGAAGCGATGCGAGGGTGATCTTCGCCGAGGGCCGCGACCACGGCACGCTGTTCCAGCCGCATCCGGAGCTGTGGCCCGACGGGCTGCTCGCGCGCATCCACGCCGAGATGTTCGCCGCGTTCGAGGCGAACCAGCCGAAGGCCGGCGCGGCGAAGTGAGTCGCCTGGTCCAGGCGCGCCGTTGGGACCGCGCTAACGCAGGTGGCGAGCCCGCAGCCTGGTGATGGTCGCGGTCGTGCCTGCCTCGGCAACGATGCCGGGCTCCCCCTTTCGCGATTTGGTGGACTCGATGTCCTCGGAATGGGAGGTGCCTTCGCCGGTGACCGTCAGCTTGTTGCCGATCGTGCTGATCACGAGCGTGTAGGTCCTGCCGTACTCGATCTGGATCGTGGAGTTCTTCGTTCCGACCGAGAACGCGGGGACCTCCTTCGGGTCCATCTTGTCACCGATGCGCGTGTAGAAGACGAGGGCCCCGGAGTCGAGCTTGAACTCGACCTCGAGCACATAGTCGCGCCACTTGTCCGCGCGTGTGTAGAGGAGGCCTCCCGATTCGGACTGGTCTCCGAGCTCTTTCATCAGCGTCAGGCCGGTACCGAACGTGCGCTTGAAGGAGCTCGAAGGAACGATTGTCCAACCTGAAGTGTCCGCGAGCAGGTTGCTCCACGGCACCTTGTTCTGGTACGCCTCGTCGAACAGCTTCGCGACGATTCCGTTGATCTCAGTGTAGGTCTCGTCACACATCTGTTGGTAGATGGCCTCCGCCTCGGCGTCCTTGTTTGCGATCGCCTCGTCCAACAAGGTGTGGATCGTGGTCTCGAGGGGGCCATAGGGAACCAGCTGCTCCCCCGTGGTCGCCGAGGCAGCGGCGTTCGCGGCTTTGCGCAAGGCCTCGATGTAGCGCTTGGTCACTTCCTTGGCTGCCCTGTTGTACCTCTCCAGGAGCTCGCCCCCTGCCTCGGTCGCCTGCGTCTTGAGTTCCTCGTCCCGCACATATTTGAAGTCATTTTCGAGGATGTCGATAGGCGCGCCTCCGAAGTGCGCCTCGATGGCGGTCAACTTCTTCAAGGCGCGGCCCTTGACGATGATTGGCCGTGCCCCGTTAAGCCTGCCGAGCCACGTCTTCACTTCTTCCTGGATGCGTGAGCCTCTCCAGAGCTTGCTGTTCGCAGTGATCTTGTCCCTTGCGCTCTTGATCGCGTCCTCATTGGTGAGGTCTACGCTCCGGATCTCGGCCAGGAGCTCGTCCAGTCCTCCCCCCCACCCAGGATCACTCTGCGGCCTCCCCGAGTTGCGCGTGCTCATCACGAACATCAGCACGATGCCTGTCACCAGCGTGACGCCGCCGGTGATGAGCCACCCGATCCTGGCCATCCGTCTTGCATCCGCCTCGCGCACCCTCCTCGAATCGATGACGTGGTGCGGGGCCCCGTGCGCATGACGCGACGACGCTGCCTTGGCGCCCACCGTGTCCTGGCTACCCACCATCGCTGGCTCCTGCTCGGGAACGGCTGGTTGCCGACCGGAGCGGGATCAGGTCCTGGGCGGTCGGCGGCAGGACGGACGACATCAGCAACAGACGTGGAACGCGCACACGCATCTCCGCCGGTCATGGCCAGGAGGATCGACAGCATACGCGGTTCGCGCCGAGGTGTCGGTCCGGGGGCAGCTCGCACGTCCCCGGCCAGCGAAGCCCCACTGGATAATCAGGGGCCCTGACAGCATTCTGTTGCGCGTCGCAGCCAACTGCGACCGCGTCCGGCACAGAGGCCTGCGACGCAGAACCACTACCCAATCCCAACAGGAGAAGACCATGGCGAAAGGACAAATGACAAAGAAGCAGGACAAGAAGAAGCCCGAGAAGACGCTGAAGGAAAAACGCGCCGCCAAGGCTGCGAAGCGCGCCCTCAAGGGCTGAGGACCTCGTCCTCCCGCGCGCCTCGCCCGAGCGAGGCGCGACATCATCCCAACCACACGGCGAACCCGCCCGCGACGAGGATCGCGGCCGTTCCGAGCAGGACAGGGCGCATCAGCCCGCGGCCCAGGAACGCACCCACGCCGGCCTTCACAAGCGTGTTGCTGACCGAAGCGACCGCGATCGCGGTGACGGCCATGTGCATCTCGCCGTCCACGGTGCGCGCGCGTTCGGCCATCGACAGCGTGACCGCATCGACGTCCGTGAGCCCCGCGAGCGCAGCGATCGCGTAGACGCCCGTGCCGGGCAGGTGCTCCTGTGCGAGCTTCAACATCAGCAGCACGAACGCGAACAACGCGACGAACTTGCCGGCGGCGAGCAACGAGAACGGGTTCTTCAGCGGCACGCTGTTGGCAACCGTCTTCGGGCCTTCCGGCGCCGCGCTCAGGCACACCGCTGACGCTCCCCCGCTGGCCACGGCCATCGCGGCGAACGGGATGCAAAGGTCCACGAAGATCGGCGGGCAGACGACCGTCGCGACCGCGACGACGCGCGCGAACATGATGCACCACGCGAGCAGGATGCCGCCCGCGAGCCGGTTCGCCGCGGCACCCTCCTCGCGGCTCTGCTTGACGAACGTCAGCGTCACCGCTGTCGAGCTGACGAGCCCGCCCGCCGCCGCCGTGACCGCGACGCCGCGCCCCTCGCCGAGCCAGCGCGTCGCCGCGTAGCCGACGAGCGACAGGCCCGAGATCAGCAGTACGAGCAGCCACAGCTTGTACGGATTGATCGCGCCCCACGGATCGATGGCCCGGTCGGGCAGCAGCGGCAGCACGATGAACGTCGCGAGCAGGAAGCGCAGGCCGACGAGCACGTCGTCCCAGAGCAGGCGCCCGACGAGGTCGTGCAGCGGTTTCTTGTAGGCGAGCAGCACGGCCGTCGCGATGCCGAGGCCGACCGCGAGCCCGCGCTGGCCGGTCGTCGCGAGGGCGCCGAGCAGACACGTGACGATGGCGGCCAGCTCGGTCGTGAGCCCGAGGCTCTGCGGCCGTTCGCGCACCGTGGCCACGTAGCCGGCGATCACGGTCGCGCTCACCGCGAGCACCGCGAACGGCAGCATCCACGGCATCGCGAGCTCCTTCCCCAGGTAGCCCGCGATCGCGCCGATCTGCGACACCATGATGAACGTGCGCAGGCCCGCGATGCCGAAGCCCTCGCGCTCGTTCCGCTTCTCGCGTTCGATGCCGAGCAGGGCGCCGAGCAGCAGGGCCGTTCCGAAATCCCTCACCAGGTCGAGTGCGTCCGGCACGCGCGCAATCTATCGCGCAGACCTGCTCGGAACATCCGTCGGCTCGCCGGTCACCGACAGGAAGTACTCTTCGAGCGTGTTGCCTTCGGTCATCGCGCGCGGCGCGACGCCGAGATCGAGGATCGCGCGCATCACGGCGATCACCGCGTCGTCGGCGGGCTTGCCGTCGGGCACCGCGAGATGCAGGCGGTAGCGGTGCGGGCCGAGCTCTTCGACGGTGCTGACGAACACGGTGCGCAGGCGTGCCTTGTCCGACTCGACGAACGGCCGCGACGTCGTGACCTCGATCCTGCGACCCTGGCGCGTGATGTCCTGCACGGATCCCGTGATCTTGAGCTTGCCGTGGTCGAGGATCGCGACGTGGTCGCAGAGCTCCTGGATCTCGGCGAGGTTGTGCGAGCTGATGACCGTCGTGACCCGACGCGACTGCTGCAGCTCGCGCACGAGGTCGCGGATCTGCCGCGCGTTCTGCGGATCGAGCCCCGAAGTCGGCTCGTCGAGGAGGATCAGCTCGGGCTGGCCGAGGAAGGCCTGCGCGATGCCCATGCGCTTCAACATGCCGTGCGACAGCGCGTGGATGCCGCGTTTCTTGTATTGCGCGATGCCGACGCGCTCCATCGCTTCGGTCACTTCGCGCTGCGCCGTCGCGGCGTCGCTGCCGTCGAGCCGGCGCAGGAACACGAGCTGTTCGACGATCGGCACGTTGCGCTGGAACGCGGCGTCCTGCGGCAGGATCGTCATGCGGCCCTGCAGCTCCGAGACGTGCGAGATGTCGGTGCCGAGCACACGCAGCGAACCGCCGTCTGCCCGCAGGAAGCCCGCGGCGATCGAGAACAACGTCGTCTTGCCGGCCCCATTGGGACCGAGCAGCCCGAAGATGGAGCCCATCGGCACGTCGAACGTGACGTCGTCGAGTGCTTGCGTCTTGTCGAAGCGCTTGCTGAGGTTCTGGATGCGAAGGGCTTCGGCCATGGGTCTCACAGGTCCCGCGTCGTGAACTTGCGGTAGCCGAGCCACGTGAAGAGCAGCGTCTGCAGCGCGCAGCCCCCGACGGCCAACGCGACCTGCGACGGATCGTGGTGGAACAGGCGCATCTGGAAGCCCCAGGGCAGCAAGTAGAGTAGGTAGCCGCCCGCCTCGTGCTGCATGCGCGCAAACAAGGAGAGCAACGGCACGCCGCCGATCGCGAGCGACGCCATCGTCAGCGAGAAGAACGAGCCCCCGCACGCTGCCGACAACCACGCGCACAACGCGACGTAGGGCACGGACACGCAGACCATGGCCAGCGTGCCGTAGGCCGCCCAGCCGCAGAGTGCGCTCCAGGAGTAGACCACCGACAGCTTGAAGCCCATGTAGACCGTCACGGTGACGCCGAGCAGCACGAGCACCGCGACGAACGTGAGCAGCATGCCGAACAGGCGACCGAAGAAGATGCTGCCGCGATCGGCGCGCAGCAGTTGGTAACGCAACTGCCGCGAACTGATGTCGCCCGCGTAGAGATCGAACGCGCCGAAGGCGACCACGAGCGGCCAGCCGAACAGCAGGATCAGGAAGATCGCGGACAACATGCCCGGACGGCTGTCGAGCAGGTAATCGGCCCAGACCTCCGCGTCCTCGTCGGAACGACGGCTCGACGCCGCATCCTTCGCACTGGACGACTCCGACGACACCATCCAGGCCACGACCTTCTTGGCCTGCTGCGTCAACGATTGCACGACCTCCTTCGTCACCTCGGCGGCCTCGCGGTCCTTCATGCGTTCGGCGACCTGCCGCGAGATCCGTTCGACCGGCTGCAGCATGGTGTGTGCCACCATGAGGCCGAAGGTCAGGGACACGACCAGGAACACGAGCCCGATGCCACCGCGCACGGAATAGCGCGCCGAGTAGTTCGCGATGAGCAGGATCTGGCGTCGGTTCACGGCGGATCAGCGCACGAAGTCTTCCTTGAACGTCGTGTTGAGCAGGATCAACGTCAGCACGGGGTAGATGAGCCAGATCACCGTCTGCAGTTCGAAGCCGCCGCCCGCTTCCTTGTCGATGGCGAAGACGAACACGGCCGACGAGGCGATCGACAGGGCTGCACAGATGTTGCCCATCATGCGCCCCCAGACCTTGCTCTGCTTCAGGAAGCCGACACCCGAGGCAATGAGCAGGAACGCACTCACGACACAGGAGCCGATGATGAAATAGAGCCAGCTCGATCCCATCTTCTGCCACGCCTCGAACGCCTTTCGAGTCTCTTCGTCCGGCGGATGCTCGGCAGCAACGGAGAGCGCCGCGGCGATAGCGGCGAGTCCCAACACGAGGAGCACGTTGAACCCTCCACCGATGAAGTTCAGCACGGCGAGCGCAGTCAGACCACCGGGGCGTTTGCTTTCAGACATGCGACATACTCACGTATCGGGTCGGGCAGGCATTCAACGGCCTCGTGGCCACAACGCAAGCACGATGCCTGCGTAACCGGCGCCGAGCAAGGCGCATCACCCTCCCGAAGACAGTCGCCTCAGCCGCGCCCGTGCGCGCTCACTCACCGCGGGTAGAGTGCGCGCCTCATGCAGAGCCCGCTGCTCTGGCTCGCCCTCGCGTGCCACCTGTTCTTCGCCACGGGCTACCTGGTCCTCACGCCGAGCTTCGAGGCTCCCGACGAGAACGACCACTACTACTACGCCTTTCACCTCGCCAACGCGGGGCACCTGCCGCTCTCGCCGGGCCTGGCCGCGGCGCGTGGGCTCGCGCCGACCGAGGGCTGTAACCTCGCGCATCATCCGCCGCTCTACTACGCGCTGCTCGCAGCGTGCTTGTGTGCTTCGCAGCAGGCCGACACGGTCTTCAGCCCCAGGATCAACCCTCACTTCGGCGATGCGGCCCACGCGAGCCAGCATCTGCACTTCCTGCACGGCGCCGACGACGCACGGCCCTGGACCGAGGGGCACGCGGTCCTGCTGGGCCTGCGCTGGCTGTCGGTGCTGTTCGGCCTCGGGTCGGTGATCTGCGTGTATTGGACGGGCCGCGTCTCCTTCCCCGAGCAGCCGCGCGTCGCCGACGCCGCGGCTCTGCTCGTGAGCTGTCTGCCGATGTGGTCGTTCCTGCACGGCGTGCTCAACAACGACAGCCTCGCGACGCTGCTCGCCTCGGCGAGTCTCGCGATGCTCGTGCTGATCGCGCGCAGCGAACGGCTCACGGCCCGCACCGCGATCGGCACGGGCGTGCTGCTCGCACTCGCGTTGCTGACGAAGAACACGACGCTGTTCCTCGTCCCACTCGCGGCGATCGTCTTCGCGACCGCGGTCTGGCGCGAAGCTCGCGCCGGCCACGGCCCTCGCGCGGCGTTGCTGACCATGGGCGCAACCGCGGCGGTGTTCGCATCGTGCGGCTGGATGTACTGGCGCAACACGAGCCTCTATGGCGGTCCGCTGGCCATGTCCGCGCACGATGCGGCGTTCGCGATCAAGAAAGTCCCCGACGCCGTCGTGTGGCAATGGCTCTGGGACGGATTCCTGCCACAGGTGTTCTCGTCGCTGCTCGGGTGCTTCGGTTGGTTCCATCTGGCGCCCCACGCGGCCCTCGTGTGGGCCGGCGCGATCCTCGCGCTCTGCGCGTGCCTCGGATTCGCGCGTCTGCTCCTCGATCGCTCGCCCCGGCCTCGACCGCTGTGGCTGCTGGCCTCGGCGTGTCTGCTCGTGTTCGCGGGGACCGCGCACTTCAACATGACGGCGATGCAGCCGCAGGGGCGGCTCTTGTTCCCCGCGGTCGCACCGGCCGCCGTCGTCTTCGCGGCGGGGCTGCTGCGGTTCGGACAGATGATCCGGCTCCGGCGCGTTGGCCTCGCACTCTGCGCGCTGCCGCCCGTGCTCGGCACCGTCGTGATGTTCGGCTGGTTCGCGCCGGCACTCGATCCGGGCCTCGCGCCGGGTCCCGACCACCATGCCTCGATGGTCGGCGGCGTCCTCGCCGAGGTACCGGTGCCGGGCATCTCATGGCGGGAGCCGCTGCCCCAGCTGCCCGCCAGCGTCGCCCCGAAGCTGCAATGGTCCGACGCCAGTGCCAGCCCCGACGCGTTCTACTCGCTCTACGCCGGCGACGCCGACGGCCGCGTCTGGCTCGCGACCTGGGAATGGGGCGCAATCGAGATGCGCGGCGGCGAGGCGATCATCGACGAGCGCGCGTGGGCCTTCCTGCCGAAGGACCACGACGTGTTCCTCGTGCTGCGGCGCGTACCGAACTGGCGCAAGGGCGAACGGCTCGCCGACATGCCGGCCAGCGCGCCGCTGCCGTTCCGCCGCGAGTAACGCGGCTTCACCAACCGGCGCCGTGGTCGTAGTTCGAGACGTTCTTCGGCTGGATCGAGTACGCGCCGTAACACAGCAACCTCAGGATCGCGGCCGGACGCAGGTGCCAGCTCGCCCACGAGAGCGGCGTGTCGCCATGCATGTCCTTCTGCTCCCGCGAGCCACCGGCCGCGAGCAGCATCTGGATGCACTTCTCCGAAGCGAACGCCGCCGCGCGGTGCAACGGCGTCTCGCCCTTCGTCCTGCAATCGCGCATGAAGGCGTCCGTCGCCACGCCGGGCCGCGTCAGCGCGTTCGGGTTCGCGCCGTGGGCGAGCAGCACCTCGACGACCTGGTCGTAGACGGGACGGTTGGCCTTGCACAACGCCGAGTGCAGCGGCGTCTCGCCGGTGTCGGGCAGCGCGTGGTTCGCGTCGGCGCCGTTCTCGAGCAGGAACTGGAGGAGTCGCGGGTGGCCGTGGAACGCAGCACCGTTGAGGTCGAGGTTGTCGCCCAACACACGAAGCGACTCGCCGTTCGCGAGCAGGTGACGCATGGCGCTCACATCGCCGTGATACGCGCACCACGCGAGCAGCGGCGTGTCGTGGCGATCGCGCGAAGTCGCCGCGTTGCCCGCGGCCAGGTAGTCGAACACGAGATCGGTGCGGCCGTCGGCGATGCGATCGAGCATGCTTGCCATAGCACGGAGACTAGCGGCTCGAGGACCGCCTGCTATCCTGCCCCCCTCGCGCGCGCCCGTAGCTCAATTGGATAGAGCATCAGACTTCGGATCTGAGGGTTAGAGGTTCAAGTCCTCTCGGGCGTGCCACTGCGCGCCGCTTCGCGGCGCGCGTGGCGAGCCCGAGGGCTTTGGGTTTCCCGCCCGCGGCTTCGCCGCGCGCGGGCAAACAGCAAGTCCTCTCGGGCGTGCCAGTCCTTTCGACGGTTTCGACGCGATGTCGGGGTTGATGCGCTGCGGCATCCACCGCGCTCGTCGACTCGTTCGAGTCACCACGGCGATGGTGTAGTGGATCGGCGCACGCCGCGCGAGGGCAGCGCTACTGCGCGCGCGGCACCGCGACGACGCGGCCGCTGCGGTCGTCGAGACGCACGGCGAGGCGCGCCGCGAAGCGGCTGCCGTCGGGCGCGCTCGCACTCACCTCGTAGTCGCCCAGCAGCAGCACGACGTCGCAGCGCGGCCGCAGCGAGCCGACCTGGAAGTCAGTCGCCGCGTCGCACTCGGCGACCGCTTCGCCGCTGCGGCGGCGCACGACGACGTGGATCGCCTGTGGTCCTCGCAGGTCCGCGTCGCCGAACTCGAGCGTGCAGCGCCGGTCCACCTTCGTCGGCAGATCCATCGTGACGGTGGCACTCAGGCGCATCGTCACCGCGACTGGGTCGGCGCACAGTTCGTCGCCGTCAGGCGCCGCGACCGTGACGACGCCGGCACCGAGGCCGTGCACCGCGATCGCCTCGCCGTCTGGTGCGCACTCGAAGTCGGCGTCCGGCCGCAACGGCTGCCCGTCGCGCAGCAGTCGGGGTTGCGGCGGGCGCTCACGCCAGACCGTGCCGTCGGGGCGCAGCACGCGGATGCGCAGCGCGGCCTCGCGTTCGAGCCGCACGTCGCCGAGCGCCAGCCGTTCGCCGGCCGCGAGCGCGAACGTGCGTTCGTGGTGCAGCCGCAGCGGCGCCTCGATGTACAGCTGATGCCGGCCGGGCGTCGCTTCGACGCGGACCGTGCCATCGTCCGCGGTGGAGTTGAGGTACGGACAGGCGTTGCCATCGGGCCGGATGACGACGAGGGCCATCGCGATCGGCGCACCCAGTTCGTCGACGACGCGAAGCGTCACTTCGCCGGGTGCAGGCGCCGTCGGTGTCGCGGTGTCCTCGGCGGGCGGCGACTCGATCGCCGGGGGTGCAGCGACCGTTGCCGGCGCGGGCGGCGGCGCAGTCTCGACGACCACTGCCGTCAACGTCGCCACGTCGCCCGCGGCGACCGCGAGCGTCCCCATCGCCGCGCGGCGCGGCGGCGCGTGCACGCGCCACCGGTGCGGGCCCGCGCGCAGAGCGGCAATCGCGAAATGCCCCGCCGCATCCGTGACTGCGAGCGCAGCCAGCGGTTCGTGCAGCAGCGTGCCGTCGGCACCGCGGTGGCTGCCGTGCGACTCGGGCTCGATGCCGACGACGGCGCCCGCGACCGGGCCGCCGCGCGCGTCGACCACGGTGCCCTGCACGGTCGCCGCCGGTTCGTCGAGCACCAGCGTGACCGCGCCGTCGCCGAGGCCCGCAGTCGACTGCGCCCACGACGCGGCGTAGCCGGGCCGGCGCGCGCCGACGCGCTCCTCGCGCGCCGCGTACATCACGTCGAACGTACCGTCGTCGCCGGTCGTGGCCGCGTGGCGCACCAGCCGTTCGGGCGGCGTCGCCGAGGCGATCGATTGGCCAACGAAGACCTCGACGCCCGCGACGGGACGGCCATTGCCGTCGACGACGCGCCCATTCACGGTGCCCGACATGCCGGAGCCGATGTCGACATTGAGCGGCTCGCCGCCCACCACGACGACGCAGCGCTCGGCCGACTCGAGCGCGCCGCAATCGCCGAAGCCCGTCGCGATCTGCCAGATCCCGGGCTCCAGATCGGCGAACACCGCGCGGCCGTTGGCCCCCGTCACACCGCAGCGCTCCGCGGGACCGTAGGTGCGGGACGTGCCCTCGCCGGGCCAGATCGCGACCCGCACGCCGGGGATCGGCGGCGAGAACGGGCCGGCGCTCGCCTGTGCGAAGCCCGGCGCCAGGCGTTGGAACACGCCGCCGACGAGGTGCACGGTCAGCGTGCCGCGTCCCGCCGGCACCGCGGCGCCCGCCGCCGATCGTTCCGGCGCGTACGAGTTCGCAGCAGGCGTGCCTGCGTCCACGTCGGTCTTGGCAATCTGCGCGGACGCAGCGTCGACGTGCGTCGCGTCCGGCAGCGGGACCTCGTCCGCGAACGCACCGCCCAACGCGGCCGCACCGACCAGCACCGTCGCCACACACGCGACCGCGACGGGAAAGCGCAGGCCTGCGAACAGACCATGGCCCGAGCGCGGCGCGAGGCCGCCGGCCGCCGCAGGCACCGCGGGCTCGGCGCGCGCGAGCACTGCTTCTCGCACCGCGGCGAGACCGCGGCCGCCGAGCAACGCCGCTGCCGCGACGCCGAGCCCAGCCGGCAGCGCGCGGCGCAGATGCTCGAGCGCGCGCACCAGCTGTGTGCGCACCGTGCCGGCCGGGCGGCCGAGCGCGCTGCCGATCTCCTTCGCATTGAGGCCGTGCTGCAGGTGCAGCGCGAGGATCGGCCGGTAGACGTCGCCGAGTTCGGCGGCCGCGCGATCGACCGCGACCGCGAGTTCGGCGCGTTCGGCCAGCACGTCGGTGCCCGGTTCCTCGCGATGCGGCAGCCGCGCCGGATCGGGCGCGCGCGCCGTCGCGCGGCGCCGCAGCCGCGCATGGTTCGTGCAGATGCCGACCAGCCACGGGAACAGGCCGCGGTCCGGCTGCCACCGGTGCGCATGCTCGATCGCCGTCACGAACGTCGTCTGCACGAGGTCCTCGGCCTCGTCGGGGCGCGCCGCGATGTGCTTCGCCACGCGCAACAGGTCTGGCGCTACGAGGTCGAACACCGCCGCGAGCGACGCCGGCTCGCGGTGCCGCACGAACTGCAGGAACAGCGCATCCTCGGGTCTGGCCACGCAGCTCCATTATCCCGGGCGGCGCTGCGTGCGACGCAGCAGCCGAAGTTCCGCGTCAGCGCGGGCGCATCGCCCGAGCCCGGTCGACACCTGCGGCCAGGCTTCACGTGAAGCCGGCCCTCGTCGAGCACGCGGGCCGCGAGCAATGTCGGCGCGCGAAAAGTTGGCCGGGGGTGAGCTTCGGGAAAAGGGAAGAAGGAGAGTCGAGCTTTGACGTCCGTCGCGGACAACCCCGGCCGGTGTTCGGACTCGCCACCTACTACGCGGGCTCAGCGCGAGGTTTCCAGCGCGAGCGCTACGAAATCCCCGCGTCGTCCAAGATCCGGGCGGCGGCCGCTCGGCGCCTCGACCTCTCGGCCTTCGTCGGTGCCTTCACCGGCGCGATGCGCTTGCGACAAGAGGCAGTTCGTCGACTTCCGCACACCCCCTTTCTGCGATGTAAGCGGTCGTGCGGAAACGGGAGTGTGGACTTGGGATCTGAGGGTTGGAGGTTCGATGCGGGCCTCCTGTACCTCGACGTCCAATCCATGAGTTGCCGTGGTCCTTGCCGCGCCATCACCAATGCCGCAGGCCATGGTCGAGGCCGCGTCCCGCTACATCGTGCGGCAGGCACTGGCGAATGGGAATCGCTGCTGGCCGCTCTGGGGCGGCGCCGCTTCCCACTCGGGGCGGGACCAAAGCAGGGGGGGACCAAACGCTGAGCGGCGCGAGCTACCGCGCCGCTCATTCCAACGACCAGGCCACGCGGACAGCGCGCCCGGACCTCGCGTTCAGCGCGACTTCACTTGTCCCTGCGCGGCAGGTGCAGCGGCTTCGATCGCTGGTAGTTGCCGAAGCTCCCCATCATCGCGTCGATGATCGATTGGTCGTATCGGATCGTCGAGAAGTCATTCGAGCCTTGGATCGTCACGTCGCCGGTGACGACCACCGCCCCGTTGATCTCCGAGGGGTCGCGCATCGTGAGGTTGCCCTCGACATAGAGCAGGCCCGAGAAGTTCGAGTTGCTGCCTTGGCTCAGCACGAGGTGGCCTCTGACGATCACGATGCCAGTGCCCAGCAGCGGGTGCGAGCTGTCGAGGTTGACGGTGGTGCCCACATCGACGATCACCAGTGACATGCTCGGGATCGGGACCGGGAAGTCGTTCAGATCGGTGACCACCATGTGCGCGAGCCCGGTGAGTTCGGTCAGGCTCATGCCGAACACGTCTTCATAGCCGTCGCGCCACACGCTCACCGGGTTCATGGCCCCGAGTCCACCCGAGACGCGCTGGGTGCTCCCTCCGCCGGTCGTCGGCGTGCCGGTGCCCGCTGGATACAAGATGCCGTAGCCGTTCATGCCGTAGACGCGGCCACCCGTGTTGATGTGGCACGAGTTGCCATCGCCGACGCAGAGCGCCGCCAGGCCCGGCAGGGTGACGACGACGCGGCGCACGTCCGTTTCCATCAGCTGCGAAGCAATGATCTGGTTCGGCCGCTGGTTGAACGGAACGGTCGGGTCGACCAGGTGGTAGACGTAGCCGAGGCTGCGCAGCCGCCACACCGTGCCTGGGCTGCCGCCCGCCCTCGGTTGCGAAATGTCCTCGCACTGGAACTGCACGCGCTTGGCGCGGCGCACGGGATCCGGATCGGCTGCCCAATCCTTCCACAACTCGTAGCGCGCCCAGATCGTTTCGGTGACCTCGAACTCGCGGACGAGCCCGACTTCGGGATCGATCGTGTCGAGGACCGGCGGCTCCACGCTCGGGTTGAGAACGGGGCTGAAGACGGTGACCGGCTGGGCCGTCTGGCGTCGCAACCAGGTCAGGCCTTCGGCGAGCCCTGAACGTGCGGCCTGGACCGCTTGCGTCTGGACCACCCAGTTCACCTTGGTCTTCATGCGGTGCGAGTTCAGCGATACGGCGCCGGCCAACGTGAGCCCGACCACGATGATCGAGAAGAACACGGCCACGACGAGGGCAGCTCCCCGCTCGGGATTCGGCCGCTGTGTAGAGAGTGTCTGGATCATCGCTTTGCCCCTGGTTCGAGAATTCGGGTTCGAGTAGCCCGTCACCTTCGGGTATCGACGCGGGCACGGGCCGACTTGATTGCGCCGGCCGTTCTCGCGGTGGCACGGGGCCGTGACGCACCCGCAGTTCCCGGCGGCCTGGCTTTCAGCGGAGCTTCAGGACACCCGTACTGTCCGCGAACGCTTCGTCATCGCCGCCCGTCGCGCGAATCATCGCGAGGTAGAGGTTTGCCATCGGCACCTTGCCGAGCCGCACGTGCCCCTGCCCCTTGGCGGCCCCACCACCCTCACCCGCGAGCAGCACCGGCAGGTCGTCGTGGTTGTGCCGGTCGCCGTCGCCGAGGCCCGAGCCGAACATCACGAGGCACTGCGCGAGCAGATCTCCGTTCGCTTGCTGCTCGGATTGCAGCCGCGTCAGGAGCGCGGCGAATTGTTCGACCTGGAAGCGGTTGATCTTCGCGATCGCAGCGAGTTTCTCGGGTTTCTTGCCGTGATGGCTCAGGTCGTGATGCCCGTCGGGCACATCGAGGAACTTGTAGCTGCGGTTGCTGCCCGCGTTGCCGAGCATGAGCGTCGCGATGCGCGTGCGGTCGGTCGCGAACGCGAGCGCGAGCAGTTCGTACATGAGACCGAGCTTCGTCTTGTAGTCCTGGCTCGCAGCGAGCAGACCCTCGGGCACCGGCGTCGGTTTTTCCTCGTCGAGCCGCTGCAGGCGCTGCTCGAGCTCGCGCACGGACTCGAGATACTGTTCGAGCTTCTGCCGGTCCGTGGCGCCGAGCCGCCCAGCCAGTGCCTTCGCGTCGGCGAGCACGGCATCGAGCACCGAACGGTCTTGTTCGCGCTGCTGCCTTGCCTTCGCACCGTTGCCGGCTTGCTGCGGATCGCCGAACAACCGCGCGAAGACCGCCTTCGGGTCGGTCTCCTTCGCGACCGGCGTGTTCGGCGTGCGCCAGCTGATGTTGTTGCTGTAGGCGCACGAGTAGCCCGAGTCGCAGACGCCCGCGGCGGCGCCCTTCTCCATGCCGAGCTCGAGCGAGGCGAACGAAGTCTCGTTGCCGATTCGCGCAGCGATCGCCTGGTCGATCGAGATACCGGCCTGGATGTCGGCGCCGCCCGTCTTGCGCGGATGCGCGCAGGTCAGGAAGGAGCCTCCGGCTCGCGCGTGGTCGCCGGGCCCGTCGCCGTGCGCGAAGCCGCCGTCGATCGCGAGACCCGCGAACACCGTGACGCGGTTCTGGAGTGGCTGCAGCGGCTCGAGCGTGCGCACGAGCTTCGCCGAGAGGCCTTCACCTTCGGGGCGCCAGTGCCCCATGTTCATTCCGTTCGGCGAGAACACGAACATGCAGCGCAGAGGCGGCGGCGGTGGCGAACGCAGCGCGGGCACCATCGCGTCGAGCCACGGCAGCGCGAGCAGGCTCGTGCCGCCGCGCAGGAACGTGCGGCGGTCGAGGACGAGCTGGCGGATGGCGCGCATGCCCCCGCATCATCGCCGAAATCCGGATTCCAGCCCACTTGCAAAAGTCGACGACTCTTGTCAGGGGGCTGACAAAAAGCACGAGGCATGCCTTGACTGGTGCGAGCCCCTGGTGCGGGTGCTGAGTGGTAGGTCGGTCCGTCACCCGCTCGCAGCGAGCGGGGCCTTGGTCACCACGGTCGAAGCCTCGCTGCGCGTCTCGGCGTCGATCGCGGCGCGGATCCTGTTCGCGACGTATTTCGAGAACGGTCCGAAGTGCAGATACAGGGCGATCAGGGCACCCGTGTAGCGGATCGACCTCGGGTTCTTCCACAGCGAGCCGAACACCGTGCGCCAGAACGGACCGCGCGTCGCGCGCGCGAAACCGAGCTTCAGGATCATGCGACCGAAGCCCTTCAGCTCGCGCAGCCGATGCCGCCAACCCGGCTGGAACCGCCGCGCCTTCGAATCGAGGCTCGCCCCGACCCTCGCGACGCGCGCGAAGTAGGCCGCCGGCGTGTAGATGGTCTCGATGACCTGCAGGTAGTCGGCGAGGATCTCGGCGCGTGGCCGCACCGTGACGAAGTTGAGCCCGGCCGTGCACTGGTCGCCTTCGCCGTCGGGCACGACGTCGAAGTCCTTGTGCAAGCGTCCTGCCGCGGCCAGTCGCCGCGTCAACTGCGTGGTCGGAAGCGCCGTCAGGAGGCCGGCCATCGCGACGGGGATGCTCGTGGCTTCGATGCACTCGACGAGCCCGCGCGCCACGCTGCCCTTCTCGCTGTCGAAACCGAGGATGAACCCCGCGTTCACGAACATGCCGTAGCGGTAGATCTTCTGGATGCTCTCGGTGATCGAGCGGTGCGTGTTCTGCCGCTTCTGCATCGCGACGAGCGTCGCTTCGTCGGGGCTCTCGATGCCGACGAAGATCGCGAAGAAACCGACCTCGCGCATCTGCTGCATCAGCACTTCGTCGTCGGCGAGGTTGATCGACGCTTCGGTCGTGAACTCGAACGGCCAGTCGTGCTGCTCGAGCCAGACCTTGAGCTCGGGCAGGAAGAGCTTCACGAGCTTCTTGTTGCCGATGAAGTTGTCGTCGACGAGATCGACGTGGCCGCGGTAGCCGAGGTCGTAGAGCGTCTGCAGCTCCTTCAACATCTGCGGCGTCGTCTTGGCGCGCGGCACGCGGCCGAACAGTTCGATGATGTCGCAGAACTCGCACTGGAACGGGCAGCCGCGGCACCACTGCACGCCGATGTGGTTGTACTTCGAGAACGTCAGCAGGTCGAAGCGCGGCACCGGCGAGCTCTGCACGTCGGCCTTCGCCGGGTCCTGGTAGATCTTCTTGGGGGTGCCGGCCGCGAAGTCGGCGAGGAACTGCGGCATCGTGACCTCGGCTTCGCCGAGGATCAGGTGGCTCGCTTCGGCGTAGAGGTGCGGGCTCGACGTGGCGTCGGGGCCGCCGACCAGCACGATCTTGCCCTTGCCACGCGCCTTGTGGACGAGTTCGACGGCGTCGCGCTGCTGCGGCATCATGCCGCCGATCAGCACGAGGTCGGCCCAGTCGAGTACGCTGTCGTCCCAGTCGTCGACGTTGCGGTCCACCAAACGGATCTCCCAGTCGGCGGGCAGCAGCGCAGCGACGGTGCAGAGCCCGAGCGGTGCCGCGGGATAGCGCCCGCCGACGAGCTTGCAGGTCTCGGAGTAGTTCCAGAACGAGGGCGACCGGAACTCAGGATGGACGAGGAGCGCTCGGGTCATACAAACCCCATGGGGCCGGCACTTTAGTCAGAAGCGCGCCGGATCAACAGGCTTTCTACCGCCCGTCTTCGATCTCGTGCACGCGCCACTCGATCACGCCGGCCGCGAAGTCCGGCGGCAGCTCGACCTCGAGCCGCAGCGCCCTCGTGGTGATCGGCGCGAACTTGACCTCGCACCAGCGGTCCGCGGCGATCGGCAGGCCATCGCCGAGCAGCGGGACGGGCTTCCACTGCTCGCCGTCGAGGAACGAGAGCCGCGCCTGCTTCGGCAGACGGCACTCGCCGCGGCCCGTGTCGTCGAACCAGTAGATCCTGCAGCCGTCGAGCCGGAGCCAGGTCGGCCAGTCGTACTGGATCCATTCGGCCGTGCCCCTGTGCGGCCACCAGTGCGTGCTTCGCGCGGGAGTGTCGCCGCTGCGGGCCGGTTCTTCACCATCGCGCACGCCCTCGGGATCGCAGTTGCCGCTCACGAACGACATCGACACCTTGGCCGTCGCCTCGGGGCCGCCGCCGCGCGGCAGGGGTGGTGACTGCGGGAACCAGACCGTCATCGGGCCGGCAGCGCGGTTGTCCCACACCGCGTAGGGCACCAGGACGAGCGGCACCGGTTTCGGCTTGGGCTGGCTGCGGTAGAGCGTGTGCCCCGGGAACGGCTGGGCAGGGCACTGCAGCGCGTCGACGGACAGCTTCACGACGCCGCCGAGCAGCTTCGTCTCGGTGTTGACCTTCACGTCCGCGCCGGGCGGCACCACGAGCTCCTCGAGCGGCGCCTGCTGGTCGGTCTGCTCGGCGCAATAGACGACGGGTCCGCGCGCGAAGGCGATGCGGCCGCGCAGCGCTTCGGCGCGCGGATCGGCCTCGAGTCGCCGCACGGTCATCGGCAGCTTCAGTTCGACCTTGTCGCCTTGCCGCCATTGCCGCGTCAGCACGCAGTAGCCGTTCGAGATCGCGCTGTCCTTGCCGACCTCGCGATTGATGCTCGCGGAGGCACCTTCGCACCAGCCCGGGATGCGCAAGTACAAGCTCGCGCGCAACGGTTTGGGACTGACGTTGGTCAGAGTGACGTTGCCTTGCCACGGATAGTCGGTGACGACGTCGAGGTCGAAGGCGGCTTCGCCGACCTTGGCCCGCACCGCGCCTTGGATGTAGAGGTTGACGTAGAGCGCGTCGGGCCCGGTCGCATACGCGTAGCTGCCGACCGCCGCGAACGTGCGCGCGAGGTTCGGCGGGCAGCAGGCGCAGCCATACCACTCGCGGCGATGGTGGTCGCCGCGGCTCGACAGCGGGTTCACGTAGAAGAACTTCCTGCCGTCGAGCTGCACGCCGGCGGGGATCGCGTTGTAGAGCGCGGTCTCGACCGCGTCCGCATACCGGGCATCCGCGTAGAGCAGGCTGAGCCGCCAGGCCCACATCACGACGCCGATCGACGCGCACGATTCCTGGTAGGCGCTGCCCATCGGCAGGTCGAAGTCGTGCGTGAAGCCCTCGTTGCTCGCGGACGGACCGATGCCGCCCGTGACGAACGTGTTCTTCTCGATCGTATTGCGCCACACGCGGTCCACCGTGCGCAGCAGCGCCTCGTCGCCCGTGCGCGCAGCGACGTCGACGGCGCCTGACATCAGGTAGGTCGCGCGCACGGCGTGGCCGGCGATCGCGCCGAGCTCGCGCAGCGGCACGTGGTCCAGCCAGTGGGTGCCGTCGTACTTGGCGAGGTCCTCGCCGCGTTCCTGTGCGAAGAACTTGCTGCCGCGCGCATTCACGAAGTACTGCGCCAAGGAGAAGTACTCGGCCTTGCCCGTGACGTCGGCCAGCTTCACGAGCGCGAGCTCGGCTTCGGGGTGGCCGCAGTAGCCGGGCCGCTTGCCGGGCCCGTCGCCGAACGTGTTGCACAGCAGGTCCGCGTACTTCGTCGCGACGTCGAGCAGGTTGCGCTTGCCCGTGGCGAGGAAGTGCGCGACCGCAGCCTCGAACAGGTGACCCGCGCAGTAGAGCTCGTGGTTGTCGCGCAGGTTCAGAAAGCGCTTCTCGGGTTCCTTGACCGTGAACCACGAGTTCACGTAACCGTCGGGCTGCTGGCTCTTCGCGATGCGCGCGATGACCGCGTCGAGCTTCGCGTCGAGCCCAGGATCCGGCGCATCGGCGAGTGCCATGGCCACGGCTTCGATGGCCTTGTAGGCATCGCTGTCCTGATACACGAAGCCCTTGAAACCGTCGCGCGCGCCGGCCGCGGCGAGATCGAAGTTGGGCAGCGTGCCGGTCTCTTCGAGCTGCCGCAGCGCGTGCTCGAGTGTCACCTTGCGATTCTGCGCGCGCCGCGGCGCGAAGAAACTGTCGGTGATCTTCACCTGCGGGAACGGCACTTCGCGCAGGTTCGCGAGCTGCGGCCCTTGTGGGATGCCGCGTGGGACGAGCGACGCGGCGAGGGCGGATACGGCGAGCGCGAGAATGGCCAGAGTCGGGTGGTGCTAGGCGTTGATCGAGAAGATAGCGGTCTCGCCGAGCGCGATGTCGCCCTTCAGGATGTCGCGGATCTCGACCGGGTAGTTGCCCGTGCCGGGCGCCTCGCCGATCTCGAAGAACCAGCGGAAGTCGCGGCTCGCGCCCTGTTGCACGGCGGGCGCAGGGTCGCGCGTCGAAGACGGCTTCGCGGCGACCTCGCGGCCGTTGTAGAGCAGGCGCACGTTGTCGAGTTGGAACGAGATCGGCTGGTCGTTCTCGTTCTTGATCCGCAGGCGCACTTCGAGCCGCTGCCTTCGCTTGTCGTACGCGGCCCTGGCCACGTCGATGCGCAAGCCCGCGGTCGGCGTCGCTTCCGGTTGGCGCACCTTGCAACCAGGTCCGGCACCGATCGCGACGAGCAGGAACGCAACACCACAGCAGGCGAGCCGCTTCTGGACCATGTGCCAAGTGAAGCACCCCGGGGAGCGCTTGCAATACCGCGCACCGCGTGCCGCGTTGCTTGACCCTTTCACGGCTGCCGTGGTAATTCGAAGGCCCATGAGCGGCGCCGCACCTCCACCACGACAGGGCCGAAGGGGCCGCCGATGAGCACAACGACCGCAAAGGGCCGCCGCGCTCTCGTGACGGGCGGCAGCCGCGGCATCGGCGCCGCGATCTGCAGGCGGCTCGCCGCGATGGGCCACCCGGTGATCGTGAACTACCGCAGCGACGAGGCGGCCGCGAAGTCCGTCGTCGCCTCGATCGAGGACCAGGGTGGCGAGGCCGTGGCCGTGTGCTTCGACGTCACGAACGGTGACTCGACGCGTGCCGCGATCGACGGGCTGCTACAGGACCCGCGCCCGATCGCCGTGCTCGTGAACAACGCGGGCATCGCGCAGGATGCGGCCTTCCCGGCGATGACCGACGAGCAGTGGCACGCCGTGATCCGCACGACGCTCGACGGCTTCTTCCACGTGACGCGCCCGCTCGTCATGCCGATGGTGCAGCAGAAGTGGGGTCGCATCGTCAACCTGTCGTCGATCTCGGGCCTGCGCGGCAACCGCGGCCAGGCCAACTACGCGGCGGCCAAGGCCGGCATCATCGGCGCGACGAAGACGCTGTCGATCGAGCTCGCCAAGCGCAAGATCACCGTCAATGCCGTCGCGCCCGGCCTCATCGCGACCGAGATGATCGCGAACGTGCCCGAGTTCGTGCTCGAGCAGATTCCCGTGCGCCGCGTCGGCACGCCCGAAGAAGTCGCGTCGCTCGTGGGTTTCCTCGCCTCCGATGAGGCTTCCTACATCACGGGCCAGGTGATCGGCGTCGACGGAGGCTTCCAGTGAGGCCCCACCGCCGCAACGCGGCGACCGACCACGGGCGCAACGAGCATCCAGCGCCGCTGCGGCGGTTTCCATTGACCGGACGGCACGATGAGAACTGACCCGCTGCGGGTCACGGGCTACTCGATGCTGAGCGCGCTCGGTGGCTCGCGGCAAGAACACCTGACCGCGCTGCGCGCCGGGCGCTCGGGGCTCGGCCCGTCGCCTCTGCCGCTGCCGTTCCAGACCGCGGTCGGCGCCGTGCCCACGACGCTGCAGGAGCTGCCGGGCGACCTGGCGCCCTGGTCGACGCGGCTCGCGCGCATGACGGCCCACCTCGTCGCCGGGCTCGACGAACCGCTGCGGCGCGCGCGCGAACGCTGGCGACCCGAGCGCATCGCCGTGCTGCTCGGCACGAGCACGGCGGGCGCCGAATCGACCGAGCGCGCCTACCGCGTGTTCATCGCCGAGGGCGTCTTCCCGGACCGCTACGACTTCCTGCGCCAGCACACCTTCGGCGCCGTGCTGCACGTCGTCTCAGCACTGACCGGTGCTACGGGACCCGCGTGGATGGTGTCGACCGCGTGCACGTCGGGCGCCAAACCGTTCGCGTCCGCGCAACGGCTCATGGCCGCCGGCCTCATCGACGCGGCGATCGTCGGCGGCGTCGACACGCTGTGCGCGATGACGTTGCACGGCTTCGAGTCGCTGCAGGCGCTCGACCGCGTGCCGTGCCGGCCGTTTCACAAGGACCGCCTCGGCATCAGCATCGGCGAAGGTGGCGCGCTGGCGCTCGTCGAACGCGCCGGCGACGCGCGCGTGCTCGTGCTCGGCGTCGGCGAGACGTCGGACTCGTACCACGTCAGCGCGCCTCATCCCGAAGGACTCGGCGCGCTCGCGGCGATGCGGGAGGCGCTCGAGCACGCGGGCTGCCGGCCCGAAGACGTCGATCACATCAACGCGCACGGCACCGGCACACGGCTCAACGACACCGCCGAAGCCAAAGCGATCTCGGCGCTGTTCGAGACGCCGGTGCCCGTCGTCTCGACCAAGGGCTACACGGGCCACACGCTCGGCGCCGCGGGCGCGCTCGAGTTCGCGTTCGCCGCCTGTGCCGTCGAAGAGGGCTGGATCCCACCCTCGTTGGGCGCCGACCAGCTCGACCCCGAGATCCGGTTGCACGTGCCGAGCACCGCAACGAACGGGC
>DASRJH010000322.1:0-3717 GCA_035649575.1 Planctomycetota bacterium
AGCGTCTCGACGGTTCCCGCCGGCAGCTTCTGGAACGCCGCGTTGGTCGGCGCGAACACGGTGAACGGTCCCGGTCCCTGCAGCGTGTCGACGAGACCCGCGGCTTTCACGGCTGCGACCAGCGTGGTGTGATCAGCGGAGTTGACGGCGTTCTGGATGATGTTCTTATCGGGGAACATCTCCTTGCCGCCGACGATGGGATTCTTGTCCGCATGGCTCACGGTGGCGAACGCGAGGGCGGCAAGGGCCAGGCTGCAAGTGCGTGCGAACTTCATGGCTGATTCGATCCTTCCTTCGAATGGCCGGGCATCATTGCCAGGCTGTCAGTCCCTCTACGGAGGACGCGCGGGCCTGGATTCGAAGCGAGCCTCTACATCCATGTCGCTCTCACATCCGTAGTGAGAGCATGGATGCCGACACCTCGAGGCGCAGCCTCCGACGGCGCGAGCTGCTGAAGATGACGCCGCTCGCGGCCGCAGGTCTGCTGCTGAACGCGCGAAGCCGCGAGTGGCTCGTCGGCAGCGGTCTGGAGCTTGGCGATCGCGCGTCTGCGCTGGCGTTTCGGTCCACGCACCTCGCCCCGGTGTTTGCCGTTCGCGACGTCACGCCGTACGAGCGCTTCCCGCTGAACTCGTATCTCGTCGACGATCCCGAAGTCGATCTGGACGGCTGGAGGCTGAGCGTCTCAGGACTGATACAGCGGCCGGGTGAGTACACGCTCGAGGCGCTCAGACGATTGCCCCGGGTGGTGCAGAACACCAGACACATCTGCGTCGAGGGATGGGACGTGATCGGCAGCTTCGGCGGCGTGCGCATTGCGGATTTCCTCGCGCACGTCGGCGCGGATGCCGGCGCGAGGTTCCTCGAGGTGAGGTGCCACGACGACTACTACGAATCGGTGGACATCGAGAGTGCGCGCCACCCGCAATCGCTGCTGTGCGACGAGATGTACGGCGCGCCGCTGTCGCGCGGACATGGCGCGCCGCTGCGTCTGGTGATGCCGACGAAGCTCGGATACAAGCAGGCGAAGTACCTCGCGTCGATTCACGTCACCAGCGTGCTGGCGGCGCGCCGCGGCTACTGGGAGGACCAGGGCTACGGCTGGTACGGAGGCATATGATGCGGCTCGAGCATCCAGCCGTGGTGCGTCTCTCGCACTGGGCGGCGGCGATTGCCGTCGTGGTGCTCGTGATGAGCGGGCTGGAGATATTCGCCGCCTTTCCTTCCTTCGGCAGCAAGGTTCCGCAGCGCGATCTTCTGGCGCTGCCCGAAGCCGTTCGCCTCGGCGGCTGGCTCGGAGGCGCGTTGCAGTGGCACATGACGTTCGCCGCGCTCCTGGTGGCGATCGGATCGATCTACGCCGTGTACCAAGCGGGAAGCGGGAACTACCGTCAGGTGTTGTTCGCCGGTCGAGATGTGCCCGGTCTGCGGCCGATGGTGCGCCACTACTTGCTGCGTGGACCGAAGCCGACCGAGGGCGGAACGTACAACCCGCTGCAGAAGCTCGCTTACACGGCAGTGCTCGGTCTCGGCGTCGTGCTCGCCGTCACCGGCGCGGCTCTCTATAAACCGGTGCAGTTCGCGTGGCTCGTGACGATCCTCGGCGGGTTCCGTCTCGTGAGGATCTGGCACTTTGCCGCCATGTGCGCCCTGCTCGCGTTCATCCCGGGCCACCTGCTGATGGTGGGACTCCACGGGTGGCGCAACTTTGCCTCGATGTGGGTCGGGTTCAGAGATTAAGCGGCGTTAAGAGTCGACCGTTCGCGCTTCGCCACCCGTAAAACTCCTCCTGCCGCCTGCCGCGTCGATCTCGGTGTTCTTTCTGTGACGATTCTGCGGCAATCACCCGATACGGGTGGTTGTGCAGTCGTGGAAATCGGCCAGAACCGCCAAAGTCGTGCCCGGTTGCCGTCATAAGAACGCAGGTCGTCGATGCGATTCTGTGTCATCGATGCAAAACCGCAGAAAAATAGTTTGAACATTCCCTTTACTCGCCTCAGGGCCTCGTCGATACTGGAGTTTCGACCGCTTCGACGCCGAGTGATCCCTCAACGAAAGCAGACCATGCGTCTCCCAGTAGCCGTCACCCTCGTCGTCGCGCTGGCCGGTACTCCCGCGGCCGCGCAGACCATAGCTCCCCGTGTCGGCAACCTGCCTGTTCCGGAGGCAAGCGGGAGTCAGCAGGGGCTTCCAGACTGGTCGAATCGCGTGTCGAGCGACGGCTCGTTCTTTGGCGCCGTCAAGAATGACTTCAAGACGTTCTTCACCAGTCCCGACACCGCCTGGACGATGAGCATCCTTGGCGGGAGCGCGATGGCGGTGTCGAAGTGGGACAAGACGGTAACGAGAGAGGCTCACGAAGACCTGTCGGCGAGCACGTTCCACCCCGGCAGCATCGCCGGCAACTTCATGGTGCAGATGGCAGGCGCGGGCGGCACCTACTTCCTCGGCCGCGCGACCGGCAACACCAAGGTGGCTCGACTGGGCAGCGACCTGCTGCGGGCGCAGATTCTTTCTCAGGCGGTCGTCCAGGGCGCCAAGTTCGCCACGAGCCGCAGCCGTCCCGACGCGAGCAACAACCAGTCGATGCCATCCGGCCATACGGCCAGCGCTTTCGCCATGGCCACGGTCATCCAGCGCGACCTCGGGTGGAAGGCCGGCATCCCTGCGTTCGCGCTGGCCGGATACGTCGGCGCCTCGCGCATGGAGGCCAACAAGCACTACCTCAGCGACGTCCTCATCGGCGCGGGCATCGGCATCGCAGCGGCTCATTCTGTGACCGTGCACGTCGGTCGCCAGAAGCTGGCCATGGGCGTCGAGCCGACGGTCGGTGGGGCAGCCCTCACCTTCACGAAGCGCTGACAGGACGGGCTTCCTCATCCTCCCGTAGTGTCCGGCTTAGCCGGACCAGCGTTCCTTCCCGTAACCGGCATTAGCCGGACCATTGCTCATCCTAGAATTCACGAACCTGTACCGCCGATGTCTTCGACCGTCGTGAGGCCATCCGGATTCGGCGCGACCTACGGCGCGGCAAGCTGGCTGTTCCTCCGGCTGCTGGGTATCGCGTACCTGTTTGCGTTCTGGTCGCTCGCGCAGCAGGCTCCGGGGCTGATCGGGCACGACGGCGTCCTCCCCGCGAGCGAGTTCATCGCCGAGGTGCGGGCGTGGGCCGACAGCGTCGGAATCGGCCTCGACCGGTATCGCCTGGCGCCGACGCTCTTCTGGCTCGGTAGCAGCGACGCCGCCCTGCAGGGGGTCGCATACGGCGGCGCCGCCCTGGCCGTCCTCCTCATCGCCGGTGTCGCCCCTGCCGTCGTGCTGCCGCTTCTCTGGGTGGGCTATCTCTCGCTCACCGTTGTCTGCGGCGACTTCCTCTCGTTTCAGTGGGACGGGCTGCTGCTCGAGACCGGCCTGCTCGCAACCTGCCTCGCGCCGTTCGCGTGGCGCGATCGCCTCGCCAACGCACCGGACCCGCCGCCGATCGCCCGCTGGCTGCTGTGGTGGCTGCTGTTCCGTCTGATGTTCGGATCGGGTCTGGTGAAGCTCGCGAGCGGAGATCCCAGCTGGCGCGACTTGACGGCGCTGGCCGTGCACTACGAGACGCAGCCGCTGCCCACACCCGTCGCCTGGTACGGTGCCCTGCTGCCGCTGTGGTTTCAGCGCGTCTCGACGGCAATGGTGCTGATCATCGAGCTCGCCGTGCCGTTCCTGATTGCG
>DASRJH010000323.1:0-9804 GCA_035649575.1 Planctomycetota bacterium
GCGTCGATGCCCAGAGCGGCGCCGCCGCGCCAGCCGAGCTCGGAGTCGGTGGTGTAGGTGCAAAGCAGCAGCCCGGCGGCGTGGATGCGTTCGACGTGCGCGAATCGCAGCGCGTCGTCGCGCCAATGGATCATGCCCGCACCGAGCTCGAGAGCCGCCGCGATGGCCGCCGCATCGGGTTCGGGGAACCTGTCCGTCGGACCGAGCACGGCGAGTGCCTGCGATGGTGCCAGCTTTCCGGCGGCGGCGACGAAGTCCCAGTCGAACGACTGCAGGATGCAGCGCCGCAGCGCATCGTGTCGGCGCAAGACCTCGATGTAGCGTTCGGCGCCGCCCGCCTTGTGCTCGATGAGCGGAATGCAACCTGGCAAGAGAACTGCGAGCACTTCCGCCAGCGTCGGGATCCTCTGACCCGCATGGGCCGCGTCCCGCCATGCTCCCGCATCGAGCCGAGACGCTTCCGCGTGCGTCGCCTGTGCCACCAAGGCGCCCGGTCCGAGTCTTCGTGCTGCATCCGAGGTCCGATCGAACGTCTCGTCGTGGATGCACAACAACACACCGTCGCGAGTCGCGCGCACGTCGAACTCCTGCATCGCGACGCCGAGCTCGCAGGCCGCGCGGAACGCGGGCAGGGTGTTCTCGGGAAACCTCGAACTGTCGCCGCGGTGGGCGACGACAACCGGGCCGTCGACGAGGCCTTGCCGCAACGCGTCGAAGACAGGATGGTGCGGGTCGCTCATGCCGATCCGCAGTGTAGCCACGCATGGTTCGGTGACGCCGCCACACATCGCACAGAATCGTGCGCGGAAGGAGGTGGGGTCGGGGCCTGTCTGGCATGATCGCGACCATGCCTCCAGAGACCTACCGCTTGTTGCACGTCGTCGGTGCGCTGACGTTGATGATCGGCCTCGGCGGGATGCTCGCGACCGCTGGCCGTGACGGCAGCAAGCCGCCTATGCTGTTCATGGCGCTGCACGGGATCGGCCTCTTGACCTTGCTCGTCGCGGGCATCGGGGTCGCACACAAGTCCAACCTCGGTTGGCCGAACTGGATGCTGGCCAAGATCGCGTGTTGGGTGCTGCTCGCGGCGCTGCCGGTCCTCGTGCGACGCGGCGTGTTGCCGCGCGGGGTCGCTGCCCTGCTCGTGATCGGCCTCGGCGCTCTGGCCGCGTGGTTGGCACTCACCAAGCCCTTCTGAGCCAGGTTGCCCGCCATGAACGAAGCGAAGATCCGGGCCACGATCGAAGAGAGCATCGCCACGAAGCAGCGGCTGCTCGCGCAGTGCACTCCGAGCCTGAAGAAGCTCTGCGAACTGGCCGTGGCCACGCTGCGCGGCGGCGGCAAGATCCTGCTGTGCGGCAACGGCGGCAGTTCTTGTGATGCTGCTCACGCGGCTGGTGAGCTCGTGGGCTGGTTCGAGCAGAAGAAGCGGCGCCCCTACGCGGCGATTGCCCTGGGGCATCAGATTCCGACTCTGACTGCGGTCGGCAACGATGCCGGTTTCGAACACGTCTTCGCGCGCGAGGTGGAAGCGCTGGGCCGCCCCGGCGACCTGTTGGTCGGTTTCACGACTTCGGGCAGCAGCAAGAACGTCGTCGCCGCGCTGCAGCAGGGACGCAAGATGGGGTTGGCGACCGCGGTATTCTGCGGCGAGAAGCGCGGTGCAGCCCTCGAGCATGCCGACGTGGCCGTGCAAGTGCCGTCCCAGAACACGGCGCGCATCCAGGAGAGCCATCTCGTCTGCGTGCACGTGCTGTGCGCCGCAGTAGAAGACGCCTTTGCGGCGGGTTGAACGGCGTCGCGACCGATCGCGACCGGCTTCCTCAGCCCTTCTTCTGCTCGATCACCTTCCAACTCGTCGTCCAGACCCCGGGCAGCACGGTGTCCTCGTGCATCGGGCCGTTCGGCATGTCGTCGGTGATCGCGAATTCGGCGGCGCGCTGCAGCAGCGGCGAGGGGAACTTCGTGCTGCGCGGCGGGCCGAGGACCTGCATGCCTTCCTTCGCCTTGGTGACCACCATGTCGCCCGTGGTCAGCACGCAGTTGCTCCAGTACCGCACCTTGCCGATGAGCTCCTCGAGCTCCGGGATCCGCTCGCGCGACGCGATCGCGACCATCGTGGTCACGGCGAGGATTCCGCTGCGCGTCGTCCAGGCCAGCTCCTTGTCCGCGGAAACGCCGGGCAACACCGTGTTGCCGGCGGGCAGTGGGTTGGCCAGGCCTCCCTTGAGTTCGGCCGACGGGAACATGAGCACGGTGCCGTCTTCGAGGCTGTGCGAGAACACGTAGACGTAGCGAGGTTCGCTGCAGGTGAACGACAACCGGATCGGCGATTCGGCGGCGAGCTCGTGGTAGTTCCGAGCCTGCGTGATCTGCGCGCCGAGCCCGATCCGCCACGTCGAGGCCGGCGTTGGCGTCGGACCGTCCGCCGGGGAAGCCGGAACGAACTTCCAGACGGCGAATGCGATGGCTGCTGCTGCGACGGGAATCAGCACGAGGCGTGCGTTCATCCTCTCCACACTACTGCGGCGGCGACCAAGGTCGAGATGGGACGCGTACGCGACTTGCGCGCCGAGAGCCGGTGGCGTCAGATGGGGCTGCCCTTTCCCTCGACAATCATGCGAACCATCTGGCTGTCACCATTGCTGTGTTCGTTCGTGCTCGTTGCGCAGGAGGAGACGGCCAAGAAGGCCCCTGAGCCCAAGGCGACCAAGGCCGAGCCGAAGAAGTTCACCGAGTTTCCGGTGCCCGAGGCCGCGCCACTCGATGTCGAAGCTGCGAGCAAGCAGGCCATTGCCGCGATGCTGGCGCTGCAGGAGGGGGAGGACGGCGACCCGTGGCCCTACGAGGGTGTCTACCGCGAGGACAGGAAGGGCCGCGAGGACCCGGGCCAGTTGCCGGTCGGCTATCGCGTCGGCGGCACGGCGATCGCGTGCCTCGGGCTGATCGCGACGCCCGGCTATCGCGGCGACGAGGCCCGCAAGGCGGCGGTGGAGCGCGGACTCGAGTTCGTGCTAGCGACGCTGGACGCACCGCGCATGCAGATCGAGTTCATCGGCACCTATGACGTGCGCGGCTGGGGGCACATCTACGCGCTGCAGCTCCTGCTGATGCTCGAGGACCGCGGCCTCGTGCCTGGGTCGGTCAAGGAAGTTCCGGCGAAGACGAAGTGGCTGGTCAAGGCGCTCGTCGAATCGGCGATTCCGCAGAGCGGCGGTTGGAACTACTCGCGCGGAAGCGGCTACCTGAGCCCGAACAACAAGGCCTCGACGTTCATGACCGCGCCGGCACTGCAGGCCCTGTTCCATGCCAAGGCGCGAGGTCACACCGTGCCCGACGAGGTCGTGACGCAGGCGCTCGACGCGCTCGAGCGGTCGCGGGCCAAGCCGGGTGGTTACGCCTACGGCGCGCCGGCGGAGAGCCAGGCGGACGTCGAAGAGGAGAAGCTGTCGATGATGGACAAGACGCCCAGCTCGGCAGCGAGGGCCGTCGCCTGCGAGACGACGCTCCTACTCGCGGGCCGCGGTGACCAGAAGCGCCTCGAGACCGCCATCGACCGGTTTTTCGCGCATTGGGATGATCTCGCAGTCCGCAAGAGCCAGCCCTTCACGCATGTCAAGCCGTACGGCATCGCTCCGTACTACTTCATGTTCGGCCACGTCTACTGTGCGCAGGGGATCGAGCAGCTGGCTTCGGCAGAGAAGCGCGAGCTGCTGCGCGCGAAGCTGCGCGCCGTGTTGGCGCTGTCGCGCGAGGAAGACGGCAGCTGGAACGACCGCCAGTTCGGGCGTTCGGGCGGGTATGGCACTGCGTTCGCTCTGCTGACGCTGCACATGCCGAGCCTGCCCAAGCCCGTGCCTTGGGCTTCGGGCGCGGTGACGCCCGGCGCTTCGAAGTGACCGCGTTCAGCGACCACCGCGGTGCACCATCTGCGGCGTCGCCTGGTCGGTCGGCATCACGACGATGGTGTCCAGGTTGACGTGAGGAGGGCGCGTGACCGCGAACACGACGCACTCAGCGACGTCGTCGGCGGTCAGCGGACGCGTGTCCTGGTAGACCTTCGCCGCGCGTTCGCTGTCGCCGCGAAAGCGCACGAGCGAGAACTCGGTCTCGACGAGCCCCGGATCGACGCTCGTCACGCGGATCCCGCTGCCGAGCGTTTCCATGCGGATCGCTTCGCAGATCGGCTGCAGCGCGCGCTTGCTGCCGCAGTAGACGCCGCCGCCGGCGTAGGCCTTGTGGGCCGCGATCGAGCCGATCACGACGACGTGCCCGCGCTTTTGCGCGAGCATGTGCGGGAGCACGCGTCGCGTGACCTCGAGCAGGCCGAGCACGTTCGTCTCGACCATCTCGCGCCACGCCTCCCCGGTGCCCTCGGCGATCTTCTCGATGCCGCGCGCGAGCCCCGCGTTGTTCACGAGCACGTCGATCGGCCCGTTTGCCGCGATCGCGGCGGCGACGAAGCGTTCGACGCTGGCCGGCTTGGTCACGTCGAGTGCATGGCGGAACGCCGATGGCTCGACGCCCGCGAGTCGGTCGGAACGGCGCGCGCCCAGCGAGAGCCGATCGCCGATTCGCGCGAAGGCGCGCGCGCAGGCGGCGCCGATGCCCGAACTGGCGCCCGTGATGACTACGTGGCGGGTCATGCCCGCAGGATAGAGGCACAGATCCAGCGGGGCGACATCGCGCCCGGTTCGTGAGCCGGGCGGTCAGGCGACCAGCAGCATGACGATCCCGCGCACCTGGTCGAGCAGCGCCAGGGCCGCGATCGCGACCACGGCGCGCCGCACGGCCACCGAGCCCTTGTCGACCGTCCACTGGCTCGCGAGGTAGCTCCCGGTCGCGGTGCCGACCGCGAGACAAGCCGCGGGACCCCAGGCGATCACCGGGCTCTGGTTCACGAGCACATGCGGCGCCAGCGCGAACCCGAGCAGGCTCGCGACCGACGACGTGATCACGACGACGCCCTTCGCGGCGTTCACGTGCAGCAGGTCGTCGTGGTAGGTGGCGACCAGCACGAGCGCCGCGACGAATCCCGTGCCGATCTGTGCGAAGCCCATGTGCACGCCGATCAGGACACAGCCGATCGGGCCGAGCCAGCGCGGTGCATCGGGGCGGCGGTCGCGTGGCCGGCGCAGCAACTGCTGCCCCAGCAGCAGCACGAGCACGACGACCAGATAGCTGCGGAACGCGAGGTCGTTCGCCTTCAGGGCCAGCAGGTTCCCCGCGAACGCGCCGGGGATCGCGAACATCGCGAGGCGCCAGACCTCCTTGCCGGGGCGGATACCCGCGCGCACGAAGCCGAGCCACGCGAACAGGCCGACGCCGATCGCGCCGAGGCGCGACGACGGATTGGCAACCGCGAGCGGCAGGTCGCACGCGTACTCGAACGCCCACAAGGCCAAGATGCCAGCACCGCCGGCGACGTTGTTGATGGCGCCCATCGCGACGCCCGCAACGGCGGTGATCAGGATCGCGGCGGCGTCCACGCGCGTCAGCCGAGCAGGTCCTTCACCATGTCGCGTTCGTCCGTGAGCTCCTTCCAGGTGATCGAGGTCTTCTGCTTGCTGAACTCGTTCATGGCGAGGCCCGGCACGATCTTCCAGTTTCCCTTGCCGTCCGTCGTGCAGGGGAATCCGCTGATGATGCCTTCCGGGGTGCCGTAGCTGCCGTCGCTGACGACGCAGAGCGAGGCCCAGTCGTCCTTGGTCGTCGCGGTGAACAAGCTGCGGGCGTGGTCGCATGCAGCCTGCGCCGCGGAGAGCGCGGACGACTTGCCGCGCGCGTCGATGATCGCCTTGCCACGCTCCTGCACGGTCTTGAGGAACGGACCCTCGAGCCACGTCTTGTCGTTGACGGCCTTCTCCGCGGCAACGCCGTCGATCGTGGCGTGGTGCCAGTCGGGGTATTGGGTGTTGCTGTGGTTGCCCCAGATCGTGACGTTCTTGACCAGGGACCAGTGCTTCTTGGCCTTCAGCGCCAACTGGGCCTTGGCCCGATTCTGGTCGAGTCGCGTCATCGCTGTGAACCGGTCCGCGGGCACACCCTTGGCGTTCTTCATCGCGATGAGGCAGTTCGTGTTGCACGGGTTGCCGACGACGATCACGCGGACGTTGGGGCCTGCCACCTCGGCGATGGCGCGGCCCTGCCCGATGAAGATCTTGCCGTTGTCCTGCAGCAGGTCCTTGCGCTCCTGGCCGGGGCCGCGCGGCTTGCTGCCCACGAGCAGGCACAGATCGGTGTTCTTGAAGGCCACCTTGGGGTCGTCGCTGCAGGTGATCTCCGTCAGCAGTGGGAAGGCGCAGTCTTCGAGCTCCATGCGCACGCCCGAGAGGGCCGGCAGCACGGCCGTGACCTCGAGAAGCTGTAGCGCCACTTTGACCTTGGGGCCGAAGATGCCGCCGCTCGCGATCAGCGGCAGCAGCGAATAACCGATCTGGCCGGCGGCGCCGGTGACTGCAACACGGACGGTCTCCATCCGAGCATTCCAACCGGACGGGGCGCGCTTTCAAGACTTCGCCGCAGATGGGGCGGATCAGGCGCCGTCGCCTTCACCCTGAGCCATGAGCTGGCGGTCGACGACCGGTGCCAGTTCCTCACCCCAGACCCGCTGGTACTCGGGGTGGCGCAGGAAGATCTCGCACGCGTTCCTGGTCTCGAAGACCGAGAAGAGGGCCAGGTTGAAACCCTGGCGATCGGCGGCCACGTTGTGCGTGACCGTCAGGTGGGCGACACCCGGCATGGTCTCGACGAGCGCTTGCAACGCCTTGCGGGCGGTCCGGACCCGGTCGAGCGGGATGCCGGGTTTCAGCGAAAACAGGATCACGCAGTGGAACATCGGGGCGGCGCAAATCTCGTGCGGCGAGCGCTGCACGGGAATCGTGGCGGCAGCGGACAGGAGAGGCAACCGCCGTCCGCCGGTCGCGGCGGACGCCGCGTCCTCAGGCTCCCTCGGCACGCACGCGCAGCGGCCGCCGTTGGTGTTGTTCCTGGCCGATCGGATGCCCGAAGCAGACCGAGCCTTCGCCCTCCTCCCAGCAGAACACCACGTTGCCCGTGCGGCTAACGCCGGGGATGTGGATCGTGAGCGGGTTGGGACGCAGAACAGTCATCCCGAGATCTTCGAGCTCTGCCTTGCAGGCCGCCATGGCCTCGTCGTGTTCCCAGATCCGGGCGTCGACTTCGGCCAGTTCGCCGCGCAGCCCCTCCGGGGTCACCGCCGACTCGAGCTGCTCGCGCTGGCGAGCCAGCCGGCGGCGGGCGGAGCGGCGTTCGATGAGCTCGGCGGCAATCGCCCGAACCAACACGAGCGCCTGGTTGGCTTCCTGCAGAGTGTAGGTGCGCTTCATGGAACTGGTGAGGGGATTCGACCGCCGCTGAGATCGCCTGGGCAGCAGTAGATGTTGCGGGGATCTGTCAGGGTTCTGTAGTGTGACGATGAGCGGCGGTTACCTAGCTGCCTACGAACGAAAAACCCATGACCGAACGCGATCTGATGCAGTTCGACGTCGTGATTGTCGGCGCCGGGCCTGCCGGACTCTGTACGGCAATCCACCTAGGGAACCTCATCGAGCGGCACAATTCTGCGGTCCAGAGCTCGGGGCAGGGCCAGCGGCTGTCGCCCGAGATCTGCGTGATCGAGAAGGCGGCCGAGATCGGGGCTCATTCGCTGTCCGGGGCCGTCATGGACCCGCGAGCGCTCGATGCCTTGCTGCCCGGCTGGCGCACGATGGAGCCCAAGGCCCCGGTCGAAGCCGAGGTCAACACCGACTACGCGCTGTGGCTGACGGCCCGCGGCGGCATGCGGATGCCGATCACCCCGCCCCCTCTTCGGAACCACGGCAACTTCGTCGTTTCGCTGAACAGGGTGGTGAAGTGGCTCGGCGGCATCGCCGAATCGAAAGGCATTCAGGTGTTTCCCGGTTTTCCGGGGGCCGTACTGCGGCGCGACGGCGCCAAGGTCACGGGCGTGCAGCTCGCCGACGCCGGCGTCGACAAGCACGGCAAGAGGAAGGGCAACTACCAGCCCGGTGGCATCCTCGCCGGCAAGCTGGTCGTGCTGGCGGAGGGCAGCCGCGGCTCGATGACGAAGCAGCTCGTGGCCGACCTTGGGCTTCAGGGCAAGAACCCGCAGGTCTACGCGATCGGCGCGAAGGAGGTCTGGGAGGTCCCCAATGGCCAGTGCCCACCCGGGCTCGTCGTGCACACGATGGGCTATCCGCTCGACGGCAACACGTTCGGCGGCGGTTGGGTTTACGGAATGGGCGAACGGCAAGCCGGCAAGAACCTTGTTTCGGTTGGCCTCGTCGTCGGCCTCGACTACCGCGATCCGACGATGGACGCGCACCGCAAGCTGCAGCTCATGAAGCTGAACCCGAGGATCGCGGCGTTCCTGCGCGGGGGCAAGATGCTGCACTACGGGGCCAAGTCGCTGCCCGAAGGTGGCCTCTACTCGATGCCGAAGCACCACGGCGATGGCTTCGTCATCGTGGGCGACAGCGCTGGCCTCATGAACAGCATGCGCTTGAAGGGCATCCACCTCGCGATGCGCAGCGGCATGCTCGCCGCCGAGACTGCCCTCGAGTGCCTGAAGAAAGACGACTTCTCAGCGGCCGCGACGGCGCACTACGCGGTGGCGCTGCAGAAGGACTGGGTGCACGACGAACTCCGGCAGTGCCGCAACTTCCACCAGGGGTTCCACAAGGGGCGGTTCCTGGGTCTCGTCAACGCCGGTTTCGCGCAGTTTTTCGGCGGCAAGGGCATGTTCTGGTCGGATGAGCTCGCGAGCAACGCGGGCCACACCTACATGCAGAAGGTCGGCCAGTACTTCGGTGGCGCGGGCAAGCCGAAGCTCGACAAGTTGGCCGATGACGGCGTGCTCACCTTCGACAAGCTCACGTCGGTCTACAGCTCGGGTACGATGCACGAAGAAGATCAGCCGTGCCACCTCGTCGTCACCGAGCCGGACCTCTGTTCGACGCGCTGCGTCGAGGAGTTCGGCAACCCTTGCCAGCACTTCTGCCCTGCTTCGGTCTACGAGATGGAAGCGAAGCCGGGCAGGAAGCACGGCATCGACCTCAAGATCAACGCGAGCAACTGCGTGCACTGCAAGACCTGCGACATCATGGACCCCTACCAGGTGATCAACTGGGTGACGCCCGAGGGCGGCGGGGGACCCAACTACCAGAACCTGTGACCGCGGATCCCCAGCCCCCGCGGCAGAGCGGATCACGAGCCCCCGCGGCAGAAAGGAGACGGCCGACGCAACTTCCCGGTTGCCACGCTGCCACGCCCTCGCGTCGCTTGCCCTCGTTGCTGCGCCGACCGTCGCCAACCAAGTGGATCGAGCCGCGTACTTTCTCGCAGGATTTGCGCAGTTATCGCAAAGCCTGCAGACGCGTGCGATGGACCAGCACATCCAACGGCCCATGGCCACCGCGGCACCGCACCAGCGCGTGCGTGAGTTCCACACGTTCCTCGTCGGTGAGCGAGAACGAGGGCGCGAACACGTCGACGAGGTCGGCCGGCGTCGCGGGGTGCAACAAGTGCGCGCCGAGCACACCGTGCACGCCCCGCAGCCCGGCGTTGCGCAGGACCACCGCGAGCGTGTCGTCGCCGATCCCGAGCAGCGGCTCGTAGCGTGAGCGCGGCCAGTCGAGCTGCTGCCACGCCAGACAGAGGTCTGGCACCATGTCGGGTCCCGGAACGTCGACGACGAGTCGACCACCGGGGCGCAGGTTCCTGAGCGACAGCTCCGCGAATGCGCCGCCCGGCAGCAGCGGTCCCGTGGCCGGTGCGACCAGC
>DASRJH010000324.1:0-34209 GCA_035649575.1 Planctomycetota bacterium
CGACGCCCAACCCGCGGCGACGCCGCGGCAGGGGCGGCGGCAGCGGCGGCGGCAGCTGGGGCGGCAGCGGCGGCGCCACACAGTGCGGCAGCTCGGCGCGCGAGGGTGGTCGAGCCTGACCGAGCGTTGGCTCCTGCCCGCCGAACGCGGCGATGAGGTCGTGCACGCTCTGGTAGCGCGCGGCCGGGTCCTTCTGCAGACAGCGCTGCAGCACGGCGCGTTCGAGCGCCGAGAGATGGGCCGGCAGCACCGGGGCCTCCGTCTCGTGCTTCCTGAGCACCTCCCATTCGCTGTCGCCCGTGAACGGCACGCGGCCACACAGCAGTTCGTAGAGCATCACGCCGAGCGAATAGATGTCGCTGCGGTGATCGCCGCGCCGCTGCAGCATCTCGGGCGCCATGTAGTACGGCGTGCCGCGTCCCATCGACAGGCTGCCGCGGCTGTGCGTGACGAGCTTGCTGAGCCCGTAGTCGCCGAGACGCGCGACCGCGCCCTTCAAGAACACGTTCGCCGGCTTGATGTCGAAGTGCACGAGCGAGCGTTCGTGCAGCGCCGCGAGACCGCGGCAGCACTGCAGGAAGAAGCGCAGCAGCTCGTCGCGCTCGGCAGTTGTCGGCGGGTTGCCCGTCGCCGGGATTCGATCGCGCAGCGTCTCGGTGCCCGCGAACGCCATCACGAGATACGGGATGCCGTCGACCTCCCCGCGGTCCTCGATCGACACGAGGTTCGGGTGGTCGACCTGCGCGAAGTACTTGACCTGTTCGAGCTCGGCGAGCACCGCGCGCCGCACCTCGCCGTCGTCGACCTGCAGGAACTTGATCGCATAGTCCTTGCCGATCGATTGCTTGCGCGCGCGGAACACGAGCCCGAACATGCCCCCGCCGAGCTTCGTAGTGATCTCGAAGCCCGACACGTAGCCGGGCTTGCGATAGTCGCGGTAGAACGCTTCCCAGTCGGCGGGGCGCTCGGTCGGGGTGGGCTGGGGCAACGACATCAGGGCGAAGTGTAAACCGCGCGGCGAAAGGAGGCTCGCTACGGAATGAGGCCGGGAAGATTCCGGCTGGCGCCGATTGCTGCTCGAACTGGGCGACCCTGTCAGCGAACCGGGCCTGGGAACAGCGCTGCCACGGCCACTGCGAAGCCGGGCACGACCTCGCCGCCATCGAGCGTGTCCGCCGGACCGAGCACCACGACATCGCGCGGCCCGCGGTAGACCGTGACGCGCTTCGCCTTGCCGTCGACGATCCACACGAGCCGGGTGCCGTGTTCGAGCCAACTGAGGGCCATCTCCTGCACCTCGCCCCAGCTGTCGCAGGGCGACGTCTCGACGGCGAGGTCGGGCGGACCGGGAAAGAACCCCGGCGCGAACTCTACCGGCAGCCGGTCCCGGCGCACGAATGCAACATCCGGCGCGAGCACGGTGTCAGGGTTGCGCTCGAGCATGAAGCCCGTGTCATTGGTGAGCACGGCGCCAAGGCCTCGATCCTCGACCCAGTTCGCCAGGTAGCGGGTCACGCGCGCGGCAACCAGACCGTGCAGCGGAGCCGCAGCACTCATGCGCCGCAGCTCCCCGCGCACGAGCTCGTGCCGGTAACCGACTTCGTGGATCTCGAGCAGGTCTTCCGCGGTGAGAACGGGTGGGCTGGACATCCGATGCATGGTAGCAAGTGTTCCTCCTGTGGGACGGCCCGGTGCCACAGGGAGATGTGCTCCGAATCTGCCAGCGGTGGCAGGAAATCGGTCAGGGAACGCAACTTCGCGCAGCGCCAGCGCGAGAGGACCAGCAGGGCCATCGCCGTGCCAGAGGTCTTGCCGCTCTCCTGCCGATGGTATGCGAGAGCGCAGGTCCTGCAACCGGCACCGGCGCGCAGCCGGGTCAGACCTGCCTCGTTTGGGGGCACCGGCACGGCACGGAGCGGCAACGCGGACAACCCCCGCCGTACTTCTTGCGCCCGACCTGCTCGAGGTCGAGGCCGTGCAGCGACGCGAGCGTGCAGAGCCACGCGTAGACGTCGCCGAACTCCTCTTCGAGGTTCTTCCTGTCCTTGCGCCGCACGGCGCGCACCAGCTCGCCGACCTCCTCGACGAACCAGAGCAGCGTTCCCTGAACGCCGCGCGCAGCGTCGCGGTCGTAGTAGAGATCCTCGATCAGCCGCTGGAACGAGCCCTGCGGTGCCGGCTGCTGCGGCCCGCTCATGCCTGACCCGCCTTCTTCACGGTCACGAGCAGCACGTCCTCGCGCAGACCATCGGCGCCCGCGTCCTGCTCGATGCCGCCGAGCACGACGTTCATGAACATGTTCGTGTGCCGCGGCGAGTGCTGGCGCAGCAGGTCCAGCAGTCCCTCGCTGCGCAGCAGCGCTTCGTTGCCGAGCACGAGCCTCGTGCCCGGGCTCATCTCGATCTCCTGCGGCCGCAGCGATTTCTCGAACACTGGCCCGTCGTCGAGGCCGATCGCGATGCCCTCGGCATTGAGCTCGAGCACTTCGCCGCGCTGGCAGATCAGCAGCGGCGAACGCGCTCCCGCCTGGTAGAGCTTTGCGCCCTCGGGTCCGACTGCGAGCAGCGTCGCCTTGGCGCAGCACCCGGCCGGCAGATGGGTCTTGCAGACCTTGTTCGTGTGGGCGAGCGCCTTGCGCGGCGTGGCGCCGGCCGCGAGCGCGCGGTGCAGCTCGTCGCGCGCGAGCCGGCAGCCATACACGGAGATCGCGCCGTGGCCTTCGGCGCTCACGAGGTAGACGACGCTCTGCGGATTCTCGCCGTCGGTCGTGACGAGGTCGAAGTAGTCGAGCCCGCCGCGCGAGCCGCCGCTGAGCGCGCCGTCGACCTCGTAGCCGGCGACGGCCGCGAGCTTCTGCGGCACGGTCTTGTCGCGCAGCTGCTTCACGAGCGGGTCCATCGAGACGAGCGCGGCGCCGCCCGACGACTCCTGGCTCTTGAGCAGGTCGGCCAGGTCGTTCGCGAGGTATTGCACGGAACGGCCCAGGGTGGTGATCTCGTCGTTGCCGCTGATGCGCACCTTCACCTCGGAACCGCCGCGGCCGAGCTTGCCGACACCGAAGCCGATGTCCTTGATGCGCGAGGCGACCTTGCCGCCGAACACGAAGCCGCCGACGCCGCAGATCACGGCCGTGACCACGGCGAGACCGAGTCCGACCTGCCAACCGCGGCTCACGATGTTCGGATCCTTGATGCCGCCGCTGACGTTCTGCACGAGCACGATCGTCACGAGCAGCCCGCCGACCAGACCGACGAGCCCGGAGCGGATGCCAAGACTGCGGGCCACCGAGCCGCTCGACCTGGACCTGCTGCCTTTTCGCGCCATGAAGTTACGTGCTCGGCGGGCGCCGGGCGGCGGGCATCATGACGAAACCAGGGCCGCGCGTCACGAGCCAAGCGGCCGCGTGCGTCGATTGGCCCGATCGATCGGCTCAGTCGATCGGCTCAACCGTGCAGCATGGGCAACACGAGCCACAGCGACAGACCCGCATAAGCACCCGCCATCTGGTCGTCGGCCATGATGCCGAGCGCACCGGGCAGGTCCTCGAGCTTGCGCGCGGGCTGGATCTTCAGCACGTCGAACACGCGGAACGCGAAGAACGCGGCCATGTGTCCGAACGCGTCGGGCCGCTTCTGCGCGAGCAGCGCGTAGACGATCACGGTCACGAGATAACCGACCACTTCATCGAGCACGAAGTGGCCCGGATCCTCCTTGGGCCACGTGCGCGCGACGAAAGCCGTCTGCATGCAGCCCCAGACGAACAGCACGACGGCCGCGATGCCCCACGCCAATACGAAGTGCTCGGGCAGCGCCCATTGCAGCGTCACGGCGAGCAACACGCCGCCGAGCGTGCCGACGGTGCCCGGCGCGAACGGCGAGCAGCCGAGGCCGCCGCTCGTGACCGAGAGCCAGCGGATCCGGTCGCCGAGCGACATCACCTGGCCCCGGCGAACAGCACGTCGCGGGCCTTCACGACGTAGTTGAGGCCCGACACGACGGTGAGCCCGAGGCTGATCCAGAAGCCCCACTGCGCGGCCCACACCCAGATGCCCGCGCCGGCGACCATCGTGATCAACGCGGCGACCGTCCAGCACTGCGACACCATCTTCCACTTGCCGAGGCGATCGGCCGGGAACGGCCTGCCCGTCGCTTCGACGACGCCGCGGATCGCGGTGACGAGGAACTCGCGCGCGACGACGATGACGACGTACCACGTGGTGAGCACGGTGGTCGCGGCGGGGAACTGCAGCAGCGTGATCAGCGAACCCGCGATCAGCACTTTGTCGGCGAACGGATCGGCGACGCGGCCGAACGCGGTGACGAGGTTCCAGCGGCGCGCGAGATAGCCGTCGAGGAAGTCGGTGACCGCGGCGATCAAGAACAGCACGAACGCGATCCAGATGCACCCCGGTTCGATCACCTCGCCGATCAACCCCTGGGCCATCACGCTGGAACGCGGCGCAAGCTCCAGGAACACGAACACGCCCGCCGTCAGCACGAGCCGCATCAGGGTGATGAGGTTGGGCAGGTTCATGCCTTCCTCTTCGGCCTGGCAGCCGCCTCGGCCGGCGCGCCTTCGACTTCGTAGTCGTGGGCCTTCGTGATCGTGACGTCGAGCCACTGGCCCGGCTCGGCGCAACCCTTCGGCAACAGCACGCGGCCGTCGACCTCGGGAGCGTCGGCCCAGCTCCGGCCGACCACGCGCCTGCCTTCGGCGTCGCAGCCATCGACCAGCACGGGCAGCGTCTTGCCGACCAGCGATTCGTGAAAGCCGCGCATGACACCGCGCTGCAGCTCCATCAGTTCGGCGACGCGCGACTTGGTCACCTTCGCGGGCACCTGGTCCGGCAGATCGAACGCCGGCGTGCCTTCCTCCTGCGAGTACGGGAACACGCCGAGCCGCTCGAACCGGTAGCTCGCGACCAGTTCCTTCGCCGCCTGGAAGTCCGCTTCGGTCTCGCCAGGGAACCCCGCGATCAAGGTGCTGCGTACCGCGATGCCCGGCACCTCGGTGCGCAGCCGGTCGAGGATGCCGCGCACCTGCTCGCCGGACACGCCGCGCTTCATCGACTTCAGCATCGAGCCGCTGATGTGCTGGATCGGGATGTCGAGGTATTTGACCGCCTTCGGATGCTCGCGCAGGAACGTGGTCAGTTCCGGCAGCACGGTGTGCGGGTACGCGTACATGAGCCGCAGCCAGCGGATGCCGTCGACCTCGCCGAGTTTCTCGAGCAGCGCATGGATCTGGCGCTTCCTCGTCGTGTCGAGGCCGTAGGCGGTGCTGTCCTCGGCGACGACCACGAGCTCCTGGACGCCGGCAGCGGCGAGAGCCTTGGCTTCGTCGACGAGCACGTCGATCGGCTTGCTGCGGTTCTTCCCGCGCATGCTCGGGATCGCGCAGAAGGTGCAGGTGTGGTCGCAGCCCTCGCTGATACGCAAGTAGGCGAAGCTCTTCGGCGTCAGCAGGAAGCGCTTCGTGTCGCTGCGCGGGCCTTTCGGCTTGCCGCCGTCGACAGTCGCGACCCAGCGGCGCGAGCTGCCGTTCACGATGCGGCGCACGACGCCCGGTATGCCCGAGTAGTCGGACAGACCGAACACGGCGTCGAGCTCGGGCACGGACTGCTTCAGCTCGTCGCCGTAGCGCTGCGCGAGGCAACCGACGGCGATGACGCCCTTCAGGTTGCCCTCGTCCTTCAGACGCGCGACCGACAGGATCGTGTCGATCGATTCCTGCTTCGCCGTGTCGATGAACCCGCACGTGTTGACGACGACGACGTCCGCGTCTTCGACGTCCTTCACGACCTGAAGCCCTTCCTCGACCACGTGACCCAGGAGCACCTCGGAATCGACCAGGTTCCGGGCGCAACCGAGGCTGACCAGGGAGACGCGGATCGCTTCGTTCACGCGGGCTTCTGCTGGACGACCCACACCTTCACGGTCGCATCGACGGTCGCGTGCAGGTGCACCACCACGTCGAACACGCCGATCTCCTTGAGCGGTTGCTCGAGGCGGACCTGCTTGTCGTCGACGTTGATGCCCTTGTCGCGCAACGCCGCGGCGATCTGCGCAGCGCTGACCGAACCGAACAGGTGGCCTTCGGCATTCGCGCGTTGCTCGATCGTCACGGAGGCCTCGCCGATCTTCGCGGCGAGCTCCTTCATGCCGGTGACGCGCGTCTGCTCCTCGGCCAGTGCCAGGGCCCGCGCGTGCTCGATCTCGGCCATGCTGATCTTCGTGACCATGACCGCGAGTCCGCGCGGCAGCAGGTAGTTGCGCGCATAACCTCGCTTCACCTTGACGACGTCGCCGATCTTGCCGACGTGCTCGACATTCTGTTTGAGCAGGAGTTCCATGGCTCAGATCCTCCCCACGAAGGGCATCAGGGCCACCATGCGGGCGCGCTTGATCGCATCCGCGAGCTTGCGCTGGTTCTGGCCCGAGAACGACGTGCGCTTGCGCGATTGGATGCGGCCGTTCGCGGACACGAACTTCGCGAGGTAGGCGACGTTCTTGTAGTCGAGCGGTTCTTCGGGCAGCACCTCGCGGCGCTTCTGGCCGAACCGACCGAACTTGCTGCGGCGCGCGCCGCCACCTTCGCGGCCGCCCTCGCGGAATCCACCGCCACTGCTATTCACGTTGCTCATGATCAGATCTCCGTGGTGGCTCCAGTGGACTCGGCGGGCTCGACGCTGCTCATCACGGGTGGTGGCGGCGGCGCGTCATCGGACGGAATCGTGTTGATGTCGAACGCAGCTTCCGGCTCGTAGGCCGCCTGCGGCACGTCCTCGCATTCGACGAGCAGGAAGCGCAGCAGCGATTCATTGAACTGCAGATCGCGCCGGATGGCGCCAAGGACCTGGGTGTTGGCCGAGAAGTACACGAGCAGATACGTGCCGCGCTGCTGCCCCTTGATCGGGTAGGCGAGGCGACGTTCATCCCAGCGCCGGCCACTCAAGACCTTGGCGCCGTGCTTCGTGAACATGGCGAGCACCGAGTCTTTCAGCGGCTGCCAGCCCTTGCGGACCTCCCGATTGTCGAGGAGGCACATGCATTCATAGGTTCGAGTGCGTTCCAAACTTCATTCTCCCGGGCGCGAGCCCGATTCTGGACTGTTGTAGGTTCCCATCAAGGTTTGCAGGTCTTTGCCATCCAACCACGCTTCCACGCAGTCGGCGGCGCGACCCAGGACACGACCGAGAACCTCACGTTCCTCCGGGAGGAATGGAGCCAGGACGAAATCCGGCCAGGCGGCCGAACGCAGTCCTTCGGAGCCGTCCTTGGCAGCAGAAGGCTTGGCGTGCGATGGCACGCCTTCCTCCGGCCGTGGAACGGGTTGCCCGATACCGAGACGGAGACGGGGATACGCATCCGAGCCGAGCATCTGCTCGATGGACTTGAGGCCGTTGTGGCCCCCTGCGCTCCCCGACGGCCGGATACGGATCCGGCCCAGCGGTAGGTTCAGGTCATCTACGATCACAAAGAGCAACGGTTGTCCGCCCGCATGCCTCAGCAACGGAGCGACGACCTCGCCAGACAGATTCACGTAGGTCTGCGGCTTCACCAGCAGGAACGATCGTCCCTTCCGGCGACCCTCGCAGACCTTCGCCTTCACCTTGCCCGAGAAGATCCGCGAACCATCGTCCGCGTGCCGCTCGAGCCGGGTGAATGCGAGTCCCAACCTCGAGGCCAGCAGGTCCAGCACCATGAATCCGACGTTGTGTCGGGTCGCCTCGTATTCGGTCCCGGGGTTGCCGATGCCTACGACGATGCGGTGCCAGCCCATGGCTGCAGGTTGGGGGCGAGGATGCTACGCGGCCCGGTGCCCCCAGGCAAGACACAGGCCGCCAGGCAAGACACAGGCCGCCAGGCAAGACACACGCCGCCAGGCAAGACACACGCCGCCAGGCGAGCACGCGTTCTCGGCCATGCCGCAACCAACGGTCTGGTTGCAGGCCGCGCCCAAGCGCGCGGATCAGGACTTGGCCGGGGGCGGCTTGGTGGCCGGGGCAGCAGCAGGCTTCGCCGGGGTAGCAGCCTTGTCGCCAGCAGCCGGAGCCGCGCCAGCTGCCGGTGTCGCTGCCGCTGCACCTTCGGCCGGAACCGCAGCTGCTGCGGGCGCCGCTTCGGGCAGGGCCTCGACGACGAGCTTCGCGACGTGGCAGATCGTGGTGTTCGGTGGCGTCAGCAGCGTGACGCCCTTCGGCATCACGAGCTTGTTCGCCGCCACGGACTCGTCGAGCTCGAGCTTGCTGACATCGTACTCGATGGAGTCGGGGATCTCGGTCGGCAGGCAGCGCACCTCGATGCGGATGTGGTCCTTGATCAACGTGCCTCCCTTGCTGATTCCGACCGGGTGGCCGACGAGCGTGACTTCGACCTCGGTCTCGATCTCCTTGGTCAGATCGATGCGCTTGAAGTCGGCGTGCACGGGGCGATCCGACGTCGCGTGCCACGCGATGTCGAGCAGGATCGCCGCTTGCGCCGCGCCCGCGACCTCGAGCTGGAACACCTTGTGATGCGCCTTCACGTGCTGCTCGAGCTCCCACTCCGAGATCGCGATCGAAACAGGTTCCTTGCCATCGCCGTAGACGACGGCGGGCATCCAGCCCTGCTTGCGCAATTGGGCGACCTGGTTGCGACCCAGCGCGGTGCGGCGCTCGGCCTTCATGCGTACGACTTGCATTGGACTACCTCAGTGCTGATGAATGCGTTGAATGCGGGCAATGGGGAATGTGGGTCGGAACGTCAGCGCTCGGTCTCGAACAGCTTGCTGACGCTCTCGCTGCGGTGGATGCGATCGATCGCGCGCGCGAGCAGCTGCGCCATCGAGCAGACTTCGAGTCGCCGGATCTTCTTGTCGTGCACGGGAACGGTGTCGGCGAACAGGATCTGCTCCACGTCGGCCTTGTTGAGCTTCTCGACCGCGTTGCCGCACAACACTGCGTGCGTGGCCACGATGTAGACCTGGCGCGCGCCCTTCTCCTTGACGATGCGCGCTGCATCGACGATCGAGCCGCCCGTGCTGACCATGTCGTCCACGAGCACGACGTCGCGGTTCTTGACGTCGCCGATCACGTGCTCGATGACGGTCTGTTCGCCGCTGATGCGGCGCTTGTCGATGATCGCGAGGTCGCAGCCGAGATCCTTCGCATAGGCGCGCGCGAGCTTGGTGCCGCCGATGTCGGGCGAAACGACCATGACATCCTTGGTCTCGAGCTGGCGCACGCGCTCGATCATGACGGGGCGCGCGTAGAGGTGGTCGACCGGGATGTCGAAGAAGCCCTGGATCTGCGCCGCGTGCAGGTCGACGGCGACCACACGCGTGTAGCCCGCCGTGACGAGCAGGTTCGCAACGAGCTTCGCGTTGATCGGCACGCGGCCCTCGTCCTTCCGGTCCTTGCGCGCGTAGCCGAAATACGGGATCACGGCCGTGATTCGATCCGCCGACGCGCGGCGCAGGCAATCCGCGAACGACAGCAGCTCGAACAGATGCTCGTGCACGTTCGGGCACGTCGGCTGCACGACGAACACGTCGGCGCCGCGCACATCGCACTCGACCTTGAGGTTGAGCTCGCCGTCGGGGAACCGCGCCAGCGAAGCTGCGCCGAGCGGCACGCCCATGAACGAGCAGATGTCCTGCGCGAGGCGAGGATGCGCAGTGCCCGTGAACACGCGGAGGCGTTCGCCGCGGATGGTCATCGCTTCTCCTTGGCCGGCCCGCCTGGCTCGCGCATCTTGAGTTTCCTGGCCGGCACGCCGACCCAGACTTCGCTCTTGCCCACCACGCTGCCGCGCGTGACGACGGCACCGGCGCCCGTCATCGAGTGGTCGCCAAGCTCGCTCGGCGCCACGATCACCGTGCCGCTGCCGATGAAGCAACGTTCGCCGATGCGCGTCTCGTGCTTGTGCACGCCGTCGTAGTTCGCGGTGATCGTGCCGGCGCCGATGTTGCTCTTCTGCCCGATCGTCGCGTCACCGAGGTAGGTCAGGTGCTTGGCCTTCGCGCCCGCGCCGAGCCGCGTCTTCTTCGCCTCGACGAAGTTGCCGATCTCGGCCCCGTCCTCGAGCACCGTACCGGCCCGCAGGTGGGCGAACGGGCCGACCTCGCAGTGGCGGCCGATCACGCATCCCGTGCCGATCACGGTGCACGGGAGGATCTTCGTGTCCACGCCGATCTGCACGCCTTGATCGATCCACGTCGTCGCCGGATCGACGATCAACACGCCGTTGCCGAGGTGCTCCAGCAGGATGCGCTCCTGCATGATGCTGCGCGCCACGGCGAGCTCCGCGAGCGAGTTGACGCCCTGGATCTCGCTCGCGTCCGCTGCCTCGAGCGTGGGCACCTGCAACGCCTTGCCGACGAAAGCCGCGACCGCATCGGTCAGGTAGTACTCGTGCTGCGCGTTGTCGGGCTGCAAGCCCTCGAGCACGGGCCGCAACGAGGCGCTGTCGAAGCAGTAGCAGCCCGCGTTGATCTCGTCGATCGCGAGCTGCTCGGGCGAACAGTCGCGATGCTCGCGAATGCCGACGAAGCGGCCGCCCTTGTCGCGCAGGATGCGACCGAGTCCGGTCGGATCGTCGGGGCGCGCCGTCAGCACGGCACACGCGGCACCGCTCTTGGTGCACAGCTCACGGAGCCGCTGCAGCGTCGCGGTCGTCACGAGCGGACAGTCGCCCTGGATGACGAGCACGTCGCCAACGAAGTCGGCGAGCGCTTGCATCGCGACCTGCACGGCGTGACCGGTACCCTTCGGCGTGCCCTGGTCCACGAACTGCAGGTTCGCGAACTGCCCCGCCAATGCCTGTTGCAGCGACTCCTCGACGGCTGCCTTCTGATGGTGCAGGACGACCACGGTCCGGGCTGGCTGCAGCGGTGCCACGGCGGCGAGCGCGGTCGCCGCCAGCGTGCGGCCGCACAGCGGCAGCAACACCTTGGGCGTACTGACCTTGGTGCGCTTGCCGAGGCCGGCAGCGAGGCAGATCACGGCCAGCGGGCGGGACATGGTCAGCTCAAAGCTCGGGGGGAAAGGGGGCGAGGATTCTGCGGATCCCCCCGCAGCGGGTCAAGGGCGGATTCGCATGCCCCCGCGCAGCGCCGCACCCAACCCGGGCTCCAACGCCGCAGCGGGGCTGGCTGGGTGTTTCGCTGCAGTAGGTCCCCGCGTAGCGGCGTTGCAGCACTACCTGAGTCGGTTTGCCTGCGGCGCGCAGCGCCGCACCCAACCCGGCTCCAACGCCGCAGCGGGGCTGGCTGGGTGTTTCGCTGGAGTAGGTCCCCGCGTAGCGGCGTTGCAGCACTACCTGAACCGGTTTGCCTGCGGCGCTCGGCGCCGCAGGCAACGCGGTTCAGAACTGGCGCTGCTCGCAGTTCGTGCGGAACCAGCCCGTCACCGGATCGAAGCCGACTGCCTGGAAGCTCATCAAGAAGCCAGTCAGCAGCCCCGGCGGCAGCGGGTAGAGCTTCGTCAGGTTCGGTGTGCCCATGCCACCGGTGCCCGAGAAGGACACGAAGCCGAAGATGCCGATGCCGTCCTCGAGCACGACCGTCAGGCCATAGAGCGGATTCGTGCAGATGTTGCCGAGGACCGTCGGCAGCGGAGTGCCACCGGGGAACGACACCATCACCACGTAGGGCACGTTCGCCGGCACCGCGGTCGTCGTGTTGTTGACCGTCACCACGAGCAGCGTGCCGGCGGGCGTCGCGTTGATCTTGCGCGCGAACAGCGCGAACGTTCCGTTCGTCTGCGAGCCCGGCGTGCTCGCCGTCACGGTGATCGCACCGCCAATGGCGGTCGCGGTCGCATTCACCTGCGCATACCCGTTCCCGTCGGCAATCACGGGGTTGCCCGGCGCGAGCGTGGCCGGTCCGGAGACGTTGAAGTTGATGGTGCCACCGGGAAGCGGCTGGCCCTGCGGGTTCAACACGCGCGCAACGAGCGGCGACGGGAACGCCTCGCCGGCCGGACCGACCTGGCCGCCACCGCTGATCGCCGTGACGCTGTTCGTCGGGCCCAGCGGGCGGATGCGATTCACGGTGCCGCCGCTCGAGGGCGAGGTGCTCGTGTTCTTCGCGAACCAGAGTCCGCCATCGGGGCCGACGCGCAACGCTCCCACCGCGGTGAAGCCGGTGCCCCAGTTCGTCGGATTGGGTTGCCCCGCCACGGGAGGTGCTGGGCCCCAGGTGCCCGTGTTCACGAGCCGCCGCAGGTCGCCGGCGAAGAAGTCGTAGTAGAACGCGTTGCCTTCGTAGGCCGGGCCGAAGTCGTACTGACCGCCCTGATTGCGGTAGCGGGCGCCGCCGAACACCGAGAACCATCCGAGCGACTGCGACACGGCGGCGATCGGAGCCACGAGTCCAGGCGGCTGGGTCCCGCTGCACGTCGAGTAGGCCTGGTTGCCCTCGCGCCACGGCCAACCGAAGTTGACGAGCGGCAGCGGTCCGGTCGTGGGATACACGTACTCGGAGTACTCCTCGACCGCGTTCTGGCCGACGTCGCCGATGTAGATGCTGCCCGTCACCATGTCGATCTCCATGCGGACCGGGTTGCGCAGGCCGTGGGCGATCACGAGCTGGCTGATGTCGAGGTTCGCACTGAGCGGGTTGTCACCCGGATCGAGCGAGGTGAAGGTCGGCGCCGTGGTGCTTCCGCCTGCCGCGAGCCCGCTCACGTCCATGCGCAGGAGGCAGCCCAGCGACGAGTTCGTAGTCTGTGCCGTGCAGGAGCTGGCGTCGTCTCCGATCGTCTGGTAGAGCCTGCCGTCGGGCCCGAACCGCACCGAGCCGCCGTTGTGGTTGAACGCGTTGTCGGGGATCGCCGCGAGGATGACGCGGCGCGAGGTCGCGAGGAAGGTCAGGTTCGTGCTGCTCGGGTTCGCCAGATCACCGGTGCAGGTGAAGCGGTCGAGATGCATGAAGGCGTCGAGACTGCTCGAGTAGTAGACGTAGATCTGGCCGTTCGTCGGGAAGTTCGGGTCGGCGGCGATGCTCAGCAGTCCCCTCTCTCCGCCACTCTCGACGCTTGGCACGGTGCCCACGGTCACCGGGGAGCCGCCCGCGTAGACCGACACGGCACCGGCGCGGTTGGCGATCAGGCAGCGGCCGTCCGGCAGGAAGCAGAAGTCGAGCGGCGCGTTGAGACCGCTCGGGATCACGGGATCGATGACGAATCCCGTCGGAACCGTCTGGGCGGACACGGTGTGGGACAAAAGGAGAGCGACAGTGGTGGAAACGAGAAGGGATCGCATTCTGGACCTCCGACAGGCAGGTGGCCGACGGCAGGCAAACCGTCGGCAAGGGCGGGATGTAGTGTGCAAGAGTGTAGCGACCGCCCCGGAGCGGCGGCAGGTCCTCGCCGGTGAATTCGTGCCGGTGTTTTCACCACAACGGCAGGCCGTTGCGCGGCCGACCGTCAAGCCACCTTCCGGCGCCAACCGATCAACCCGAAGGCAATGGGTCATGTCGTGTTTGCATTGCCCGGCATCGACCGGTTCCACCTGCACGAGCGGCTGCGCCGCGAGCTGTTGCAGCGTGGACACACCGTGACGGTGCTGTGTCTCGATCCTGTGTCGCATACGTTCTGGAGCTGCCAGGGTGGTGACACCGCCATCGTCCGCCCACGAAGCCCGGCTGCGGAGGCTCCGCTCGAGGAGTTCGCTGCCCGCGAATGCCGGCGCTTTGGTCTGCGGCCGCAGAGCGGAGCCGAGCAGCGGCGACGGCGGCGCATTCGCGATCGGCTCGCGCGGCTATCGACCGGCCTCGCCCACTGGTTCGAAGACCACGCGTGCAACCTCGTGCTGTTCCACCAGGGGCGCAGCGCCGAACACCACCTCGTGCAGTTCAAAGCACAGCAGGCGGGCAGCCGCGTGTTGTGGACGGGGGAAGGTCTGCTCCCCCACACGCTGCAGGTCGACGAGCGCGGCATCGACGGCGACGCCAAGGCGCTGCTGCGGTCCGCCGGAGACTACCGCGTCGTGCGCGGCGAGCCCGCGTTGCTCGAGGCGTGCCTGACCAACCTGCTCGCGCGAACGGCCCCGAGCGCGCTGTCGGGCCGCGAACCGGTGGTGCCTTCGTTGTGGGATCGACTGGCTTGCGTCGCTGCCGCCTGGTCGCTGCGCGGACTCGAAGGTGCGCGAGCCGCGGTGTGCGATTGGCGTCGGGCGATGCCGCTACCGCCGAGCGAAGCACAACCTCGGTTCGAGCTGCCCGGTCGTGCATTCGTGACCGTGCTGTTGCAGGACGCCGAGGACGACCGCGTACGCCTCGACGCCACGTCGCCGCCGACGGCCGAGGAGCTCGTCTCGGCCGCGATCCTCGCCACGGCGAGCCTCGACCCGCGTCTGTGCGTGCTCGTCGTGGAGCCGCCTCGAGGGCTGAGCGGGCGCGTTTTTCGGCGGTTGCAGATGCCCGGCGTGCACTTCCTGCCCCCCCACGCTGCGCCGGAGGCCACGGCCACGGCAGTCGCGACGATCACGATCAACCACCCGCTGGCCAGTGCGGGCCTGCTCGCCGGCACACCGGTGCTGCACCTCGGCAGCGCGTTGTATGGACTCCACGGTGTGACGACGAAGGTGACCCTGGCCGAACTGTCGGACGCGCTGCGACGCGCCGTCGAGCGCGACCACCCGACGCTGCGGCAGCGCTTCCTGTCGTGGTTGTTCGGCTACGGACACGTGTGGTGTTCCCCGACGCAGCCCGACCACAACGGACTCATGGGTCTCGTGCAGGCGATCGAAGCCCGCCTCGGAAAGCACTCGGGGGACCACGCGGACCTGCCATACCGCAGGGGCCCGTCGTGGCCGCTCGCCGCCGAAGGGCGCGGCAACTAGGGAACAGCCGCGGGTCTCCCCTCCCGGTGGCTCGGCCTCATCGCCGCAGCGGCGCTTGGTGGCTGAATCGTCGCGTTCCTGAACGCCGCGTTGCGGCGATGACCGACGACTCGTGATTTCATCCGAAGCGGCGCACCGGCCGATGACATCGGCGTGAAGCAAACCGTCCGCAGCACGCTGTTCTGCCTCGGGCTCGGCGTGTTCGTGCAGCGGTTGCTGCAGCTCGCGACCTTCCTGTGCATCGGCCGCGCGCTCGGTGTCGAACGGCTCGGCATCTACGCGCAAGGCCAAGCACTCGGTGGTCTGCTCGCGGTGCTCGCCGGGACCGGTGTGCGCAACCTGCTCGCGCGCGCCGTGGCGCAGACGCCCGAGGCCGCGCGTTCGCTGGTGCTGGCGGCCGTGTGGACACGCCTGCAGCTCGGCGCCATCCTGTGCAGCCTCGCGATCGGCATCGCGTTCTGCAGCGCTGACCAACCGTGGTTCTGGACGCTATGTGTGCTGCAGGTCGTGCCCTGCGCGCTCGACCTCAAGAACCTGCTCGATGCCGCCGGGCGCACGCGCATCGAAGTGCTGCTCGACACCACCGCGGCCCTGCTGCAGTTGCTGCTCGTGCTGGCCTGGATCCGCGCCGGCGGCGACGACCTCGGCACGCTGGCGGCGATCGCGCTGGGCAGCAAGTGCCTCTATGCCGTCGGCGCGACCTTTGCGATCCGGCAGCTGCCGGACCGAGCCGTTCCGCAGTCGCTGCTGCCGCTGCGGCACCGTCTCGGCGTCGCCATCGGTCAGACGCCGCACGAGGTGATGGTGGTCGGCGACGTCTGGATCGTCGCCTGGTGCATGGGCAACGAGGCAGCGGGCCTCTACGCCATCGCAGCCCGACTCGCGGCCGCCGCGCTCGTGCCGTCGCTGCAGCTCGCCCGCCTGCTGCTGCCCCACATGCTGCACGCGAGCCACGTCGGGGACCCCGGGCGCACGCTCGGCACGGCGCTGCGCGCGACGCTGCTCGTGACCTTGCCGATGCTGGCCGGAGGAGCCGTCGTCGCAGAGAGTCTCTGCCGCCTCAGTGGACCACAGTTCGGCGTCGCGGGTCTGGCCCTCGTGCTGCTGCTCGGTGGAGGATGCCTGCAGCACCTCGGCTGGCAGTGCAGCAACGCGCTGCTCGCCGAAGGCCGCGACGCGTCCTACGCGCGCGGACTCGGGTGGCCTTCGGTGCTGCAGCTGCTCGGCATCGGCGCCACTTCGTTCGCCATGGCCAGCCTTGTTGCGCCGCGGCTGCCGGAGCCGTGGCATGCGGCAACCGCAGCCAGCGTCTGTGCGCTGATCGCGCACGCGATCTACCTGCGGCACGGCCTGCGCGCAACGCGCGCGCTGCGGCGGGAGCCGTTGTGGCACCGCATCGCCGCACCGCTGCTCGTGTCGGCTGCGGTGACGCTGGCCGCCGCGATGCCACGCCTGTGCGGGGACGGCTTCTTCGTGCTAGTGCTGCAACTGCTCGCGGGCGGCCTCGCGTTCGTGGCCAGCCTCTGGTTCGTCGAAATGCGCGGCCGCGTGGCGCAACTCGGGCACGGCCTCGCGAGGGCCAGCGGATTCGGCTCCTGATCCGCGAGGCTCAACCGCAGGCGCGGAATCGCCGATAGGAACGGCGATGCAGACCAAGAAACCGTGGCGGCTCGGCACGCGGGCGCAGCTGCTGCTGCGGGGACTTCGGTATGCCCCGATCCTGCCCTACGTGTCGATCGACGGCTGGTTGACGGTCGACGAGGCGATCGCGCTCTACGAGCTCGCGCGCGCGCTGCCCGACCACTACCCGACCGTTGTCGAGATCGGCTGCTGGCAAGGCAAGAGCAGCGTCTGCCTCGCGCGCGGCCTCGCCGGGAAGAACGGGCCGTGCCTCTACTGCATCGACCCGTTCGACGCCTCGGGCGACGAACCGAGCAAGAGCCACTACGAGGACCGCGCGAAGGGTCTGGCGGGGCCGCTGCGCACCGCGTTCGAACAGAACCTGCGCGATGCCGGCGTGCTCGACATCGTCGAAGTGCGCGAAGGACTGAGTCACGAACACGCGCCTTCATGGCAGACGCCGATCGACCTGCTGTTCCTCGACGGGGATCACAGCTACGAGGCGGTGCAGCGCGACTTCCGCGACTGGGCGCCGATGATCCGCGCGGGCGGCGTCCTCTGTCTGCACGACGTCGTGCACGAGGTGCACGAGGGCCCGCGCCGCGTCGTCGAGGAACTGATCCGACCCGATGCCCAGTGGGGCGAGCCGCGATACGTCGACAGCATGTGCATCGTGAAGAAGAGCGAACCGTGAGCCGCGAGCCGCACAGCCCCGATGCGGTCCGGGTCTCGATCGTCATCGTGACTTCGGACCGGTGCGACGATCTGCGCCGGTGCCTGCGCGAGTTGCAGAGCCACCTGGCCGAACGCGACACCCCCGCGACCGAAGTCCTGACCGTGCACGCGCCGCACGACACGGCTGCGATGGCCATGGTGCAAGCCGAGTTCCCGTGGGTCGCCGTGCACAGGGCCGCCGAACGACACCTGAGCAAGCAGCGCAATCTCGGCGCGCAGAGGGCCCGCGGCGCGATCCTCGTCTACCTCGACGACGACGCCTGGCCCCGGCCCGGCTGGCTCGCTGCGCTCAGCGCGGCGTTCGCGGACGATCGTGTGGTCGCCGCGAGTGGTCCCGTCTACCGCGGCGACGGATCGCTGCAGTGCGCGCGGCTCGCGGCCTCGCCGCTCGGCCGGCTCGTGCCCGTGGCCGAAGAGGAACGGCTCCCGCCCGGCATGTCGCCGAGCTTCTCGGGGTGCAACCTCGCGATCCGCACGCGCGCCCTGTTCGCCTGCGGCGGCTTCGACGAGAACCTGTGTTACCAGCCCGACGACATGGATGTCTGCTGGCGTCTGTTCGCTCGGGCGGGGCGGTCGCCCGATGCGATGCGCTACGTCGCGACGGCGGCAGTGAACCACGAATCGTCCCCGGGTCCGTTCCGCCGCACGCTGCACGATCGCGCGTGGTTCACGGTGGCCCGCGACAACACCTACTTCGCCTTCCGGCACGCGGGTCCGTTCCGCGCGATGCTCGCTGCAGCTCCGCTGCAGCTGCCGAAGCTCGGCCGCTTCGTCACGTGGTTCGTCACGCGCAAGCTCGGTCCGGTCGCCTTGCTGCGCTGCGTCGGCAAGCTCGTCGCCGGCACCATGGCGGGCTACTGGAAGGGGCTCTCGCAGACGGCGCGGCTGCCGCTGCAGCCGCTGCCGCCCGCACCGTGCTCGCCGGGCCCCACGCCCCCCACAACGTCACGCATGGAGGAACGCGCGTCATGTCCCCCGCAGCCAGTCTGAGCCCCGCCTCCGCGACTGCGATGCGGTCCGCGACCAGCACGACCTGTGCGGCGGTCGTCGTGCACTACCGCGACGAGGTTTCGACGCTGCTCTGCGTTGCCTCGTTGCTGCGCCAGGACCCCGACCTCGAGGTCGTGATCGTCGACAACTGCTCGCCCGACGGCTCGGGGCAGGAACTGCAACGGTCGCTCGACGGGCAGCCCGGTGTGCACCTGCTTCATTCCGATCGCAACGGCGGTTTCGGCGCGGGCTGCAACCTGGGCATCGAGTTCGCGCTCGCGCGCTGGCCCGGCCTGCAGCACGTGCTGCTGCTGAACCCCGACGCCGAGATGGAGCCCGGGGCGCTCGGCGAGATGATCGCCACGAGGGGCCGCCACCCGAAGGCCGGGATCATCGGCTGCCGCATCGAAGACGGCGACGGGAGGATTTCTTTCGCGAATGGGCGCCGGCCGACGTGGACGCTGAGCCGCTTCCACTGTGCTGCGCCGCCTGATGCGGAACACCCCAGCGAGTTCGTCACGGCAGCCTGCATGCTGATCGCGGCCGATCTGTTGCGCTCTGGCCTGCGCTTCTGCGAGACCTACTTCCTCTATTGCGAGGACGTCGACCTGTGTTGCGAAGTGCGGGCGCGCGACCGCGAGCTGTGGATCACGCATGCGGCACGCGTGCGCCACCTCGGCGGCGGCAGCCAGCCGGGCCGGCTCGTGCTCGGAGAGCTCACGAGCGAACGCCTGTTCTGGCTCACGCGCGGCAAGATGATCCTCGCGCGCCGCCGGCTAGGCCCCCTGCAGCGGCTCTGCTTCCTCGTTGCCGCGTGCATCGGCAAGCCCCTGGCGGGGCTCGCGATGACGCGGTCGCCGAGGTTCCTGGTCCCCTACTTCAAGGGTCTCTTTGCAGGCCTCTGCCGTCCCGAGAACGTGCCGAGAGTCACCGTGCGGTGACTCAGCGGTTTCCCATCGAGGCGACGGCGGACTTGACGAGCACGCTCTTGGCCACGGGCTTGTTGCGCGGCTTGCGCTGCCCGAGCAACTCGCGCGTCAGCGAGTCCTCGAGCTCGCGATCGCGCTGGCGGCCAGCCGTCTGCAGACCGGATTCGAGCTCCTTGGCCGCGGCGGCGTTCGGGCAGGTCATGCGCTGCGCCTGAGCACTCCCGTCGTAGTAGCGAGCACCGGGCTGCACGGCGACGAGCCGGGCCCCGTCGTGAGTGGACACCAGGGCGCCCTCGGGAACTTCGAGCCAGTTGCCGCGCGCGACCACGTTGTCGCGCTCGGCCCAACGATCGCGGCTGCTGGGTTCGATCGGCCGCTCGTCATCGAGCAGGTAGGTTGGCGTCACGTCGTAGTGCTTGCACAGGGCCAGAAGCATCGGCAAGGTCGGCAGCGAGCGCCCTTGTTCGAGATGCGACATGGTCGCCGGGCGGACGCCAAGGATCTTGGCAGTCACACCCTGAGCTTCGCGCTTGAGACGGGTACGGAGATAGAACAGTTTCAAATGAAGGCGCCGCATGGATGTGGAGCGAGTGGTTCCGTGATGTCGGGCTGAAGGGGAGCTGGATTCCGCGGATCGAAACGGGGGACCCGATCTGCGAAAGTGTAACACCTCACAAGAGAGTCGGTCGCAGCGGGTGAGTTTGCCGGGTTCCGACGCAAGTGTATGGCACCGTGGCTTTGGACGTTCGATCGCTGCATTCTGTTCGGCATCGATACAAATCGGCGCACCGAACGAACGTTGGATGCCTCCTAGGTGGAACGCAGCGGAAGTAACACTTGCCGAGCCCGCAGCCGCGCGCGACCTCGAGCAGGCTCGGGCCCTCGGCATCGCCGTCACTTCGCTCCGCGATCCAACTGCTTGGCAACTCGTGCGTTCGAAGGGCAGCCTGGAGCTCCACGGGCCGGCGCCCGAAGCGATCCGCCTCGCCCTGGATCTGCGCACAGGACCGATGGCACGACGGCTGCGGAGTTCGCGCCGGGACGAGCCCCTGCCCCGGGCGATCGGCCTCGCACGGCGCAGTGCGCCCTTGTCCGTAGTCGATGCCACGGCCGGCCTATGTCGCGACGCAATGGTGCTCTCCCGACTCGGGTGTGAAGTCGAAGCACTCGAACGGATCCCGGCGCTCGTGATGCTGGTCCTCGATGCCATCGCGGACAGCGCGCTGGCAGCGCGCTTGCGAGTCGTGGCGACCGATGCCGTGCCGTGGCTCCACGGCCTCCTGCCCGAGCAGCAACCGGCGGTCGTCTACCTGGACCCGATGTTCTCCGAGTCGGGAAGTGCCCAGGTGAAGAAGGACATGCAGGTCTGTCGCGCGCTGGCCGGTCCACCCGACGATCCGTTGCCGCTCTTCCTCGCGGCGCGTCGTGCGGCCCGCGAACGCGTTGTCGTCAAGCGGCACCGCGATCTCGCGCCGATCGCCGAGGGCGTTTCGTTCGCCGTCGCCGGGTCGCGCATCCGGTTCGATGTCTACCTCGCCGCCCCCGACCTCGGCCGGACGGTCAACGAAACCCGAGCGCCGTGAAGGCCAGGTCGGTCTCTGCCGCAACCACGGTCGCAGGAACCTGCTGCTGCACGATCGCGACTTCGTGCCCGCGCATGCCACCCAGAACCATGACGCTGTTCCGCGTCCACCGCGCGAGGATCGCGGGCAGTGCGGCCGTCAGTTCCGCCGCGGTCAGGTTCGCGATCACGCAGTCCAGGGGCCCCAAGGTCTCGGGTCCGCCGACGTGCACGATCGCGCCGGGCAGCAGCGCGCGCGCCGCGGACACCGCGTGCCGATCGACGTCACAGGCCTCGATGTGCGTACATCCCCTCGCGCGGGCGTAGAGCGCGAGGATGCCCGAACCGGTGCCGACGTCGCCGAAGCGCACGGGCGCCTCCCACAGACGATGCAGGCAACGCAGCGCGGCCTTCGTGCTCGCGTGTTCGCCGCTGCCGAACGCGTTGCCGCGCGGCACCACGAGCTCGATGCCGCGGAAGTCGGCGGGGCGCTTTACCCAGGGCGGGCGCACCAGCACGTCCTCCGCCACGAGGATCGCCGTGTCGTCTTCGAGGCCCGTGCGCTCGAGATCCGCCGGCGCTACGGGGATCTCGTGCACGGCGAGACCCGGCTGCGGCAGGTCGGGCAACGCCGACGCGATCCACACCGTGACCGAGTCGTCTTCCTCGAGCACCCCCTGCACCTCGCAGTGCACGTGCAGCCAGTCGAGTGCCTGCTCCCTCGCGTTGCCTCGGATCACATAAGCGCGCAGTGGTGCTTCGTGCATCACCTGTACCACATCACCTGGCGCCGGCGAGCACGGCCTCGACCCGGGCAAAGATCGCCTCGGGCTCGACCATGCGACCGATCGCGTCGTAGCCCTCGGCCAGGTGACCCTGCACGGGCCCGAGCAGCTCCACGCCGCGACGGCGCAGGATCGCGCAGTTGTCCTGCACTGCCGCGGCCGTCCACATCGAGTCGTGCATCGCCGGGCACACGAAGATCGGACAACGGCACGTGATCGCAAGCAGCGACACGGGATCGTCGGCAGCGCCGCGCGCGAGGTTGCTGAGCAGCGCGGCGCTGGCGGGCGCGATCACGTAGACACGGGCCCAGCGCGCGACGTCGATGTGCGGCACTGATCCATCGGGGTCGACCTGCGTCGACGACAGGATGGCCTTGCTTCCGGTCAGACCTTCGAAGGTCACGGGCCCCACGAACTGCGTCGCGTGCGGGGTCATGGCGACGCGCACGCGGGCCCCGCTCTGCACGAGGCGACTCGCGAGGAAGGCCAGCTTGTAGGCCGCGATGCCGCCGCCGATGCCGAGCAGCACGTGCTTCGTCATGGCCAGATCATCTCCTTCACGCGCTTGATCGTCTGCTGCAGGTCCTTGTTCACGATCGTCACGTCGTAGAGCGGCACCCCGTCGACGAGCTCACGAGCCGCGCGGATCTCGCCCTCGGCGATCGCGATGCGCTGCGCGATCTCCTCGGCACTGTCGCTGCCGCGGCGCTCGAGCCTCGCCCGCAGCTCTTCGATGCTTGGCGGAGCGATGAACACATAGAGCCCCGCGACGCCGCGTTCGCGCAGCTGGCGCGTGCCCTTCACCTCGATCTCGACGAGGATCGTCTTGCCGCGCGCGAGCGCCGCGTCCATCGGCCAGCGCGGCGTGCCGTAGAGATTGCCGTTGTAGCTGGCCCACTCGAGGAACTGGTTCCCGTCGAGCCGCCGCTGGAAGTCCTCGAGCGACAAGAAGTGGTAGTCGACTCCGTCGCGTTCGCCGGCGCGCATCGCGCGCGTCGTCGCGGACACCGAGAACTCCACATCGGGATGCTCCTTGAGCGCGCGGCAGACCGAGGTCTTGCCGGCCCCCGATGGCCCGGAGATCACGACGAGCTTGCCACGCCCAGTGCTCATTGGTCAGGGGTCATGGGTCAGCGCTCATTCGAGGTTGGCTACCTGTTCCTTGAGCCGATCGATGCAGGACTTCATGGCCACGGCCGCATGCGCCATGATCGTGTCCGGCGACTTGGCGCCGAGCGTGTTGGTCTCGCGCAGCAGTTCCTGCAACAGGAACTCGAGCCGCCGCCCGATCTCGCCGCCGCGGTCGAGCACGGCGTGGATCTCGCGCAGGTGCGCACGCAGACGCTGCACCTCCTCGGCGACGTCGACGCGATCGGCGAAGATCGCGACCTCGCGCACGAGCTCGTGCGCGGTCGGCGGTGACGGCACGTGGCTCTGCACGAATTCGAGCACGCGCTGCAGCAGGCGCTCGCGATACAGCGACGCGAGTTGTGGCGCACGCGATGCGGCCGTCTCGCACAGCGCCTCGAACTCGACGAGTTGGGCGCGCACGGCTTCGATCGTGCCGCGGCCGTCGGCGAGGCGATGTCGTTGCAGGTCGTCGAGCGCAGCCGACATCAGGGCGCGCAACTTGTCCGGCAGCGGCCGCGAGGTCAGCGCCTCGCCGCGCAGCGCGGCATTCGCGGCCGAGACCACGTCGGCGAGAGTCGGCGGCGGCAGCCGCATTTCCTCGGCCAATGCGCGCAGGTCGGTTGCCACCGCGCGCAACACCGTGCGGTCGGGCAGCGCTGTGACCGCGGCCTGCCGCTCGATGACGACCGAGATCGAGCCGCGCCGGATCCGCTCGCGCACGAGTTCCTCGATCGCAGCCTCGAATCCGCCGCAGGCGCTGGGCACGCGCAGCTTCACGGTGAGTCCCCGGCCGTTGACCGTGCGAACCTCGATCCGGAGCTCCCCCAACTCGCTCGGTCCGGCGGCGAAGCCGGCGCCGGTCATGCTTTGGGAGGGACGGTGCATGCGGATCAGCGGCGCGGCGAACCGGGGCGAGCGCGACCGTCAGGCCCAGGTCGAGCTGATTAGGATCGCCGAACCGCAGAAGATGGCCGCGAGCAGGAAGGTGAACCGGTTGATGCCACCGGTCTTCACTCCGAACGTCTCGGCGCCGACGCCCCCGAACGCCTCGGCGAGGCCACCGCCCTTCGATTCCTGCAGGAGAACGACGATGGTCAACAGGACGGCCGACAGGAAGAAGAGGACCCAGGCAATGTAGTGAAGGATGAACATCAGCAGTCGATTGCAGCCGCGCTGCGCAGAGTCAGTGGAGTCAGTGGAGTCAGTGGAGTCAGTGGAGATCGTATTCGATGATGGGAAGGAACGTCTCCGCCTGCAAGCTCGCGCCGCCGACGAGCAGGCCGTCGACACTGTCGACTGCCATGAGTTCCTTCGCGTTGTCGGGCTTCACGCTGCCGCCGTAGAGGATGCGGATCAGATTGGCTGCCGTTTCGCCGACGCGTTGGACCAACCACTTGCGGATCGTGCGATGGGCGAGCGCGATCTGGTCTCCGGTGGCCGTTTCCCCGGTGCCGATCGCCCAGACCGGTTCGTAGGCGATCGTGAGTCGATGCGTGTCCTCGAGTCGGATCTTCTCGAGGCCTGTCTCGAGATGGCGCTTGAGCACACGCTCGGTCCGGCCACCCTTGCGTTCGTCGAGCGTCTCCCCGACGCAGTAGATCGGCAACAGGTCGTGGTCGAGTGCCGCGCGCACCTTGCGCCCCATCCACTCGTCGGGCTCGAAGAACACGTGCCGTCGCTCGCTGTGGCCGATCAACACGCGGTCCGCCCCCACCTCGCGCAGCATGCGCGGCGCAAGTTCACCCGTGAACGCGCCGTTGGCCTCGTACCAGATGTTCTGGCCACCTACGCCGAGCGGCGAGCCCTGCGCCACGGCCGTGACGTCGGCGAGGTAGATCGCGGGCACGAACAGCGCCACTTCGCGATCGCTGCCGTCGCCGATGCGGCCCTTCACCGTCTTGATCAGATCCAGCGACCGCGAGCGGTCGAGGTTCATCTTCCAGTTGCCGGCGATGTAGGGCTTGCGAGCGCGGTGAGTCACGGTGCAATGACCTCGTCGTCGAACGAGTCGATCGTCGGGGCACCTCGCGCGCCTTGGTGCGGGGACACCGGGTTGCGGCCCGCGGCGGCAGACTCCGCAGCACTGCCGCCTTTGCCCGTGGCCACAGAACGCGACCACCGCCGGCCGCACAGGGAAGCCAGCCGCTTCAGTTCCGACATCAGGTTCGCGAAGTCTGCAGGCCGCAGTGCCTGCTTGCCGTCGCAGCGCGCCTGCTCCGGGGCCGGATGGACCTCGATCAGCAAGCCGTCGGCACCAGCCGTCAACGCAGCCTTGGCCATCGCCGGAACGAGACTCGCTTCGCCGGTGCCATGACTCGGATCGACCACGATCGGCAGCTTCGTACGTTGTCGCAGGGCCGGCACGGCAGCCAGATCGAGCACGTAGCGCGTCGCGGGATCGAAGCCGCGCACGCCGCGCTCACACAGGATCACGTCCTCGTTGCCCTCCTGCAGGATGTAGTCGGCAGCGTGCAGCAGTTCTTCCAGCGTGGCGGCGGCACCGCGCTTCAGCAGCACCGGCTTCTTCTGGCGGCCGACTTCGCGCAACAACGGGAAGTTCTGCATGTTGCGGCTGCCGACCTGGAGGATCGCCGCATGCGCTGCGACGAGCTCGACGTCGCGCGGATCCATGACCTCGGTGACGACCGGCAGGCCCGTGCGCTGCGACGCTTCGTGCAAGAGACGCAGACCTGCCGCACCGAGACCCTGGAACGACTTCGGCGAAGTGCGCGGCTTGAACGCGCCACCGCGCAAGGCCCCTGCCCCTGCAGCAAGTACGGAGTCGGCGACAGCCATAAGCTGCTCGCGGGTCTCGACCGCACACGGTCCCGCCATGACGACGAAGGAGTCGCCGCCGATCTGCAGGCCGGTGCCGAGGGTGATGTTCTTCTGCAAGGGAAAGCGTGCCCGTCAGCGAGCCGAGAGACGATAGGGTCGGTCCAGGGGGTGGTCAACTTCGACACGGGAAGCCCGAGGTGGATGCGGGGTCGGAACCGGCGTGCGGTGTCGAACGAACCGTCTCGGACCCAGGCGGCAACGGGTTTCCCTCGCCGCGACGCGTCGCGCAGACTTGCTGCGCACTGGCGTTCTCGCCGCTGCACGCTGCGAGCGGTAGAGGTGCCAGCTCGGCTCGCGCCTCTCGTTCCAGAGTGAGTGCGCGCTTCTCTGCGCGTTTCACCGCCGCACCGGCATCGCTCTGCACCGTTGTGATGCGACAGCGGACCGCGCCCGCAGACCTCGACTGCATTGTCGCGTTGTTCCGCAGTTCGGAGTCTGCGCGGGCCGCGCCCGTGACACCGGCGATCGACGACGTTGTGCGGCGTCGCTGCGTGCGAGCCGTTCTGCATCGACGTGCGCGGTCGCGACATCGTGAGAGTGTCAGCAATGCTGGAGAAACTCCGCGAGGCGAAGAGACTTCTTTTTCGTCAGGACGGAAGTGCGAGGTGCTCGTGAGGCGAAGTGCTCGGATGCGGCAGTGATCGACCCGATTGACGCGAACGATCAGCGCTCGCAGACTCGGTCCTGCCGGGTATGCTGACGGAACTTCGCCCACAGGCGACTTCGTCTGAGTGGCAGACTGAAACGTTTCACCCACACCCCATCTGAGGAAAGATGAACCTGCGCATACTGTCCCTGCTCGCACTCTCATGTACTCTCGCCGCGCAAAGCGTCGAGATCTACTCGAACGGCCCGCTCGTCTCCCTCCCGACCGGTGGCTTTGCCGGCAACCCGGTCAGCATCCTCCAGGCCCAGCTGCCCACGGGTACACCTCCTGGTCTCGGCAACAACGTCTTCGGGTATGGCGCCCAGGTCGCAGGTCCGAACTCGCTCGCCGATGACTTCGCAGTCAACGGCACGTGGATCGTCGACGGAATCGAAGTGTTCGGCTACGTGACGGGAGGGGCCGCACCGAGCTGCACAGACGTCCGCATCGAGATCTACGACAACCGGCCAGACCAGGGTGGCGTGCCGATCGCGGGTAGTCCTGGCTTCACGAACAACCTGTTCACCACGGCGGGTTACACGGTGACCAACACCTTGACGAACCTGTACCGAGCCTTGGACACCACCCCACTGGCCAGCAACCGCATTGTGCAGTCGGTCAAGATCAACCTGCCGGCTCCGCTGATCCTGAACTCCGGCGTGTATTGGCTGCGCTTCCAGTACGCGGGCATCAACTTCTGCCCCCCGGTGACGACGCCCCAACAGAACTACACTGGTTTCGCGTTGCAGTCGACGACCGCTGCAGTGACGTGGGCCCAGGTGACGGACATCCCAGCCCCCAACGTGGGCAAGGGCATCCCGTTCAAGCTCTACGGCACCCCGACGACCCTGCCCGGCGCCATCACGAACCTCGGCGGTGGCTGCGACACGGCCACGTTCACTGTCGGCGGACAGCCGTCCATGGGCGGCTATCTGCGCGCGGAGCTCGGCAATCTGAACCCGCTGTTCATCCCGCTGATCATCGTCGGTTTCTCTGACCCCGCCGGCCCGCTGTTCGTGTGCCCCTGCACGCTTCACGCGACCCTCGACGTGCTGAACATCGGCAACCTGTTCACGTTCGAGGCCCCGATGACGGTGAACTTCGTCGGGTTCACGTTCTACCTCCAGGGTGGTCAGGTCGACCTGATCCCCGTGGGTGGCGCGCCCTGCAACCTCGGACTCCAGTTCGGGCTGACGAACGGCTACTCTTGGCGCGCCTACTGATCGCGCCGAACCACCTCGTAGCCTGAAACTGCAACGGCGTGCTGAGTCGTCTCGCACGCCGTTGCTGCGTACCCGGGGCCATTGCGCCAGCGCAGCGGCAGCACACTCAGCCCTCGTTGTCGATCATGCGCACGAGGTAGGCGCCTGAGCTCTCCGACGGCACGAGCTTCAGCATGTTGCGGGCCTCGGCTTCTTCGAGCAGGTCGTTGAACGAGCGGAAACCGTAGTAGGTCTCGTTGAACCCGGGCTTGCGGCGCTTGAGGGCCTGTTTGACCATGGATCCCCAGATCTTGCCGTCCTCGCCGCGTTCGTTCGCGAGCGCCTCCATCGTCTCGAGGATCAGGTCGAGGGCTTCCTGCACGCGGTCGTCGCTGCCCTTGCGGTCTCCCGACGCCGGCGCCTTCGCATTCCGGCCCGACGCCTTCGCGTCCGGTGCGTGTTTGCGGGCCGGCTTCTCGCGCACGAGGTCGTCATAGAAGATGAACTCGTCGCAGTTCGCGATGAGCAGATCCGAAGTCGAGTTCTTGACCCCCACGCCGATCACGTTCTTGTTGTTCTCGCGCAGCTTGCTGACGAGCGGTGAGAAGTCCGAGTCGCCGCTGATGATGACGAACGTGTCGACGTGCGGTTTCGTGTGGCAGAGGTCGAGCGCGTCGACGACGAGTCGGATGTCGGCGGAGTTCTTGCCCGACATGCGCACGTGCGGGATCTCGATCAGCTCGAAAGCCGCTTCGTGCATGACGCCCTTCCAGCTCTTGTAGCGATCCCAATCGCAGTAGGCCTTCTTGACGACGATGCTGCCCTTCAGCAGCAGCCGGTCGAGGACCTTGTCGATGTCGAACTTGGCGAACTTCGCATCGGCGACACCGAGCGCGACGTTCTCGAAGTCGCAAAACACGGCCATGTTGGTGATGTCTGCTTGGTTGGTCATGAACGCAGTCTCCGGCCTCGGGCTTCTCGGATGCTAGCCCAACGGGTCCACGCTCGCCGACGGTTTCTTTTCGCCGCACGCACTGCGCGACGGCGAACGCGAGGTCAGCGCGCGGTTCCGGGACCGGTGACGACCGTGCCGAGGTCGACGTCGCCGACGACTTCGATGCTGCGCACGAAGATCTCGCTGCCGAGCGCCGGGTAGACCGTCACGGTGCCGTCGAGCCGACCCGGTCCCGCCGCGACGGGATGCCCATCGAGACACACGACCACCTGATCGTCGAGCTGACGCAGCTGGATCGCGTGTTCACGCCCGGCCTGCAGCAGGCGCGGTGCCGTCTGCGCAAGCTTGTCGCCGAAGTAGAAGTGGTTGCTGTCCGCCACTTCCCAATTGAACAGCACGTTCACGTTCCCGACCGCGAGGCGCAGGTTGAGACCGTCGGCGGACTGGATGCCGGCGCGGAACGTGACGCAATCGATGCGCCGCCACGCGAACCGGGTCGTTGCGCGTGTGGCCACGTCACGGCCGAGGCTGCGTCCGAGCAGACGCCCCTGTTCCACGCGCCACGCACCGCCCGTGATCAGCATCCGATCGACGTCGGCAGCCGCGAAGTGCAGCGAGCCGACTCCTTCTGCAATGGCCTGTTCCGTGACCTGGTCCAGCAACCGGCGCACGCGCTCCACTTCGGCGGGTTCGATGAGCGGTCCTGGCGCTGGGGCCCCCGCAGCTGGCGCTGGGGCCCCTGCAACTCCGGGCTTCGGATCGAACAACGCCATCGGCAGCAGCAGCTGCATCGCACGTCGGCTCAGGTTGCGCTGCGCGATCGCATCAGGTGTGTGCTGGCGGCGACTCAACCACTGCTCTCCGGCACGAGCCAAGGCAACGACGTCGCGCGGCTCGGTGCGCGCCGTGATCTTGTTGCGCAGGATGCGAGCGACGGCATCCGATCCTTCGCCGACGGCCTCGACGCGCTCTGGCCATTCCGCGAGGTAGGTCGTGCGATAGGCGAGCGCGAGGCCCGGCACGTGCGGTGCCGCGCGCACCCGCTGATAGGCAGCTCGCACCGCCTCGAGGTCGGCTGCCGCGGACTCGACGTAGGCACGGAGTCCAGCCGGCGCGTCGGACACGGCGATGCGACGTGCAGCGGCCAAGACCGACGCGAACGCCGAGGGATCGCGCTCGAGGAGCTGCTGTGCGGCATCGAGGCAGCCCGCCGCGACCGCCTGATTCGGCACACGTCCACCCGCCTCCACTCCCACGAGGAATGCCTCGTGCACGCCTTGCACCACGAAGCCCTCCACCAGTGCCGTGGCCACGCGCAGGCCTCCGGCCACGTCAGAGGCGGCATGCGCACATCGCATGGCCTGTTGCAGCAGTTCGTAGCGGAGCGCGGGCGACCGCGCCGATTCCGCCGCCGCGGCGAGCAGGCGATCGATCGCGCTGGCGTCGCGGGGCTGCACGACCATGACCGACGCGAAGCGTTCGAGCAACTCCGACTGCACGGCGGCACGCGCCGCCGCGCCGGGCACCGGCAATCGATCCTGCGCCCCGAGCAAGGCAGCCAGACCGACGGCAGTCACCAAGGCGTGACACGGCCGGAAGAGCGCCGGAGGGGGCATGCCGTCAAGCTAACACAGTCGACCGAAAGCCAGGCACTTGCGCTGATTGGCCGGGGTCTATTGCGGCCTAGGGCTGACGCACGGGAAGGCGGAATCAGTAAGATTCCCTCCTTAATTACGTCCGCCCCCGGGAGCATTGCTCAGAGGGCGGCGTTCGGCCGCCCATGATCGACCCGTAGGTGGTCGTAACCCCTAACCCCCACAGAGGAGATTGAGATGACGACGTTCCGTCTGGTTGCCGCGAGCATGCTCTGCTCGACGCTGTTCTTGTCTGCCCAGGAACCCCCGAAGCCCGGGGGCGAGAAGCCGCCAGCTGCCACGCCGGCCAAGCCTGCGCCGGTCTACGTGGTCGCCAAAGCAGGCGACAAGCTCGAGGTGATGACCAAGGAGGAGCTCGAGAAGAAGAACAAGCAGCTCGCCGACGAGTACACCAAGGCGATGACGCAGTACGAGAAGGACAAGAAGGAAGCAGATGCCGCGCACAAGAAGTTCGAAGGCAAGGAGCCCAAGAAGACCGTCATCGAGGCGGTCGGCGAGCATCCCACCAAGGAAGCAGCGGAAGCTGCACTGAAGAAGATCCACGACGAGAAGGCCAAGGGCGAAGAGAAGGGCAAGGACCCGAAGAAGGACGAGAAGAAGAAGGACAAGTAAGAGGACAAGCTGACGCAGCGAGATCGCCGCGTCGCTTCTTCGAGCGAACCCACCGGGGGCCCCGCGACACTCCGTCTCGGGGCCCCCGCCGTTTTGGCCGCGCACGCATGCGAACGCGCCAGAACCTCGGCCAGTACAGTCCCTGCTGGCCACTCTTGCTGAACAGTCGCGCGAAATCGAACGAATTCGTGGCGTAGCTGATCGCGATCCAACCGGGCCCGACGTCGAGGGCCGGGTGGGCCTTTGCCGCGTAGACGAACGGCGTCTCCTCGCGTGATTCGGGTGGAGTCACCACATCGCGCGGCGCCGACCAGGGACCCGCAGCCTCGGCCGCCGTGTGCGCGGCGACGGTCGTCGCGCCGAAGCCGCGGCTGTAGACATGCAACCACGTGTTCCCGATGCGATGCAGCGAGCACTCGGGGCCGGCGTCTTCGAGCACGAACGACCGCACCGTCGCGTCAGCCATCCAGCGACTCCCGTCCCACCATTGCATGCTCGCGCTGCCGCGGCGCATCTCCGCGAGCAGGAGGCGGCACAACAAACCGCGATGTGGTCCATTGCCCTCGGTGCCGAGAGCCACGACATGGTCGCCATCCCGCCACACGGCGGTACCGAACACACACGGCAGCGGCGCAGTCGGCAGCGTCACCTCGCGCCACCGCCATGACGCGGGATCGGCGTCGGGTTCGTCGATGCACAGCAGGCGCCACCCATCGATCGAGAACCCGAGCCCTTGGCCCGGCGTGTTGCGCACGCGCGTCTGGAACAAGAACAGCGGCCCGCCGGCGATCCGAATGCCGTGCAGCGGCCAGAAGCCGAGTCCGCCTTCGTCGGCGAAGAACGGAGCCGGCTTGCCGTCCTCGTCCATCCGCCAGTGGAAGGACACCGAACCGAGCGCGGGGTTGCGACCGTGCTGCACCGCGAGGCTGTTGCGAACCATCACGGCTTCGCGACGGTCGCCCCGGTCGCTCGTCGCAACGAACGAATCCCCGAACAGCCAGAGGATGCGGTCGCCGCCGAGGTCGACCGAATAGACCGCGTCGCCGCCGAGCCAGTGCCGATCCCGCTGGAACAGCGCATCGGCGGCCGGCCAGGGTTCGGCTTCCCAAGCCACTGGTGGCGGCGCGGTGCACGCACTGCACAGGACGAAGGTGGCAGCCGCAGCCGAGAACCGCCGTCGGCTCGCGTTGCCAGGGCTGCGTGGCCTGGAGCTCATTCCGGCGGCGCCTCGAGGATCGTCTCGGTGCGTACGGGCTTCAGCGGAACCTGGACGACGGGCCGGTCCATCGCCGTCGCCGGCGCGCGGCACGCGAGCGCCTGCAGCGACGGGCCGCAGATGCGCGCCTGGCACGGGCCCATGCCCGCGCGACAGCCGAGCTTGATCGCGCGAAACGAAGGTCCGTGCAGCTCCGCGGCGTCGCGCGCGTGCTGCAGCGTCACGTCCTCGCAGCGGCAGACCACCGTGTCCGGCAACGCCAGTTCGTGCAGCCCCGGCAACGGCGCGAACGCGCGCAACAGCACATCGGCGGCGGCCCGTTCCGCGGCGACCCTGTTCGCGAGCGCGCGCGCGACCGCAGTGCCCGTCCGTTCTCTGACGATCGCGGCCGCCGCGAGCTCGCCTTCTGCGATCGCGACCTCGGCGCCGCCGACGCCACAGATCTCGCCCGCCGCGAAGACGCCCGCGACCGACGTGCGTTGCTCGCCATCGACACGCAGGCAGTGTCCGCCGCGCGCGGCGACGAAGTGCGAGTCGCAGCCGAGCTGCAGTCCCAGTTCGATCGACGGCACGAGCCCGAACCCCGCGCCGACCACGTCGACCTCGATCGTCTGCGCGGTGTCGCGGCGCGGCCGCCCGTCGCGATCGACCTTGCCGATCACCGCGCGCTGCACGCGACCATGACCTTCGCAGCCGAAGACCGTCCAACCCCACCGCAGCCGCACGCCGGCGGCCAGCAGCTTCCTCGTGTACCAGAGCGCCTCGCGGCAACGTGCGGCATTGCCTAGCACGGCGGGCAGGGCTCGCAGCGCGGCCCAACGCGAGCTCGCTTCCAAGGCGGCCACGACGTGCACTCCGGCACTGAGCAGCGCCATCACGGTCGGCAGCAGCAGCGGCCCCGAACCGACCACGAGCGCCCGCTTGCCCGGCACGACGCCGAAGCCGCGCACCATGACCTGCAGGGCACCTGCCGTCATGACGCCGGGCAGCGTCCAACCGGGAAACGGAATGCAGCGATCGTAGGCGCCTGGCGCGAGCACGATGTGCCGGCAGCGCAACAGCCACGATGCGTCGCCCTGTTCGAACCAGAGCCGGCCGGGCCGGGCGTCCCACACGGTAGCCCCGCTCTGCAGCGTCACCTTCGCGCGCAGGAAGGCGTCGAGCAGGCGCTCGCCGTGTCGATGGCTCGGCGGTTGCGCGATGGCCGCGTGGCCATGTGCGCCCTCGGGCAGCTGCCGGAAGATCTGGCCACCGGGACGCTGGCCTTCGTCGAGCACGACGACCGAGAGCCCCGCCCGCGCGAGCAACTTGGCTGCCGCGAGACCGCCAGGTCCGGCGCCGACGATGCCCACGTCCGCGTCGAGGATGCGGTCGGTCACGGCTTGCCTCCGCGTTCGACGCGCATGCCGTCGCGAACGACGGTCGTGCAGGCGCGGACCGTCCTGCCGTCGACGAGCACGAGGCACTCGTAGCAGATCCCCATGTTGCAGAGCACGCCGCGTGGCGCGCCGTCGCGGCTGCTGTTGCGCAGCACCTGTTCGCCGGCGGCGAACAGTGCCATTGCAATCGTGTCTCCCTCACGGCCCTGCATGGAGCGGCCCGCGAACGTGAACCCGACCACGCCTCGCTCGCCCGAGGCATCGATGCGGCCGCTCATGACGCGAACCTCGAGGGCAGGTAAGGCGTGTGGTCGATGTCGCAGGGTTGCCCTGCGATCTGCTGCGCGAGCAGGCGTCCCGTGATCGGCGCGAGCGAGATCCCGAGCCCTTCGTGCCCGGCCGCGATCCACAGCCCCTGCACGTGCGGCCACGGGCCGATCAGCGGATGCTTGTCGATCGAGTAGGGCCGCAGACCCACCCACGTGCGCACGATCGGCGCCTGGCGCAGGCCCGGTGCGTAACGCTGCGCGCGCAACAGCGAACGGTGCAGCAGTTCGCGGTTCAGCGTGCGGTCCATGCCGCGGAACTGGCGCGTGCTGCCGATCAAACAGCTGCCGTTCGTCTGCGGCTGCATGTTCACGGCGTGACCGCCGGGATCGCCTTCGGTCCGCGTCGGGTCGACCTTCGCGGCGCCGTGTGCAAAACGCAGGTAGCTGACTTCGAGCAGCTGGGTCCGGATCGGCGAGACGTGATGGCCCGTGATCGCGAGGTTGCCCGCGCGAGGGTAGATCGGCAGGCGCGGTTGGCCGAGCATCTCGGCGAGCTCGGGCGCCCACACGCCGGTAGCGTTGACGACGGTGCGCGTGCCGATCGCGCCGTTCGCCGTGCGCACGGCAGCGATGCGGTCGCCCTCGCGGTCGAAGCCGAGCACGGCGCAATGCGAACGCACCTCGAGGTTGCTGTTGGCGGAACGGGCTTCGCGCAGCATCGCGCTGCACGCGGACATCGGCAGCACCACACCGTCACCCGGATAGAACAGCGCGCCCGGCAGATCATGCGCGAGCCCGGGCTCGAGCTCACGCAGCTGGATCGGATCGAGGATGTCCGCGCGGTCGCCGTTGTCGACGAA
>DASRJH010000325.1:0-29179 GCA_035649575.1 Planctomycetota bacterium
CGACCTGCCCACTCGGAACCGATGCCGAGGCATTCTTGCACGCGGTCGAGGCAGGCGACCTCGGCGAAGTGCGGCGCTGGCTCAGGATCGACGCGACGCTCGCATCGGCGCGCGACCCACAGGGGCGTTCGGCGTTCGTGATCGCGCACCTCGCGGGTCGCACTGCCGTCGCGCAGGAACTGCGCGCCTGCATCGAGCCCGATGTCGTCGAAGCCGTGCTCGCCGAAGACTGGGCGCGGTTTGGCTTGCTTGCCAAGGCCGATCCCGAACTGTGCACCACGGCCCACCCGATCGGCGGCACGCCGCTCTACGCGGGTGCACTGGCCGGGTCGCGGGATCTGTCGCGGCTGCGCGCGGCTGGTTGCAAGCCCGACCTGGCGCCGACTTCGGGGTCCGGACTCACACCCGCGCGGGCCGCGATGTCGTGTCGCACAATCTCTGGCGCACGCTGCGCCGCCACGGACCTCCTCGGCAACGGCGCCGATCCGAACGCTGCCCAGCGCGGCGCAGACTCGGTGTTGCACGGCGCGGTGCGCCACCGCAGCGAACTGTTGGTGCGGCTCGCGATCCGCAAGGGCGCCGATCCTGCCGCGCGCGATCGCGACGGCCGCACGCCGCAGGACCTTGCCGGGCACCTCGAGTGGGATGCAGGCGTTCGCCTGCTGGCTCAGCACGCGAGCCTGCCGCGGGATCACCGCGCTTCGCGCTGGCTGTTCGATGCAAAGCGCCAGCCAATCGTGCGACCCGACTTGTCCGCCGTGCCGCAGTCCAAGCAGAACGAAGTGACCGGCAGCTCGCACACGAAGCTCGATCGCGTGCGCGAACTCGTCGCAGCGGACCCGCGGCTCGTGTTCTCGGTCTCGACCGACGACGAACTCGCGATCGAGGCGTGCGCGCACACGGGCAACCGGCCGATCATCCGCTTCCACCTCGAACACGGCGCGCCGCTGTCGCTGCCGACGGCGGTCGCTCTCGGCGACCACGACACGATCCGCTTCCTGCTCGACCGCGACCCGCTGCTGATCCACGAGCGCGGCGCTCACGACTTCCCGGTCATGTGGTATGTCGCGCTCGGCGGCGGTGGGGTCGAGACTGCCGAGCTGCTGCATCGCTACGGCGTGGCCCCGGACCAGGAGAGCCTCGGCATCACGGCTCTGCACTGGTGCGCGAGGAACGATGAACGCGAGCTCGCCGCGTGGCTCATCGTGAAAGAGGCCGACGTCGAGGCACTGGGCTGCAAGTGGGACCACGACGGCCAGACACCGCTGCAGCTCGCGCGAACAGGCGAGCACCGCGAGATCGCCGCCATGCTCGAGAAGGCCGGCGCCCGGCGATGACAGGGAGTACGCGGCGGCACGGCTGATTCGTCGCAATCGCGACAGCGAACGTCGGCGACCCGTCACCGCGCTGTGGATCCCGGGGCGCATCCACCCAACCCCCGGCGCGGTCCGACCTCCGCGTTCGCGCAGATCGCCCGCGTGCTCGCCGGCACGCTGTTCGTATCGCCTCGCGTACTCCCCCCGTTCGATCGCCCCCGGTGGGCGGACGGGTTTCCCGCCGCTACGCTACGCGCCCATGGTCGCGCGCACCCTCGTCAGTGTCCTCTCCCTCGCCGTCGCCGCCGCCACCCAGACGTTCATCGTCGACTCCGCCAGCGGCCCAGGCACGAACTTCACCGACATCCCACCCGCCGTCGCTGCCGTTCCCGACGGTGCGGTGCTGCTCGTGCGCCCCGGCAACTACAGCCAGTTCACGATCGACGGCAAGAGCCTCGCGGTGCTCGGCGAACCCGGTGCAGCCGTCGCCAGCGCGCTGGGCCCGACCATCGTGAACCTGCTTCCGCACCAGGCGGTCGTGCTGCGCGCGCTGGATCTCGCTTCGCCCCTCGGCTCGGGCTTCCCGGTCGGCGTCACGTGCCTGAACAACCAGGGCGTCGTGCGGCTCGCCAGTCTGCGCACCGCCCCCGGACTGCACGGGCTCAGCGTGCAGCAGTGCGACAGCGTGTTCGTCGACGACTGCACGTTCCACCGCCAGGCCACCCTCGTTGCCAGCACCGTCGTGTTCACCAACTGCTCGCTCAACGCGTCGATGCTGGTGATGTCGCCTGCGCTCGTGCAGCAAGGAGGCAGGACGCAGCTCGTCGGCTGCCAGGTCGCCGGCCTGACCCCCCCGCAGCAACCCTTTGTCAGTCCCATCCAGCTGAACGGCGGCGACGTGCGCGTGCTGGGCGGCGGCGTGGTCGCCAGCTATGCGTTGTTGGGTCTCCCCTCCGCCGCGATCACTGGCACGGGAACGGTGCGCCTCGATCCCTCCGTGTCGGTCCAAGGCGGGCCGCAGCTGTTCGCGCCCGGCATCACCGCGACTGTGCAGGCGATGCCGCACGTGACGGCGACCGGCGGCCTGCTCGGCGGCACGAGCACCGCGGCGCTGCACGGCCCGAACGGCCACCTCGGCGTGCTCGCGGTCGGCTTCGCCGGGCCGGAGATCGACCTGCCCAGCGTGTTCGGCGATCCGCTGTTCTGGGCGCAGGGGACGGCAGTGACGCTGTCGGCCGGCGTGCCGGCACCCAGTCAACCCGTGACCGGCCAGGTGGCGATCCCCGGCAATCCCGTGTTCGTCGGTCTGCAACTGCTCTACCAGGGCATCACGTGGGACGCGGCGGCAGGCCTGCAGATCAGCAACCCGGCCGTCGGCGTCGTGCGCTGACCGCCGCTCACGCGAGCAGCGCGCGCGAGCCCCGTCAACCCGCGGCCTGTGTTCAGTGTCGCGTCGACGGCTGCGCCGGAACGTCGCGAGCCCGCGCGCGCACCGCCCACGCCTGGGCCGGAGTCGGGATGTGCGCGTCGAACCAGAACGCGTGCATCGCGACGAGCTCGAGCGCCGGCTCGATCGCGTTCGCGACGTCGCGCGCGCTGCGCCGCGGTGGCCCGTGCTCGCGCGGCGCCCCCTCGGTGCTGCCCAGCAGGCTGAGCCACTGCCCGCCCGGCGCCAGCAGCGCGGCGACGCGCGCGGCGAAGCGGGCGCGGGTCTCGTGCTCGTCGAAGACGTGGAAGCAGCCGCGGTCGAACACGAAGTCGAATGGAGCGCGCGGCGGATCGGCCGCGAGGAAGTCGAGTACGGCGAATTCACATCGAGCGCCGCCGGACGCTTTCTTGCGCGCCGCCGCGATCGCGAGCGGCGCCACGTCGACTGCGACCACGTCGAAGCCGCGCTGCGCCAGCCACAGCGCATTGGTCCCCGTGCCGCAGCCCACCTCGAGCGCGCGTCCGGGCGCGATGACGCCGCTCGTGACGGCGGCGACCAGTTGCTCGTCGGGCACGCCGGTGTCCCAGGGCAGCTCGCCTTGGGCGTAGTCCTCGTTCCAATCACGTTCGCTCATCGCGGTAGCATACGCGCATGCGAACGTGGGGTCCGATCGCGGTGCTGCTGGCACGGGCGGTGCTGTCTGGGCAGTCCGCGTGGGACGAGCCGCGCCGGCGGCGGGATCAGAGGCCCAGCAGCAGCAGCATCGCGTTCAGCGGCACGAAGGTCGGCGAGCCGCCGACGACATCGAGGCGCAAGCCCTGGAGCGCCAGTTGCGTACCCACCCACGACGACGACGACGGGATCGCCAGCATGTAGTCGGTCGTGCCCACGAACGCGACGAACGCCTGGGCAGGATGCACCAGCAGTTCGCCGCCGAACAGCGGCACCGCCGGCGCCAGCATGCCGGCCGGCGAGTACACGAGTGCCGTCAACACCGTGTTCGGCGTGTTGACAACCGTGCCGTGCCACATGCCGCCGAGAATCGGCGGCGTCGCGCAGCTGAACGCCACCGGATTGACGCCACTGCCGTTGAAGAAAGTGCAGCTCGCCCCGGTGACCGGGTTGTATGCGAGCGAGTCGATGCGGAAGTCGCCGACGAAGTCGATCTGCACTTCGTCGACATGGCACTCGAGGAAGCCGAAGAAGTTGTTCGGTTGCGTCTCGTTCCACATGATCGTGAAGTAGTCGACGACGAACCCCTGGTACTTCGCGCGGATCGTCGTCGGCGCCTGTGTACCGACCTGGTGGTAGACGAAGCTCACGTCCGCGACCGAGTGCAGGAAGCGGATGGTCATCGTGTCCGGCGGACCGGCTGTGAAGTCGTTCCTCAAGTAGCCACCGACGACATTGTTGTTCGGCGCCGGGGCGGTGAAGTAGCTCGCGTGCGAGAACGTCACACCCGCGAACTGCGACGAGACCGGCGTGGCATCCGGGAACATGCCGGCTCCGAAATCGATCAGCCGCGCGGGCAGCTGGAGGCCCCACGGCTGGGCGATGATCTGCTGCTGCGCGGATGCGGGGGCGAGCGTGGTGGCGAATGCAACGAGAGTGGCGAGTAGACGCATGGTGGATCCAGGGAGGGAGTCGCTGCGGACCGGGGGATGAACCGTCGTGGATTCCCCCGGCGTTTGTCCGCCGTTACAGAAACCAGCGCCGACGGCTACGGGTGCCGCTCATCGCGTCACGGTGCACCAGAACGGCAGGAACTTCTTCGCCTCCTGCACGCCCTGTTCCGTCACTGCGGTCCCCGTCACGTTGAGCTTGGTCAGCTTCGGGAATTGTCTCAGGTGCACCAGGCCGGCATCCGTGACCTTCGTCCCAGTGAGGTTGAGGCCGGCGAGACCGATGAGGCGACCCAGCTTCGCGAGACCGGCGTCGGTCACGTCGTCGTTCGAGAGGTTCAGCGACTCGAGGCGCGTCAAGCCGGCGAGGCGCTCGAGGCCCGCGTCGGTCACCTTGGTGTCGGCGAGGTTGAGATTGCCGAGGCCGGTCAGTGACGCCACGTGAACGAGGCCGGCGTCGGTGATGCCGGTGCCCTTGAGACCGAGATACTGGAGCGCGGTGAGCTCGCGCAGATGCGCGAGACCGGCGTCGGTCACCTTCGTTGCCGAGATGTTCAGCACGCGCAGCGCCGGCAAGGTCTTCACGACCGCCAACGCCTCGTCGCCGATCGGCGCGCCCATGAATCCGAGGCTCTGCAGCTTCGACAATCCCTGCAGAGCGCGAACGTTCGCGTCGGTCAGCGCAACGTTGCCGAGGTTCAACTCCTCGAGGTCGGGCAGCTGCGAGAGCAGCGGCAGGACCGTGTCGAGCCTGGTCGCCTTCTCGAGGCCTACGCCGACGACACGCTCTCCGTCGCCCTTGACCGTGCCACCGGCGGCCTCGATCGCACCCGCGGGCCCGGAGCGACGCGGCGCTGGCGAGGCGGCAGGCGTTGCGGATGCCGCCGGTGCTCCCGCCTGCGGTGCGCCACCCGTGGGCTCCAGCCTGAACTCCAGATAGTCGGATCGGACCGCGCGGATGCGGCGCTCGTTTCCGGGGATCGGCTCGTCCCTGAGGTAGTAGCTCAGGCGGACGCAGCGATCCTCCGGATAGAAGAACGCGTGCCAGAACGTGCGGATCGGCGGGCGGCGCGGGTCCGCCGCCGGCGCGAGTTGGCAGTCCACCTGCTCGTGGAAGGCGCGGATTCCCTGATCGTCGAGGCTCCCCGCCGCGAGCTTCTCGCGCAGGAACGCGTAGCGCCGGCACACGGTGCTCGCGGCTTCCGCCGCGGGTAGCTTGCCTTGCTCGAGGCGCTTGCAGAGAGTGAAGTTCGTCATGACGAGCGCTTCGCCCGGGCTCTCCATGATGTACTCCTTGTTGTGCGACCCCGAGTACTCCCAGATGAAGGCCTTGCCGTGGCGATCCGCAACGAGGTAGTGCACGGGGACGTACTGGTAGTACTGCTTGGTCGCACGCAGCGTCTCCTTCGCCTCCTCGACCGTGGCGCAAGTGTCCAGCAGCAGGCGCATGGTCTGCAGCTCGCCGAGGCCGACGGCAGGCGCCAGCGTCGGCTCCATCGCCGGCTCCTGGCGCACCTCGTCGTCCATGGCCATCGTGACGGTGAGACCTTCCGAGTTGATGCCGTCGAGCACGCCGCTCAGCAGGTCGTACGCGACCATCGCGATCGAGGCGTAGCCGCGGTCAGGGTGTAGCTCGACCAGGTACGGGCGCGCGGTCGGGTGCAGCATCCCGGGCGGCAGGACGCCGAACATCAGGTTGCCGGTCGAGTAGTCGTAGTCGCGGCTCACGACGCTCTTGCCGTTCGCGGTCGAGGTTCTTGGCAGGTAAGCGACCGAGCAGCCTGCCCGCAGGTCGGTGAACCCGAGGGCCGAGAAGTCCCATGCGTCCTCCTCGATGGACTTGCCGAACGCCGCTGCGACGCCGCGCATGCGATCGAGCAACATCGGGTAGTTCCGCTCCAGGAACTTGCGCTGCGCGCGCACTTGCAGCGGATCCTTGGCGGCCTCGAGACGGACGCCGTAACGTTGCTTGCCGATCTCGGCCAGCGCGCGCCCGATCTGCTCGTTGGTCCCGCGCAGCACGAGGTGGCGGACCTCCAGGGAGTCGTTGGGTCCGCCGGCGACGACGCGGTCCACCTGGACGACGTCGTTCGCCGGCGCCTGGCAGAGGCAGGCGGTGGTGACGAGGAACAGTGTCAGCCCTGGCAACAGAATCGAGCGCGCGGAGTGGTGCAGCACGGGAGAGCCTCCTTTTGGCGCTTGCCTTTCTCAGACCGACCGTCATTATTCTGACCAGTGGTCACAAAAAGTCGAGCAGGGCCAGGCACGCCACGCGAGCGCTACCGGGACGTGCTGCGGCGCGAGATCCTCGATGCTGCCCGCGAGGAGTTCGTACGCGATGGCTACGGAGCCGTCTCGATGCGCAAGCTCGCCGAGCGGATCGGCTGCACGCACGGCAACCTCTACTTGCACTTCGAGGACAAGGAGGCGCTCTTCGACTGTCTGGTCGAGGAGAGCTTCGACCAGTTCGGCGCGGGCCTACGACAGATGATCGAGTCAGCGCGCAGCGGCGACCCGGTCACGTTGCTGCGCAAAGCGGGACGCGCCTATGTGGAATTCGGCGTCGCGAACCCGAGCGTCTACGAGTTCGCGTTCCTGCTGCGCCGCCCGGGGGATCGCCCGCGCAAGCCCCACGTCACCTACGAGCGCATGCAGGTCCTCGTGCAACGCTGCATGGACGAGAAGCGGTTCCGTCGCATCGGCGTGGATATCGCGAGTCAGGCGCTGTGGGCAGCCGCGCACGGGATCACGTCGCTGCTCGTGCTTCGTCCTACGTTCGCCTGGGCCAACCGCGACAAGCTGATCGGTCACGTCATCGACGCGGCCGTGGACGCACTGTTGGCCTGAGACCCGGACGCGAAGGGCTGCAACCGGCCGCGGAGCGGGTGCATGCTTGCCGGACCCGCGCCGCCCGCGTCATGATTCCACGATGCGCCGCGAAGCAGCGATCGCGATCCTGCACGAGATGACGGCGACGGACAGCCTGCGCCGGCACGCGCGCACCGTCGAGATCGTGATGCGCGCGCTGGCGAGAAAGCACGGCGAGGACGAGGAGCAGTGGGGCATCGCTGGGCTGCTGCGCGACGCCGACTACGAGCGGTGGCCCGAAGAGCACCCGCAGCGCATCGTCGCGCGTCTGCGCGAGCTCGCCGAACCGGTGCTGGCGCACGCGATCTCCGCGCACTACACGCGCTGGAACGTGCCCTACGACACGCTGATGAGCCGCGCGCTCGTCGCGACCGACGAGTTGACCGGGTTCACGGTCGCGTGCTGCCTGGTGCGCCCGGACCGGCTGCTGGGCCTCGAGCCGAAGAGCGTGCTGAAGCGCTTCAAGGAGAAGACGTTCGCCGCCAAGGTCGAGCGCGACGAGATCCTGCGCGGGTGCGAGGTCTACGGCGTCGAGCTCGCGGACCACGTCGCGGCGATCATCGACGCGCTGCGGCCGCACGCGGCCGAGCTCGGGCTGGTGGCGCAGTCCTGACGGAGACCCGTCCTGTAGCACCGCGCATTCAGCCGATTCGACCTTGCCGTTCGGCCTCACGTTGTTTCGCCGTGGACATGCGCTGTCGCGGCCTGGAACGGGCTCGCGCAACGAGATCGAACAGGATCCAGCAGAGGAACACTGCCGTCGTGATGAAGACGGGCGGACCAACGCGCGCATGCTGCTCGCTCGCCATGACGACCCCGAACGAACCGGAGAGGCCGCCGCCGAGCAACGAGACCAGGATCACGACCAGGTGCGGGACTGCGCCGCCCATGTCGCGAATTGCGGCCAGGATCGTGACGACCGCCGCCGGTATCAGCACGAGCCCGAGCGGCACGCCGTGCAGTTTCGTGTGCCATGCATCGCCCGAGATCGACCGATCGATGCCGCCGCCGGAGCTCTCGACCCACCTCGCCCATTCGCCAAAGCTCGCGACGAGCATCGCGAACGCGCTGACGAGGTAGATCCACCACACGGGGAACGGTCGGCCCGGCCACCGATCCGCGATCGGGGCCGGCACCCGCACGGTCGCGCCGATGAAGACGAACGTGACGTAGGCGAGAGGGGCGAGCCAAAGGTTGGCCGAGAACAGCAGCGCGAGGCACGCCGAGCCGACTGCCGCGTGCCAGAACGCCCAATTCGGCGTCGTGCTGAGGGGCCGTTCGGTCCACGGTGCGCGAGAGCCATGCCGCGAGCGCGTCTTCGCATCGGGCTCCTTGCCGCTGCCTCTGCTCTGCGTGTTCTCGACGTCGGTCTTCAGCTCGCTGGCCCGTTGGTAGCGCCGCTCGCGGTCGTTCTCGAGCGACTTCATGACGACGGGGTCGAACGGCCGCGCGTAGGCCGCTTTCGCGCTCGGCGGCGAGAACCGGCCGATCGGCAGCACGCCCGTGAGCATCTCGTAGAGCACGACGCCGAGCGAGTAGAGGTCGGCGCGATGGTCGACGTTGCCCGGGGAGCCGATCTGCTCGGGCGCCATGTAATGCGGCGTGCCCACGGCCTGGTGCGTGCGCGTCAGCGCGACGTCCTGCGTCTCCTGGCCGAGCAGCTTCGCGAGACCGAAGTCGGCGATGTGCACGCGCCCCTCGTGGTCGACGAGGATGTTCTCGGGCTTGATGTCGCGATGCACGATGCGGTGGTCGTGCGCGTATTGCAGCGCGTCGCATAGCTGCGGCACGAACGACAGCACGTCGCGCGCCGTCAGCTGGCCCTGCGCGAGCAGTTCGCGCAGGTTCGCGCCATCGACATACTCCATCGCCAGGTAGAACCACTCGCCCACGCGGCCGACGTCGTGGATGCCGACGATGCCGGGATGGTCGAGCCGCGCGAGCGCCCGCGCCTCGCGTTCGAAGCGCTCGGCGAACGCAGGGTCGCGCACGAGGTCGGGCAGCAGGACCTTGATCGCGACCAGACGATCGAGCGCGACGTGCCGCGCACGGTAGACCGCGGCCATGCCGCCGCGGCCGAGCAGCGTCTGCAGCTCGTATTCGGGCAGCAGCGGCTGCAGCTCCGCGATCGACGGAGTGCCGGCGGCGCTCGCGGGCAACGTCGCGGCGGTCGGCTCGAGCGCAAGGTTCAGCAGGCAGCGCGGGCACGGGCCACCGTCCGCGGGCAGCGGGCCCTGGCACCGTGGGCACAGCGTGGGCTGCGGGCTCGTCGTCGGGGTCATGCGATGCCAGGAACCAGGAGCGGCCGCGGGTTACCGGCAAGCGCGAGAGTTTTCGCGTTCATCGGCCGAGCGCATCGAAGAGGAAGCGCAGCTCGTCATCGACCGCGGCCGGGTCGACGAGCGTCCCGGCGACCTCGTCGCGGATCAGCTCACGCATACGCGCGCGCAAACGGTGCAGCGCGACCTTCACGGCACCCTCCGTCGAGCCGAGCGTGCTTGCGATCGCCGCGTGCGGTGCCTGCGACGGATCGCCGAGCAGCGCGGGCTCGAGCGCGGCGAACAGGGTCTGTCGCTTCTTGCGCTCGTACTCGTCGCGCAGGCGCGCCGCGGCGCGGTCGAGCAACGCCGTCGCCCACCGGCGCTCGAACAGACGCTCGGGCGAAGCGTGGTCCGCGGGCTGCGCCGCGTAGCGTTCTTCGGCCAGGTCCCACGACCAGGCCGCGGCACCACCGCCGCGCTTCTCGGCGCGCTCGTGGCGCGCGTGGTTGTCGGCGAAGTGGCGCAACGCGCCGAGCAGGTAGGAGCGGAACGGGCCGACGGGCACTTCGCCACCGAGGCCACGCTCGAGCAGCTGCGCGCAGAAAGCCTGTACGAGGTCGAGCGCTTCGTCTTCGCGGCTGCCGCGCCGCCGCAGGAACACGTAGAGCGGGTGCCAATAGATCTCGCAGAGCTCGCCGAGCGCGCGCTGCGCCGTGACACGGTCGGCGTCGCGCACGCGCGCGACGAGCGACCAGCGCGTCGAATGGAACCCAGCGCCTCTCATCGCGTGGTCCAAGATCCCTGCGCCGCGAGACCCCGTCAAGCGGCAGCCTGGGAGCGCGTCACTCCTTGACGGTGACGTCGACCTCGCCACCCGGCTCGATCTGGAACTCGTCACTGGTTGCGGCCCCGTGCGTGACGACGGCCGTCGCGGCGTGTCCGAGCGGAACGGGCACGCGGAGCAGACCTTCGCGGTTGCTTCGGCCTCGGACGTAGGTCCACGACAACGCGGGGCCGAGGCGGGCCCACTGCCTGCCGAGTGCGTCGCTCGAGGGCGGACGCCATTGCGACCGACGGCACTCGAGCCGCGCCCCGGCGACCGGCATGCCGGCGGCATCGCGGACGCGAACCTGCATCATCGGCAACGGTTCGAGACGCAGTCGCACGGGGTCGGTGCCTTCGCGTGCGACCAGCGCCAGCGCATGGGCGGTTCCTGTGGTTGCATAGACGGCGAACTCCCATCCGGGCAGGCGGGCGATCGCGCGCCCGGCCTGGTCGGTGGCGATCGTGCTGCTCGGCGGCGCGACACCGTCCTGCTCCACGTCACGGATGACGACTGCGCAGGCGACCGGTCCCCCCGCGGCGTCGACGACGGAGATCTCGATGGTCCGGAGCTTGTCCAGGTCCACCGTCAGTTCATCGCCTTCCTTCCCAGTCGCCGTGGTGACGAACGCCGTCGGCACCTTCGCTGGCAGATGCAGCCGCGACTCGAGCTTGCGATCGCCGCCTTCGACTCGCCAACGGCCTGGTGTTGTGGGTTCCACCGGCAAGGGCCAGCTGAGCGCGGCCGTAGCGCTCGACGCTGCGACGACTGCCGCGAACCGGACCACGTCGTGCCCATCACCACGAACGCGCACGACCGCCGGCTCCTGCGCCGTGAGTTGAATCGCGAACGCACCGAGGCTGGTGATCTCGTGTAGCTTCGCCGGAAGGCCAGGTTTGGACGCGAACACCGGCACCCAGCCGCCGCTCGCGATCGGCACGTGGAAGCGCAGCACGCCGTCCGCGTCCGTCTCGCCGACCTGACGGTGGATCTGCCACTCGGCCGGGGAAGGGCGTCCCGGGCTGCGAGGCAACTGCAAGCGCTGGCAGATGCGCGCGCCGACGAGCGGCTTGTCGGCAGCGGTGATCGTCGCGGTGACCTCGGCTGGCGCTGCGAACGCGGGCGTCTCGCTCGCGCGGTCGGCGACGCGCGTCGCGGCGAGCGGTTCGCCGCGAGCGTCGATCAACACGAGAGCCCCGTCGGCCAGCGGCGAAGGCGGCAGCGCGAGCCGGTCGCCATCCGCCCACGGCAGGTCGACGAAGGAATCCTCCCCCGCGTCGGGATACCAGCGCATCCCGGTGGCACCGACCTGGCGCCACGCGGCGTGTCCGTCGACGGTAACCGTTCTCGGCGGGCGGCGGTCGGAGACACGCAGTTCGATCACACGGCCGGCGGCGAGCAGCGGCGTGACCTCGGTCAGCGCGCGCTCGCCCTTCTCGCCGGCAGGTCCGATGGCCCACGCGGAATACAGGCGTCCGACGACGAGATCGCAACGCGCGCGGCCACGTTCCTTCGTGGTGTTGGTCACGATGTCGGTGGGCCACAGCCCGGCGAGGTCCGCGGAACTGACGCAGGTGACCTCGGCCCCGACCAGCGGCTGGCCGTCGAGGTCGACCACGGTGGCGAACGTCGGCGCACGTCCCTGCGCGATCACCGCGGCAGCCAACATCGCCGTGGCGAGAACGGAGCGCGCGGTTCGTGCCATACGGCCATGGTAGCCGCAGCCGCCCGCGCCAGACGGCCAGGCGCGAACGCGCGACCGCCGGGAGGGGTCACGGCATCATGAGAACATGCCGCTTCGCGCTTCGCCATCGAGCATCGAGGACCTGCTGCACCACGCGGAGTGGGTGCGGCGCCTCGCCGTGCGCCTCGCTCCCTGTCGATGGCGACGATGCCGCACAGGAGGCGTTACGGAGCGCTGCGTTGCTCGACGGCGACCGTCCGGCCGCCTGATCCGGGCGCGGTGTTTCTGCGGCCTCCTCGCAGGTCGTCGTCGAGTAGCGTAGGGGTGGCATGCGTCGCCACGTCCTCCCGCTGTTCCTCGTCGCGGTCCCGCTTCTCGCCCAGCAGGACCTCGCCGGAAAGCTGCAGCAGGCGCTCGCCGAACGCCTCGCCGACCTCGCCCCTGGCGCCCAAGCCGCAGTCGTGCTGGCCGACAGCACGCTCGTGCCCTTCACCGCCGGTGTCGCCGACCGCGGAACCAAGACGCCGATGCCGAACGACGGCAAGCTGCTGGCCGGCAGCACCGGCAAGACGTTCTTCGCGGCGCTCGCCTGCCAGCTCGTGCGCGAGAAGAAGCTCGACCTCGATGCCAAGGTCGCGACGTGGTTCGCCGACGACGCGTGGTTCCGGCGGTTGCCCAACCACGCCGACATCACGCTGCGCCACCTGCTGATGCACCGCAGCGGGATCATGCGCTACGAGTTCGATCCCGAGTTCACGAAGCAGCTGCTCGCCAGGCCCGACCACTGTTTCACCCCGCTCGAGGAGCTGGCGTTCGTGTTCGACAAGCAGCCGCGCTTCGCCGCGGGCGAGGGCTTCGACTACAGCGACACCAACTACGTGCTGCTCGCGATGGTGCTCGAGAAGGTCGCCGGCGCACCGTGCTACGACGAGATCGCGCGCCGCTTCCTCGTCCCGCTGCAGCTCGCCCACACGGTGCCGAGCGTCGGCCGCAAGATCCCGGGCCTCGTGCAGGGCCATGCCGGCGAGAGCAATCCGTTCGGCGGCCGCGACGCGATGCTGGTCGACGGCGAGCTGCCGTTCGATCCGGGCTTCGAAGGCGCGGGCGGCGGCTTCGCGACGACGGCCGGCGACCTCGCACGCTGGGCCAGGTCCCTCTACGAAGGCGACGTGCTCGGCGAGCTGCGCGCGCAGGTCGTCGACGGCAAGCCGGCGCCACTCGGCAAGGGCACACTCTACGGGCTCGGCTGCATCGTCGACGACACGGCGCTGGGGCCGGCCTGGGGTCACCGCGGGTTCTTCCCGGGCTGGATGAGCGAGATGCGCTACTTCCCGGACGCCAAGATCGCCGTCGCGGTGATGGTGAACAGCAGCGCCGACCGCCGGCTGCCGCGCGCGCTGCCGCAATGGGCGCTGGCGTTGGCGCAGATCGCAGCGGGTCGCTGACGCCGGCGATTGCGTGGGCCGGTGCGGTGCTCGCGAGTTCGCGCCGCTACTTTTTGCCACAAAAACAGGCTAGTTTTGTGGCAAATCCCGTGAGCAAGCACGCTGGGTCCATCGACAGTCTCGTCCTTCAGCGAATCCGCAGCATGAAGCCGGGCACGATCTTCAAGCCGCGGGACCTCCAGCGCCTCGGCACGCGCACCGCAGTCGCGTCGGCACTCGCACGCTACCTGAAGGCAGGCACCCTGAAGCAGCCGGCGCGCGGCCTCTACCAGGTTCCGCAGATCGATCCCGTGCTCGGCGAGTTGCATGCCACCCCGGACCAGATCGCCAACGCGTTGGCCGGCGAGCACCACCTGAGGCTGCAGCCCTCCGGCGCCTACGCTGCGAACCTGCTCGGCCTGTCCGATCAGGTCCCACAACGCATCGTCTACCTCACTGACGGCACGCCGCGCGAAGTGCGCGTGGGCAGACAGCGTATCGTGCTGCGGCGAACGACGCCGCGAAACATGGCGACTGCCGGCCGCATCAGCGGCCTCGTGATCCAAGCTCTGCGCCATCTCGGGCAGCGCCACGTCGACCGCACCGTCATCGACAAGCTGCGACGTCGACTCGACAAGAAGGATCGCGCCCGGCTGCTGGCGGACATTCCGCTCGCACCGGTCTGGATCGGCGAGATGATGCGCGAGATCGCGAGCGGAGCCGCGTAGTGGAGCGCTTCCTGGCGCAGCCGGCCGAGGTTCGCGCGCGAGCGTTCGAACAAACGGCTGCGAAGTACGGCTGGCCGCCGGGTAGCGTCGAGAAGGACCTATGGGCTTGCGTGATGCTGCGCGAGCTGTTCGTGCTGCCGGCGTGCGGCGAGCATCTCACGTTCAAGGGTGGAACGTCGCTGTCGAAGGCTTGGGGGCTGAACGATCGCTTCTCCGAGGACATCGACCTCACGATCGACCGCGACGCGCTTGGCTTCGGCGGAGATCAGGCGCCGGAAAGGGTGAGCAGCGGCAAGGAGCGCCAACGCCGCCTCGACGCACTGAGGCAGGCCTGCCGCGATTCGATCGCTCGGCAGATCGCACCAGCGCTTCGAGTGCGTTTGCAGGCGCTCGTGCCGAAGGAACCTTGGAGCCTGACCGCAGACTCTCACGACCCTGACGGTACGCTGCTGTTCGCCTATCCTCGTGCGGCCGGAGCGGGCACCCCGACGTATGTGCAGCCCATGGTCAAGCTGGAGTTCGGCGCTCGCTCCGACCCCTGGCCGGTCGAGTCGAGGCAGGTGACTTCGCTCGTCGCGCAGGCATTCCCCTCGCTTTTCCTCGCGAAGGCCTGCCTCGTCCGCGCACTGTTGCCCGAACGCACGTTCTGGGAAAAGGTGCTGTTGCTCCACGAGGAGAGGCACCGCCCCGCGGGCAAGACGCGACGCCCGAGGATGGCGCGCCACTTCCACGATGTCTGGCGACTCATCGAAGCGGGAATTGCCGACCAGGCGGTCGCCGACGCATCGCTGTTCGAACAGGTTGTCGAGCATCGGCAGGTGTACTTCCGCCAGAACTGGGTCGACTACACCACCATGAAGCGCGGCACGGTGGAGATGACACCGAAGCCCGGCCAACTCGCAGAATGGCGCGCCGACTACGCAGCGATGCAGCGCGATATGTTCCTCACACCACCTCCGCCGTTCGAAGAAGTCTTGGCGGCGCTCGCGACGTTCCAGTCGAGGTTCAACGGCGCATGAGCCAGTTCGCCCCGGCCAGCCCTGGCAACACGCCGACCGCTGAGCGCGTCCCCACCAGTCGATTGCTGACGGCGCTCACCTGGGGTTGTGTGCTGGCGGGGCTCGCGATGCTCGCGGTGCTGTCGCAGCGCGTCGAGCGCACGCCAGACGAGGTCAACTACCTGCTGGCAGGTCGAACCCTGGTCGCGCGGCAGCCCTTGGAGATGGTCGAGCAGCGTTTCCAGGGTCCGCTGATCCTGCTCGGCACGCAGCTCACGAGCAGCGCGTCCGAGGACGCTACCGCGCCGGAGACACTGCACCGCGCGCGGCTCGGCATGCTCGTGTTTCCTGCCCTGCTGCTCACGGTGCTCGTGCTCTGGAGTCGCGCGGCACTGGGCCCACGCGCGGCACTGCTGATTTCGTTCCTCGCCGCGACCAACCCGACCATGCTCGCCTACGGCCCGCTGCTGTCGTCGGACGTTGCGTTCACGGCGACGAGCCTCACGGCCGCGTGGTTGCTCTGGCGCTGGTTGCGCTCGTCGCGCGTGCGGGACCTGCTGGTCGCGGGCGCGGCGCTCGGCGCCGTGGTGGCCACCAAGTATGCGGGGCTCCTGACCTCGGCAATCGCAGTGCCCGTGGTCGTTCTCGCCGTGTGGCTGGGCTTCGACCCGATGCCGCCGCGGTTCGGCACAGGCCCGCGCAGTCTCGCGAAACGCGCGTCGTTGGCCGCGGTCGCGCTGGTCATCGCAGGCGCCGTGGCGATCGCGACGCTGCACTGCTGCTACCTGTTCGCGTCGCCGTCGTTCGCGCCGTCGGCAGCAACTTCGCTGAGCTCCGGTGCGCTGCGCGCGATTGCCGCGCTGCCGCTCGGACCGCAGTTGCTCGGCCTGCTGCCCGAACCGCTCGTGCTCGGCATCGACTATCAGACCAGCGTCGGCTCCCAACAGGCGAACGGCACGTTCCTCGACCGCGTCGGCAACCACTGGGCCTACTACCCGGTCTCGTTGCTCACCAAGACCCCGCTCGCGACGCTCGGCCTCTCGGCGCTGGGTTCGGCAGCTCTGCTGCAGGCATGGCGTCGCCGCAGCGCGATGGAACCGCGCTTCTTCTGGAGTTGTGCGTTGATCCCACCGCTCACGCTGCTCGTCTACCTCAGCGCGACGCGCGCGCTGCAGATGGGCGTGCGCTATGTGATGCCGATGGTCCCCGCGCTGCTGTTGCTCGCGGGAGCCTGGCTGCGGCATCCATGGGCGATCACGAAGCCAGGTCGCGGCGTCACGGCGCTGGCCGTCGCGAGCTCGGTGTTCGTCGCCGCCGCCGGTTGGCCGCACTACATCGGCTACTTCAATGCGATCGCAGGCGGCAGCGAAGGCGGCTACAAGATTTGCGCCGATGGCAACTGCGACTGGATGCAGCGGCACGGGTCCGGTCAGGAGGCGCTGCGAAGCCGGCACCCGCCGGTGACCTGTCTGCGGATCCACGAGGGGCCGCGCTTCGGCCTCGTGGCTGCCTACACCGAGGACCTCAAGTCCCGGGATCCCGAGGATCCCACGCGCACCTACCACTGGCTCACGAGGTTCACGCCGATCGACCACGATGGTGCTGCGTGGTTGGTGTTCGATGTGACGCCGGCAGCCTTCGAGGCCCTGATCGCGGCGGGCGATCGCAGAGCTGCCAACGATCTCGCGGTGGCCTGGCTGCGCGAACGCGACTTCGTGCGCGCGCGCGCAGCGTTGGCCATGCTCCCCGCGCGCACTGAGAAGGAAGAGCAGAGCACGCGCCAGGTTCGCGAGCTGATCGACCTGATGGAAGCGGTCGAGCAAGGCGACGAAGCACAGCGCAATACGGCCGTCGATCGGCTCAGCAGCGCGGGGCACCCGGACCTCGCGCTCTCGCTGCTGACCAAGACACAGCGGGGCGAAGCGATCCGCGTCTTCCTGTTGACGTGGGCAACAGGCCGCGGCGCCGAAGCCATCGAGACGCTCGAGCAGAAGGGTGCGGACGGCTCACGCACTGCGGAGGAGGTCTATTGGCTCGCGACGGCCATGCACGAAGGCGCGCGGGACTTCATGGCCGATCCGGTGCGCGCGCAAAGGCTCATGGAGCTCGGCCCCGCGCCGGCTCCCGGCTCCCCGCTGGAGAAGCCGTGGGAAGAGCTGCGACAGAAGGTCCGGCGCACCGCGCTGTGGTTCCGCCAGGTCGCGAAGTAGAACGGGGACCGATGAACGAGTCGAACAAGCGCGGCGCGCGACCGCGGGTGATCATCGTGATGCCCGCCTACAACGCGGAACAGACCCTCGAGGCGACGGTCGCCGCGCTGCCGTCCGGCTGCTTCGACGAGATCCTGGTCGGCGACGACTGCAGTCGCGACCAGACCATCGCGGTGGCCGAGCGCCTGGGTTTTCCGGTGCTGAAGACCCCGCGCAATCTCGGCTACGGCGGCAATCAGAAGATGCTCTACCGCGGGGCGCTCGAGCGCGGGGCCGACATCGTCGTCATGCTGCATCCGGACAATCAGTACGATCCGTCGCTGGTGCCGCACTTCGTGGGCTTCATCGAGCGAGGTGTGTGCGACGTGATCCTCGGCAACCGGATCCGCACGCGACGCGAGGCACTTCGCGGCGGGATGCCGGCGTGGAAGTATCTGTTCAACCGGATGCTGACGATCATGCTGAACCTCGCGTACGGTCTGAACCTCGGCGAGTTCCACTCGGGCTTCCGCGTCTACCGGCGCAAGGTGCTCGAAAAGGTCGCGTTCGAAGGCAACAGCGATGCATTCGGCTTCGACGCGCAATTCCTCGCGCAGGCGATCTGGCACGGGTTCGTCGTGGCCGACGCGCCGATGCCCGTGCGTTACTTCAAGGAAGCCTCGTCGATCGGGTTCTGGGCTTCGGTGCGATACGGGTTCGACAACCTCAAGGCGGCGGCGCAATACACGCTGCGACGCGTCGGTTTCCGCTTCGCCCTTTTCGCGGAGTCACGCCTCGCAGAATCACGGCTCGCAGAATCGCGGTCCGCAGAGTCGCAGCGGCCAGGCAGCCCGAAAGCGTGATGACGCCTGCCGTCGAGCCGGTGGAACCGAGTCGCCACGGGCGCGACCTCGCGATCGCGCTGGTGTTGTGTCTTCTATCCGCAGCCCTCTACTCGACGACACGGCTCGGGCGCATCTACGGCAACGACGGCGCGATGCTCTCGGACTGGTTCGCCTTCCCGGACCGGGCCTACCTCGGCTATCACAACGTGCTCTACCTGCCGGCCGCCTGGTGGCTGCAGGCCGCGCTGCCAGCGGGACTGCTGGCCCCCGCTGACGATCCGGTCGCGGTGCTCCAGGCGCTGAGCCGGTGGTACGGAGCCATCGGCACCGCGTTCACGTATCTGTGCTGTCGCCGGCTCGGGGCGGGGCCCTGGGCCAGCGTCGCGGGCACGGGGCTACTGGCCGTTTCGCCGGTGCTCTGGTTCTTCGGCTCGGCGGTCGAATTGCACACGCTGCACTTTGCGGTCGTCACGGCATGCGCGTGGATCACACTGGCGGCTCCATGGCAGCGACCAGTCCTCGCGACGACGTTGACTGCTGCGGTGTTCTGGCTGCCCTACCTCACGCACCAGAGCACCCCGATCCTCGGCCCCGGCTGGGTGCTGCTCGTGCAGTGCGCGCGGGCTCGAAGCACTGCCGCGTTTCGCCCGCTCGCGTTGTTCCTGGTCGGAACGACACTGCTGCTGTCGCTGACTCTCGGCCACCTGCTCAGCAACTGGCTGCGCGGCTTCGGGCTCACCCTGAACCCGGACTTCGTCGTGACGACGGTCGGCGGGTGGCGCCACGCGTTCACGCCGAGCATCGTCTGGGAGGCATTCCTCGGGCCTCTGTTCCTGCTCGTGCCCGTGACGATCGCGGCGCTGTGCGTGCGCCGAGTCGACCATTGGCTGCGTTGGTGCGGCGCTGTGTTCCTCGTGCCTGGTGTGGGCTGCGTGCTGTGGTGGGGCATTCCCGAAAACGGTGGCTACCTGCTCGGCCAATCGTGGGTGATGGCGGTGCTCGTCGCGGCGTTGGCGTCGCGACTGCCGCGGCGCGTCGCCATACCGAGCGCACTGGTCCTGCTCGCACTGCAAGCCTGGGCCGGCTTCCACTTCGTGCGCGATTTCGACCGCGAGGGGTTCCAGATCGCAGAGCGCGTCGACCGCGTGCGCCAACACCTCGGCGGCAAGGGCCTCGTGCTGTCCAGCAACGACAACGCACCCAGCGTGAAGATCTACCTGCCGGGCGTCGAAGAACTCAATGCACGCCTCTACCTGGTCCCCGTCGAGATCCCGCTCCCGGTCTGGTTCTCGGTGTTCTACGAGATGGTGAAGACGGGCTCGGGCGGCGGGAAGTTCCTGTTCGACACGAGCTACCAACTGCGCAGCGACCTGCCCCCGCGCATGAGCGAGAGCTCGAAGATGCTCGAGGAAGCCATCCGGCGTGACTTTCGCGTCACCGAGCTCGCGCATGCATCGTGGCCGATGTGGCTCGTCGAGCCGCGCTGACGCTCATCCGTGCGCTGTCGCGATCTCGCCGGGCTCGTCCGCGCGTGGCGGCATCTCGGCCGCGAGCGCCAGTGCACGCACCTCCGCCTCGGCCGGGTCCACGGCCTCCCACAACAACGTCGCGAGGCGCAGGTGCACTTCGGGTCGCACGTCGCGCAGCAGTCGTTCGAGCACGGCAAGACCCGGCTCGTCGTCGGGAAAGCGCGTCTGCATGAGCGGATGCTCGCGCGAGGCTGCTTCCCATCGCTCGCGCGGCAGCGGCCGGTAGCGGCAGAGGAACTCGAAGTGCCAGGGCAGGAAGCGCATCGCGCGCTCGCGTCCCTTCTCGTCGTCGCGGAAGTGGGACTTCATCATCTGTGCCAAGTCGTGATAGATGCCGAGCCGCTGCTGCGCCGTCGGTTCCCACGATCTCTTCTCGGCGATCTCGCGGAAGAGCCACGGCTTGATCAGTGCCCCGCGGCCGATCATCACCGACGCGACGCCGCTCTTCTGCCACCTCTCGTGCGTCTCGTACCACGTGAGCAGATCGCCGTTGCCGATCACCGGGATCGTGCGCTCCGCCGCGATGCGAGCGATCGCCTCCCAGTCGGCGGCGCGCGAGTATCGCTGCTCGCGCGTGCGGCCATGAACGCTGACCGCGGCGGCACCGGCCTCTTCGATGACTTTCGCGACCTGGCTCGCGTTCTGCTCGCCTTCGGCCCAACCGAGCCGGATCTTGACGGTGACCGGAACGGGGATGCCCTTCACCATTTCCGTGACGAGTCTGCCCAGGTGGGCCGGCCGCTGCAGTAGCACGGCGCCCATGCCGCGGCGGACAATGTCGTGGATCGGACAGCCGCAATTGAGGTCCACCCAGCTGGCGCCACGCTCGACGGCTGCCAACCCTGCGGCGATCGCATCACTGCTCTTCGACGCCGCGATCTGTGCACCGAAGTCGGTCTCGTCAGGATGCTTGCGCAGCAGCGCCAGTTCGCTCTTGCTGCGCCGTACGACCTGGTAGGCATACGCCATCTCGCCCATGGTGACGGAGCATCCGTGCTGCCGGCACAGGCGGCGGAACGGCAGGTTGCCGCCCTTCGTCAGCGGGGCCAGGAAGACGCGGCCGCGGAAATCCATCCAGCCATCCTGGCCGCGCACGGCAGGGCTTTCCACTCCTGTTGCACGCTCGCTATGCTCCGCGGTGCCCCTCAAAGAGGAAGATGCAACCAACCCAAACCGTTGGCCTCGGCGCTTTGCTCGCCGGTCTCTGCGTTCTTGCCTTCACATTCGAGCCCGAGACTCCTGGTGCGCTGCCATTGCCGCAGAGCCCGCCGGTCGCCAATGGACACTATGTGCTCGTGGTCGAAGGGGATCGCGACCAGCTGACAATCACCCATGCCAGCGCGAAGACCGACCCGTGGGCCGGCGTGCCGAAGGGATTCTCGAGCACGTGGACTCTCACGGTGCAAGACGAGCGCGGGGCGACTCTCGCCACGGTGCCGCTCGACGTGAGCAAGTTCGCCGTCGCGGCAGCAGAGCGAGGGCGCCCATTGACGGTCGAAGGCTGCGTCGTGCGCGACTCGCGCATCGCGATGCTCGTCAACGTGCCGCGTTTCGACGCGGCGGCCACCTACACGCTGACGCGACAGGACGGTGACCGAGGGCACATGCTCGGCACCGCGACGGGAGCCCACGTGCGTGACCTCGCCGAGAGCCGTCGATGAAACGTTGTCTCGCTCGAGCCCTGCTCTGCATCTTCGCGACGCACGCCGCAGCGCAGGCGCCGACCGTGCAGACCGTGCTCAACAACGGCCCGACGCAGAGCCTCTACGACCTCGTCATCCTCGGCGACGGCTACCAGGCCGCCGAGCAGCCCCAGTTCATGGCGGACGTGGTCATGTTCCTGGCCGGACTGTTCCAGAAGGAGCCCTACCGGACGTTCGGGGCCTACTACAACGTGCACACGGTGTTCCGCGCGAGCGCCGAGAGCGGCGCGGACCATCCCGACGTCGTGCCACCCATCTACCGGAACACGGCCTACGACGCCGCCTACAACACTGGCGGAGTGGGACGCTGCCTCTACATCCAGAACACGAGTCAGGCGCTCCTCGACGCGGCGCTGGCGCCGGCCACCGAAGGCCGCGTGCTCGTGCTCGTCAACGACAACCGGTATGGCGGCTGCGCGGGCACGTTCGCGGTCAGCTACAACGGCAGTCTCATGGTCGAGGTGCAAACCCACGAACTGGGCCACACCCTCGCCGGACTCGGTGACGAGTACGAGGTCCCCATCTCGACCTACACGGGCCCCGAGCCGTCGTCCGTGAACACCACGACGCACCCGCTCGGCCAGAAGTGGTCCCACTGGCAGGGCAACGGCATCAGGGCCTTCGAAGGTGCCGGCGCCCACCAGTTCGGCCTCTATCGCCCGGATCGCGACTGCCTCATGCGCAGCACCGGCGTACCGCTGTGCTCCGTTTGCATCGAGGCCATCACGACCGACACGAACGCGATCGTCGACACGATCGCGGCGTTCGCTCCGAGCACGACGGACGTCGTGATCCAGCAACCGAGCCTGCAGCCGTTCTCGATCTCGCACATCGTGCCCGCGGGCAACAACCCCGTGATCACGTGGAAGGTCGATGGCACCGAGGTCCCGGGCGCGCAGACCGCGAGCTTCGTGTTGGACTCCACGGCGCTGAGCCTCGGTCAGCACACGGTCGCTGTTTCCGTGCTCGACCAATCGACGTTCGTGCGCAACGACCCAGCCGGGACCATGCTCGAGACGCAGACGTGGCAGGTCACGGTGACCAATCCGGCCGCCTCCCAGCTGCGCATTCCGACCTACTGGGCGAACCCCGTGTGGGTGACGCGCGGCGGCAACGTCAATCTCTGCGCCACGATCGCCAACGACGGGCCGGCAACGGCGCCGCCGTTCGACGTCGAGTTCTTCCTCACGACGGGTCCGGCCTGGACGACCGGCGACATCTACCTCGGCAAGGTGACCGTGAACGGTCTGGCCGCGCTGAACAGCGTGTCGATCCAGCATCCCGTGCAGCTGCCGTGGTCGCTGCCGCCGCAGACCCACTTCGCGTATGCCGTCATCGACCGCAACAACGCCGTCCTCGAGTACAACGAGCAGGACAACGAACGCAGGGTCTCGCTGATGGTGCAGAGCGGCGCCTGCGTGACGAAGCTCGAGTACGACGATCCGCTGCTCTACCCGCGCGACAGCGCGACTCTCTCGGTCGCGGGCGGCGGCGTCCTGCATCCCGTGGTCGTGGCGCCCTGCGCGAACCCCGCGACCACTCTCTACCTCGTGGTCTGGGGCGGCTCCGGCACGTCTCCGGGTCTGCCGCTGGGGCCTGGTGTGACGTTGCCGCTCAACCCCGACGGGTTGACGCAGGCGGGCATCAACGGTCTCAATGGTCCTGTCTTCGGCCAGTTCCTCGGCTCGTTCGACGCGCAGGGCCTCGGCCGCGCGACGTTCACGTTGCCGCCGGCGGCAGCCCTGTCCGGGGGTACCACGCATTTCGCGGCCGTGTTGCTGGGCAATACGCAGTTGTTCACGGCTGCCACGAACCCGATCGCGCTGGTCCTGACGCCGTAGTTCGCCAACGCGGCTCAGCGGACCGTGAGGAAGCCGACCGGGTCGCCGACGACGGCCGTCGCCACGAGGTCCTCGCTCGCTTCGACGCTCGCACCATGGGCTTCGGCCTGCTCGAGGAACCATGCCACCTCCTCGGCCGACGTCGTCACGAGCCCGGGCCGCTGCAAGCGCGCGAACAGACCCTTCGCGACGGCGCGCGTGGCCTCGCGTTCAGCCAGGAACCGTTCGACGTCGAGCTGCACTGGCGCCACGCGCCCGTAGGCCATGTCGCTGATCACGGGCCACGTCTCGGGATCCGTGAACACGCTGATGCAGCCGATGTGATCGAACGACCTTCCCGGCTCTACGGTGCGCGCGTCGCCGGCGACGAATCGCAGCGTGACCTCGGGAGCCGCCGCGAGCAGGCCGGCATTCATGACCTCGCACTCGCGCTCGCGCAGGTTCGCGGCCGTTACCGTGCGTTCGTGCAGCAGCACCTCGGCGAGCAGCACGGGCAGCTCCGCGACGCCCGCGCCGACCCACAACGACGCGCCGCCACGCGGCAGCTGCTGCAAGAGGCGCATGCCGAGTCGTTCACCGAGCGCCACCACCTGCGGCAGCCGTTCGCGCCAGAACTGCTCGCCGCCCCAATGGAAGTAGATCTCGCCGAGCGCCTGCCAGTCGAGCCGTTCGAGCACGCGCTGGCACAGCTGCATCACAGGGCGCCAGTCGGTGTCGCGCTTCACGCGCCGCTCCGGAGCTCGCCGAGCTGGCGCAGGCGCGGCCACGCGAAGATGCCGGTCTTGTGTCCGTCGCTCCAGAAGAACGCGAGGCCGTAGCGGCCGACGAGCTCGGAACCCATGAACAGGATGTCCTCCTTGACCGTGGTCGGATCGAGCAACGGGCGGCCCGTTCCCTCTTCGATGCAGCTAGCGCAAGGACACGCGAGCCGCAGGTCGCGCGCCTTGTAGTCGGAGACGGCGCCGTCCTTCCATTCGATGCGGAACAGGAACGGCGTGACGAGATTGGCCTTCTTGGGGAGCGGTTGCTGCATGCGAAAGACACTCGCGATAACGACGTTGGCGAGAACGACACTGGCGACTTGCCACCTGCCGCGGAATGCCGGACAAGGTACGCATGCGCACAGGGTCGATCATTCTGACAGGCGGACGCAGCAAGCGCATGGGTCGGCCGAAAGAGTCGCTGCGCATCGCGGGCCAGACGCTGCTCGGACGCACGGTGGAGACCCTGCTCGGCTGCACGGCGCCGGTCGTCGTCGTCGCGCGGGCCGGCCAGGAACTGCCCGTGTTGCCGGCGGCCGCGCGGATCATCACGGACGAAGCGCCCGATGCGGGCCCGCTCGCAGCCTTGGTCGCGGGGCTGCGTTTCCTGCGCCGCGAGGACCTGCTCGGCGATCAGGATGCCGTGTTCGCCACGGGCTGTGATGCACCGTTCCTGCCGGCGGCGGTGGTCGCGTGGCTCGTCGATCGGCTCGGCGACGCGCCACTCGTGATGCCGGATGCACTCGGCCACCTGCAGCCGCTGTGCGCGGTCTACCGGCTCGCCGTGCTGCCCGCGGCCGAGGCCCTTCTCGCAAAGGGCATCCGCACGCCGCGGGCCCTGGCCACCGCCGTGCCTGCGCGCGTGCTCGGCGAGGCCGAGCTCGCGTTGTTCGACCCCAGCTTGCGCTTCTTGCAGAACGTGAACACGCCGGAAGACTACCAGCGCGCTCTCGACGAGCAGCGCCCCTGATGCAGCCGCCCATGTCCGTGATCACCGCTCCTGCCGAACACCGCCTGCGTTGCTACCGCTGTTGGCGCCCCGTGGCGACGTGTTTCTGCAGCGAGCTGCCGGTGCTGCCCACGCGCACGCGCATCGAGATCCTGCAGCACCCGCACGAACGTTGCCATCCGTTCGGCACGGCGCGGCTCATAGCACTCTGTCTGCCGCAGTCGCGCATCCATGTCGCCTACAAGGGCCTCTCGGGCGATCTGAACTGTCCCGTCGACGTGCCGCGCGATGCGGCCGTGCTGTTCCCACACGCGAGTGCTGTGGACCTCGCCGATCTGCCGAGGACCGAGCGCCCGACCACGCTCGTCGTGCTCGACGGCACCTGGGCACACAGCAAGCGCCTCTACCGCGAGAATCCGTGGTTGCAGCGTCTGCGTCACGTGCGACTGCGTCCGGTCGCTCCGAGCCGCTACCGCATCCGCCGCGAACCGCAGGCCGACTACGTCTCGACCGTCGAAGCCGTCGTGCAGGCGCTGCGCATCCTCGAGCCTTCCACGTCGGGGCTCGACGGCCTGCTGGCCGCTTTCGACCGCATGATCGATCGCCAGGTCGAGATCGTTGCCCAGCAGGAACGCCGCGGCCGCGCCAAGTCCGCACGCATGCGCGAGTCCCGCGCGCTGTCGCCGCTGCTGCTCGATCCGCGGCTCGTCGTCGCGTACGCCGAGTCTTCGCTGCCGGGAGGGAAACCCACTGCGACGCGCGAGCTCGTGCAATGGGTCGCGGCCCGCGTCCGCACCGGCGGGGTGTTCGAAGCGCTGCTGCGCCCCGCCGGCGAGTGGCCTTCGCCGCACCACCTGGCCCACATGCAACTCGAGCCGCAGGCGTTGGCCGGCGGCGAAACGCTGGCCGAAGCCAGCGCGCGCTTTCTGACTTTCGCGGGCGCCGACGCGCCGATCGCGGCGTGGACCCAGAGTACGCTCGATTGGGGCAGCAGCGTGGTCGGCGTTCGTCCGCGGACCGTGCTGAAGACCAACTACTGCAATCTGCGCAACCACCGCGCGAGCTTCCTCGAGACCGTGCTGCAGCGTGAGCACCTCACCGGCATCGAGAACGAGTGCCGCGGCCGCGCGCGCGAACGGCTCGGCAATGCGCTGGCCGTGGCGCGGTGGCTGCGCGAGGCGGCCGCGAAGGGTTGCCAGAGGAACCGCGCGACTACGGTGGGATGAACGCGCCGGCGCCGCCGCGCCGCGTGCGATCCGCGTCGACCCAGCTGTTCAGCACGATGCCCGTGGCCGGATCCGCGAGCCGCCGCGTCAACGTCGCGCCGAGCGGGCCCGCCATGTTCGGATCGCTCGAGCCATCGCGTCGGTTCGGCCCGACGATCGGCTGCAGCATCGGCTGATTGCTCGAACCGTTCCCCTGGCCATTGGGGTCGACGACGCGGTCGAGGTCGTAGTAGACGTTCGCCGCGTTGAAGTAGGCGCTCGGTGCTGTACCGCCGCTGCCGAAGCGGTTCGCGTTGTTGTCGAGCGGGTTCTGCGCCGCGCCATTGCGGCCGAACAGGAACAGACCCGTGCCGAGACCCGCGACCATGTGCACGAAGATCGGCGAGTCGAGCTGGTTGCCCGGGTTCCTGCCGATGTGCTGCTTGAGCAGGTTGTAGTCGAGGCTCGCGAAGTTGTTGGCCGCGAGTGTGCTGCGGAACTGCGCGTACTGGCTGCTGTAGGTGCCGACCGAATACGTGGTCAGGTGGCACGCGACGCAGTAGCGCGGACCTTCGTTGGTCGCGCTGACGCGGCCGCGGATCGAGTGCGCGAGGAACGCATTGTGTCCGAGCGACGGGAAGCCGCTGGCCGGGTTCGCGCCGCCGCCGTTGCGGTCCGTGAAGGCGAACGTCTGCGAGCGCACGCCATTGAGGTCGTTGTAGGTGAAGAATACCTTCGTGTTCGTCGCCGACGTTCCGATCTTGTTGTCCGGTCGGATGCCGAGCGTGAACGGAACCGGCGACTGGTAGACGAAGTCCGCGAAGCGCTGCTTGTACACGATGCGCTCGCCCGTGATGTTGCTGAAGTTGTTGCCCTCGTCGTACTGGCCCTCGAGGTGGCAGCCGACGCAGGTGTTGCTCCACGAGGAGTGGCACGCAGCGCAGTTCATGCTGTCGAGGTGGCTGAAGCCCGCGTGCGGGGCACCGGTCTGCTGCGGGCCGATGCCCGTGCTCGCGAGCCCGTCGTCGCGGCCCATCGCGTAGGAGCCCATCGCGGTGTAGATCGGCTCGTTCGAGACCGGGTGCAGCTTGCCGCTGTCCACGATCACGTCGCGGACCTGCCTGATGTAGTGGCGCCTGCCGTCGAGCTTGCTGGTGAGCCAGCGGTTGCCTTGACCGTCGACTTCGACGTGGCGCAGCGGGTTGCCGCCGCTGTCGACACCGAGCGTGACCTGCTGGCCCGCGTAGTTGGTGCCGGTGGTCGTGGCCGCGTAGGCCGTGGCCGTGCCATGGCAGTCCTCGCAGCGGATCTTGATCGCATGACCCATGCGACTCACGATGTTGCCGCCGTTTGGTGCTCTGAAGTCGCCGTGCACGTCGACGCTGCCGTGGCAGTCGACACAGCCCATGCCCGCGTCGTAGTGCACGTCCGCCGGCGTGTCGTCGCGGCCGTCGCCGTCGTAGTCCTCGGCCAGCAGATACTGGTTGTGATTGCGGCCGTTGAACGTGTTGTTGCCGACGATGGGGTCGAACAGACGCGGGTCGTCGCGCGTGGTCCGGAACGTGAACGGGTTGGCCGGGTACTGGGTGCCGTGCACGACGTCCTGATTCTGGTCGAGGCGGATACCCCAGTACTGCATGACCATGCGGTTGCTGCCCTGGTGGCAGCCGGCACACGTGTGGTCGTCGATGCCTTGCACCGTGACGCCGTTCTGGAGCGTCCTGGCCACGCCGCGAATGCGGTGCGAACGCACGTGCGCGCGCTCCGGATCGTCGATCGCGTCGGGATTCGCCGGCTCGTTCTTCGGCACGTTCGGATCCCGGCTGCGGCTCCTGCCGTCCTGGCTGTAGGGCATGTGGCACGCCGTGCAGCCCGAAGGACGGAAGTCGCCGTAGCGGTTGTTGGCGCCGCTGCTGCCCAGGTGACAGTCGCCACACGTGAACGCGACCTGTTCCTGGTAGAGCTTCGCGAGCCGTGAGCCCGTCACCACGGAACCGTCCGGGTTCACGTCGTTGACGAGGTTCGCGGAGCGGAAGTTCTGGTTGCGGAAGATGTATTCGGGCCCTTGCGTGTCGCGCGAGCTCCACACCGGTGGCTCGAGCAGGCGGCCGATCTTGCCGACCTGGTTCGGGTCGTGGACGTGGGTCGGGTCTTCGGCGGCCCGCCAGCCGTAGTCGGCCGCGTTGTCTTGAAAGAGCCCCTGCTGTGCTTGGATCGCGTTCTCCATGCCGACCGCGTAGAACGCGCCCGAGAAGATGCCCATCTCGGTGCCGAGCGGCGACCGGCTCACGCTCGTCGCATGATCGAGGTGGCAGAGGCCGCAGCCGCGCGCGAGCCTGGTCACGCGCAGATCGCCAGGATTCAGGAACTGCAGGTAGTCGATGCCAGTGTAGGTGACGCCGTTCACCGTGTAGTCCGGCACCTTGTCGATGCCGGCCAGCGTCAGCTTGTTGAACCAGGCGTGCGCGTCGATGTCCTGCTGCGCGCGGTCGCCGATCGACGGCGGCGGCGGCACGTGGCTCGAGGCCGCGTCGATACCGTCCTTGTTGCCCCCGTGGCACTGCGTGCAGGACAGATGATCGGCGCCGGGGAACGGATGAGGATTCTCGATGCCGGGGCCCGCGTAGTCGCTCTGCGCCGACCCGTTGTGGCACCTCATGCAAGACGAGCTAACGGCGATGGCATTGGCGCGTCCCGACTGGTCGACACACGAGGTATGGAACGCGGACGTCGCGACGAAGGCTCCCAGCGCGAGCAGCGCCAGGATGCGAAGTGGTTGCTTGAAGGGGCCGTTGCCGAGGGTTGTCGGTGCCATCGCTTTCGCTCCGGTCGCCTCATCGACATTCCAACGTCATGCGCGCAGACCGCTGTCTCACTTCGGGACACAGCGGGTCGCGCGCTGCGGCGCGCGATCACCTGACCGTCGCGGGCCGCCAGCCGGTCGGCATGTGGCAGCGGTCGCAGTTGTCGGTCCAGCCGAGGCCGAGGTGCGGAGGGTTCGTCG
>DASRJH010000326.1:0-6266 GCA_035649575.1 Planctomycetota bacterium
GGCCGCCGTCGACACGACGGCGCGGCCGAACCAGGCGGCCTCGATCAGCGCGTTCGGCGTGCCTTCGATGCGCGACGTGAGCAGCGCCATGTCGGCGGCGCGCAGGATCGTGGCGACATCGAGCCGCCGGCCGAGCACGTGCAGGCAGTCGCCGAGGCCGAGGCTCCGGGCGAGCTCGTTGACCTCGGCCTGCATCGGACCGTCGCCCGCGAGCACCGCGTGCAGGTCGGGGACCACGGACCGCGCCGCGGCGATCGCGCGCACGAACACGAGCGGTCGCTTCTCTTCGTTGAGGCGCAACAGGCCGGCTACAAGAGGGGCGCCGTCGGGCACGGCGCACTCGTTGCGGAATGCGAGCACGTCCGCCGCGCTGGCGTCGCCGAGCGTCGCGGTGTCGAGGCCGTTGTAGACGATGCGGAATCCTACGCCGGCGCCGAGCCACGTTTCGTAGTCGTCGGCGCATACGCGGCTGTTCGCGAACATGCGCACGCGCGGGCTCGCCGCGAGCATCCGGTAGTAGCGCTCGAACCAGGGACGATACTGATCCGGGTAGTGCGTCGGGTTGTAGCTGCGCACCCCGAGCGCGATGCAGGGCACGTCCGCGACCAGGCCCGCGATGCCGCCGCTGATGTTGGGGATGTCGAGGCAGCAGTGCAGCACGTCGGGCCGCAGGACGCTGATGTGCGAGAACAGCCGCCACACTTCGTCGCGCAGCCCCTCGGGCATTCCCGCGAGCAGTTGCAGGCGCCGTGCGTCGCGCGCGGCGGTGTCGAGCGCGAACTCGGAGTCGGCGCGGCTCGCCGCTCGCAACTGCACCTTCGTGTTGCGCAGCAGTGAGCGGTAGTGGCTGCCGCTGCCGTGCAGACCGGACAGCGCAAGGATCGTGACCTCGAGGCCGCGGCGGTCGAGTTCGATGGCCAGGTTGCAGAGCTGGCGTTCGGTGCCGCCCGGAAACAGCGCGCCGCTGACCATGACCACCCTGCCGCCCGGACCGAGTTCGGGCGCGCGCGGCGCACCCTCGCGCGCGAGGTCGTCCAGACGGTGATCGAAGTCGTCGGTCGACGCGATGGCCGGCTTCAGCCAGACGCCCTCGGCGCTGCCGTTGTCCTCGGCCAGCGTCTCGCCGGACGGCACCATGACGATCGAGTAGATGCGGCCGTTGTTGTTCGGGTTCGTGTCGTCCGAAGCCGAGAACCAGACGTGGTCGTTCCACACCGAGTGGCGACCGCCGCCGAGGCGCCGCACCTCCTCGTGCACGCAATCGGGCATCGGCAGCGCGCGGCCGTCTTCGTGCACGACGGCGTGCCAGCCTTGCTGCAGCAGGTGCAGCGGCACGCGCATGGACCGCAGCGACGCGAGCCAGCAGGCTCCGCCGTCGTTCCGGAACGGGCGGCGGAACTGGTAGATCCGCTGGTTCGCGGGGTCCTTCTCGAGCCAGCGGCCCAGACTCTCGCGCGCCGTGAGCGCCAGGTGACCGATCGGTGTCGCGCCGAGGAAGTGCAGCATCCCGGAGCGGTGGCTGCCGCGCAACGCGACGAGGTAGCGCCGCCCGTTCCGCGCAGGTTCCGTGTTGTCGCTCGAAGCGAACCACAGCCAGTCGCCGACGAGACCGAACCGGCCGCGGCCGTAGCGAGCGATGGCCTGCGGACTGCTGTCGCCGTGCGGCAGCAATGCGTCGTCCTCGAACATCACGAGGCGCCCCTTGCGACCCTGCGCGCGCTCCCTGGCCAACCTCGGCAGCGCGATCTTCCAGGCGAAGCCACCCGCGTGCTCGATCGCGTCGGGGCGCCGCGACGGTACGCGGTGTCCGAACAGCCGTTCGCCGAGCCGCGGTGAGCGCGTCGTGATGTCGGGCGCCCCGTTCGCGACTGCCGAGGCCTCGCTCACACACCAGCGATTGCCCACACGGTGCACGATCGGCTGGCGGCGTTCCTGCAGGAAGCCGAACAGGTCGGCATGCGCCTCCTCGAATCGCTCGGCGAAGACTGCCGGGCCCGCTGGCAGCCAATCCAGTCCGGCGCAGTCCGGCGCTGCCGGCACGTTCCACGACAGCGTGGCGTTCCGCACGGCCGGAGGCGTCTCGATGGCATCGGGCGTGACGATCACGGAGCCCTGCGGCAGCTGCCTCACCCACGGCGGCAGTGCGTCGCTGCAGAAGACGACCGCCGGCTGCGCCGCCGCATGCAGATGCTGCAGCAGCAACAGGTCCTCCTGGTGCAGGTCGCCGGTCATCACCTCTTCGAGCGTGCGGCGCTCCAGCGGCGGTGTGGTCGCGTCGTCGCCGCGCGAACACGGATGCGCGCGCAGCCAGGTCTCGAGCACGAGCATGATCCACACCTGGTAGAACGAGAAGCCCTCCGGCCCGGCGACGCGGCGCACGAACCTCTCGCGTCCCTTTCGGTCGATCCATTGCGACAGCTTGCTGTCGTTGCCGAGCGTCAGCTCACGCAGCCACGACACCATCTTCTCCCTGCCCCAGCCGGTCTTCGTCGGCACGCCGAATCCCATCTTGGGGCGGTCGAGCCACTCTCGCGGCAGGTAGCGCTGCGCGACCTGCTTCAGCACGAGCTTGCCCTGCGGGCCAGAGAGCAGGCTGGTCCTGTAGCAGTCGTCGACCGCGAGCTGTTCGCAGAACGCCGCGAGCTCGCGGCTCAGGAACGGCGTGCGCACTTCGAGCGAGTGCTGCATGCTCATGCGATCGACCTTGGCGAGCACGGCGCCCGGCATGTAGTGCTCGGCGTCGTGGCGACGCATGCGATGCAGCAATGGTCCGGGTTCGCGGCTCAAGCGCCGCCGCAGCGATTCGAGCAGCGCCTTGGTTCGCGGCGGCACCATGCCGAACAACTCGATGAGGTCCTCGTCGACATACAGCAGCGTCCGCGTGTCGTAGTACCGCCGGCCCGCGTCGAAGCCGCGCCTGCCGCGCGCCTCCTCCTGCAGCGTCATGAAGTATCTGCCATAGCCGCCGAACATCTCGTCACCGCCGTCGCCAGAGAGACAGACCGTGACGTGCTCCCGCGCGACCTTGCTCACGAGGAACGTCGGCAGACACGAGCTGTCGCCGTTCGGCTCGTCGAGCACGGTGCCGATGTGGTGCAGCAGTGGCAGCACGTCGAGCTCGAGCAGGCGGTCGTGGTGCTCGGTGCCGAGGTGTGTTGCGACCTGCCGCGCGAACAGGTGCTCGGATTCGTCGGGTGCGTTCTGGAAGCCGATCGAGAACGTCTTGACGCGCCCGCCGAGCGCCTTCGTCATCAGCGCAACGACGGTCGACGAGTCGACGCCGCCCGACAGGAACGCGCCGAGCGGCACGTCGGCGATCATGCGGGCCCGCACGAGGCCCAGCAGGATCTCCTCGAGCTCGTCGGCGAGCTCGGGCATCGGGCGCGATGGGCGGACGCCGCCATACGGCCGGAATGCGAAATGCCGGCCGAGGCGCACGTGGCCGTCGCCGTCGAGCCGCAGCCAGTGGCCCGGACGCAGCTTCTGCGCAGAGCGGTAGATCGACCGCGGCGCGTCGACATACTGCAGCGTCAGATACTCGGCGATCGTGTCGGCGTCGATGCGGTCGTCGAAACCCGGAACGCGTGTCAACGCGTGCAGCTCGCTCGCGAACGCGAACCAGCCGTCGCCCTGGCTCCAGTAGAGCGGTTTCTCGCCGAACGGGTCGCGCGCGAGCAGCAGCTCGCGGCTGCCCGTCTGCCAATGGCCGAACGCGAACTGGCCGTCGAGCTGCTCGATCGCGCGCTCGCCGTTCTCGGCCAGCAGCGCCAGCAGGACCTCGGTGTCGCTGCGTGTGCGGAACCGGTGCCCCGCGGCCTCGAGCTCGCGTCGCAGCTCCAGATAGTTGTAGATCTCGCCGTTGAAGGTGATCGCGTGCCGGCCTTCGGCCAGCACGAACGGCTGATGCCCGCCGGCGCTCGTGTCGATGATCGACAGGCGCCGGTGCGACAGCGCGCAGCGGCCGTCGGGCGACAGCCAGACGCCGCTGTCGTCGGGTCCGCGGTAGGGCATGGCGTCCGCCATGCGCGTGGCGATCTCGGCCAGGGCAGCCCGATTCCACTTGCCCACGAGGTCGACGATGCCCGCAATGCCGCACATTGGCGGGCGATTCTGCGGCGAACGCGCGAGAAAGCAACCCGCCAAGGCCGCCGCCGTCGTGGCGTGTCTGGGGCCGCTCAGCTACGGTGCGCGAGCCGATGGCTGTCCCGGGGCTGCGTTTCCTGTTCGCCCGGCGCGGCGAGAGCTGGGCCACGCTCGTGGGTCTGTTCTGGCGTTCGCTGCGGGCCGAAGGCATCGGCGCGACGTGGCGGCGATTGCGCAACTACGTCGGCGCGGTGACCGCGGCGGCGCGCACGCCCCTGCCGCCGCCGACGACGCGCAAGGACGTGCTGTTCGTCGCGGGTTGCCCGGGGCATCCGCGCCGCTGGCGCTGCGAACACGCGCTCGAGCGCAACGCCGCGACCGGGCGCTCGGGCGATCTCGTCGACCACCCGGCCGCGCCGCTGCTCGACTACGTCGACTGCTACGAGCAGTTCGTGCTGCAGCGCGTGCCACACGACCCCGCCGTCGAGGCGTTCGTGCGCAAAGCAAGGCAGAAGGGCAAGAGCGTGGTCGTGGACGTCGACGACCTCGTGATCCACGAACGCTACGGGCCCGAGCTGCCGATCCTGAATGGCTACACGCCGCTCGCGCGGGAACTCTACGTGCAGCAGATGGCCCGCATCGGGCAGGTGCTCGAGCTCGTGTCCGAGGCGACGGCCGCGACGGAGACGCTGGCCGTGCAGCTGCGGCACTGCTTCCCGCGCCTCGAGGTCCAGGTCGTGCGCAACGTGGCGAGTCGCGAAATGGTCGCGCGCAGCGCAGCGGCCCTGGCCGCGGCACCCGACGTCGCGCCGGGTGGCGTGGTCACGATCGGCTACTTCGCCGGCACGCGCACGCACGCGGCCGACTTTGCGACGATCGAACGAGTGCTGGCCGAGGTGCTCGCGGCGCGGCCGAAGGCGCGGCTCTTGCTAGTCGGAGAAATCGGGGAGATCGACGCGCCGGGCCCGCTCGGCGCATTCGCGGATCGCGTCGCGAAGCTGCCGGCCGTGCCGTGGCCCGAGCTGCCGGCGCTGTTGCGGCGCGCCGATGTGCACGTGGTGCCGCTCGCGGACACGCTGTTCGCCGCGTGCAAGAGCGAGCTCAAATGGGTCGAAGCCGCGCTCGTCGGCAGACCCGTCGTCGCCGCGGCCGTGGGGCCATATCGCGACTGTGTTCGCACCGCAGAAAATGGCTGGCTCGCGTCGAGCCCGCATCAGTTCGGACCGCACCTGTTGCAGGCGATCGACGACGCCGGGCTCCGCGTGCGCCTCGGAGCAGCGAGCCGCGGTGAGGTGTTGGCCCGATGGACGACGACAGCGCGTGGCCTCGGGTCACCGTGAGAAACAGCGACGAGGGGCTAGGAGCCGGCGCGTGCCATGGCAACAATCCACGGGCCAGCCCATGCACCTCCGAAACTCTCCCATGCGATACTCCGCCATCGTCCTGTGCGGCCTGCTCGGGCAGGGGACCGTGCTCGCTCAGGACAACGCACCTTCCTACCTCTACCTGGTCAAGGACCCGACGCCGGGCCAGCGGCTCCTGTTGCAGCAGCACTTCGACGTGCTCGGCAGCTGTTGTGGCGGTGCTTTGCGCGCGACGGGGCCCGTCGAAGTCGTCGTGCAGCACGACGAGGTCGCCGCGTTCCTGTCGATCGTGCCCAGGGCGCAGCTCCGGGAGACGAGCCGCCCGTATCACGAGGTCGAGCTCGAACAACAGGCCGCGGGGCCCGACGTGCCCGACCCCGGTTACTACACGGTTGCCGAGATCGAAGCCGAGATCGATGCGGCGGTCGCCGCCTACCCGGGCCTCGCGACCAAGGTCAACATCTCCACGCTGCCCGGCGCAGTACTCACGCATGAAGGTCGCTCGATCTTCGCGCTCAAGGTCAGCGACAACGTCGCCACCGACGAAGACGAGCCAGCGATCCTGCTCGCGGCGCAACATCACGCGCGCGAGCTCAATTCGCCGCACATGGTGATCCGCGCGTTCCAGCGTGTGCTCGCTGGCTATGCGACCGACCCTGCGCTGCAGGCCGTCGTCGACAACTACGAGGTCTGGTTCGTGCCGATGGTCAATCCCGACGGCGTCAACCACGTCTGGACGGTCGACGCCCTCTGGCGCAAGAACCGCCGCAACAACGGCACGAACTACGGCGTCGACAACAACCGCAACTACTCGTTCCT
>DASRJH010000327.1:0-22605 GCA_035649575.1 Planctomycetota bacterium
GCCGTTCGCGGCTCGGCTTGAGCCCGCCGCCGGCGAGGAACATGCCGGCCTTCGCCGTCTCGCCGATCAGCTGGCCCATGCCGGCGATCAGCCCCGGCGGGGGCGGCTGTCCCGATTCGCTCGCAGGCCCGACCTTGTGCATGCAGACGTAACGCATCGTTGTTCTCCGTGGTTGGGAGCGTGGCCACCGCTCGACGCGACCGGTCGACCTCGCTCTGACCATCCCGTCGAACGGGCCCCAGCGCAATCGACACGAGTTCGAGAAACCTGCGCGCCCGGCCGGGGACCGGCGCTATCGGCACGGAGGCGTCTGGCAGGGGCGGTCCGCGCACGCAGAGAACGCGGTTCCAAAGTTCTCGCGAAGCGACCGTGCTGCATAGACTGCGTCCATGCGACAAAGACGCATCGTGCTCCTCTTCGCCGCCGCGGCGGCCTGCTCCATGTCGACCGGCGGTCCGGAACAGATGACCAACCCGTTCTTCGCTGCGAGTCCCCTGCCCTACCAGGCCCCGGTTTTCGATCGCATCCGCGACGAACACTACCTGCCGGCCTTCGCGGAGGGCATGCGGCAGCACGAGCTCGAGGCGCGCGCCATCGCGACGGACAAGAACCCTGCGACGTTCGCGAACACGATCGAGCCGCTCGAACGCAGCGGCGCGTTGCTGACGCGCGTGAGCAAGGTGTTCTTCAACCTCACCGAGTCGACGACGAATCCGGCGATCCAGAAGGTGCAGGCCGAAGTCGCGCCGCTGCTCGCGAGCCATCAGGACGGCATCTTTCTCGATGCCGACCTGTTCGCGCGCATCGAAGCCGTGTATGCGGCGCGCGAGTCGCTGACCGGGGCCGAGCAGCAGCGGCTCGTCGAGCGCTACCACACGATCTTCGTGCGCAACGGCGCACGTCTCGAGAAGGCCCAGCAGCAGCGCCTGCGCGCGATCAACGAGGAGACGTCGACGCTCGTGACGCAGTTCCAGGAGCGCCTGCTCGCCGACACGAGCGCTCTCGCCGTCGTCGTCGACACCGAGGCGGAGCTCGCGGGGCTCGACGCGAGCTCGCTCTCGGCCGCCGCGGACGCCGCGAAGGCCGCGGGCAAACCCGGCAAGTTCCTGATCACGCTGCAGCTGCCGACCTCGCAGGGCATCCTGTCCGAACTGAAGGTCCGCGCGACGCGCCAACGCGTCTTCGAGGCCGCGAGCGCGCGCTGCAACCGCGGCAACGCGAACGACACGAGCGACCTCGTGAAGAGGCTCGCGTTGCTGCGCGCCGAGCGCGCTGCGCTGCTCGGCTATCCGAACCACGCGGCCTACGTGCTCGCCGACCAGATGGCCGGCAACCCGGCGGCCGTCGAGAAGATGCTCGCGAGCATGACGGCGCAGGTCGTCGCCAAGACCAAGGCCGAAGCTGCCGAGCTGCAGGCCTGGCTCGACGAGCACGCGCCCGGCACGAAGCTGGAGCCGTGGGACTGGGCGTTCGTGGCCGAGCACGTGCGCAAGGAACGCTACGACTTCGACCAGAACGCCACGAAGCAGTACTTCGAGCTCGAGTCCGTGCGGCAGGACGGCCTCTTCTTCCTGATGAAGCAGCTCTACGGCATCGACGTTCGCGAGCGCAAGGACCTGCCCGTCTACCACCCCGACGTGCGCGTCTTCGAGGTGTTCGACGACGACGGCAGTGCGATCGGCCTCTTCTACGCCGACTACTTCGCGCGACCCGGCAAGCGCGGCGGCGCGTGGATGGACAACTTCGTCGACCAGAGCAACCTGCTCGCGCAGCTGCCTGTCGTCGTCAACGTCATGAACATCCCGAAGGCCGGCGACGGGAAGCCGACGCTGCTGAGCTTCGACGAGGTCACGACGATGTTCCACGAGTTCGGCCACGGCGTGCACGGGCTGCTGAGCCGCGTGCGCTTCCCGCTGCTCTCGGGCACGAGCGTGCCGCGCGACTTCGTCGAGTTCCCTTCGCAGTTCCACGAGGACTTCGCCTTCGACCCCATCGTGCTGACGCGCTTTGCGAAGCACTGCGAGACCGGCGCGGCGATGCCGAAGGAGCTCATCGACAAGATCCGCGCCGCGCGCGCGTTCGGCCAGGGCTTCGCGTCGCTCGAATACATCGCCGCGGCGCTGCTCGACATGGCCTGGCATTCGCTGCCACCGGGGACCGAGGTCAGGGACGTCGGTTCGTTCGAGGCCGAGGCGTTGAAGCGCGCCGGGGTCGCATACGAGCTCGTGCCGCCGCGTTACCGCACGACCTATTTCTCGCACGTCTGGCCCGGCGGCTACTCGGCGGGCTACTACGCCTACCTCTGGAGCGAAGCGCTCGCGGCCGACGCGTTCGCCGCGGTCATGGAGCGAGGCGGCATCTCGCGCGCGAACGGCATGAAGTTCCGCGACGCGGTGTTGTCGCGCGGACTCACGCGCGAACCGATGCTGATGTTCACCGAGTTCCGCGGTCGCGCGCTCGACACGACGGCGCTGCTCAAGCGGCGCGGATTGCTGCCCGCGGCAGGTCAATAGTTGGTCGCGCTACCTGCGGGCCTTGGCACGCGCGAGCTCGTCTTCGAGCTCCTTGACGCGTTTCTCGAGCTCCGCAATGCGCTGCTGAAGCTGCTGTTTCTCGGCGGGGACGGCCCCGAAGAGCACGTGGCCCCGTAGTCCTGCGTCGACCTGTTGAACGTCTGCTGCTCGGAAAACGCGTGGCAGTTCCAGGGCCTTCCCATCCGCCCCCACGATGCGGCCCAAATTGACCTGGAAGTTCTGCGCGTTGCGCTGCACCTGCACAATGTTGTTCAGGATCTCGGCGGCCTCCTGGGGCTTGAGACCCTGGGGCTTGAGGCCCTGGGGCTTGAGACCCGGGACCTGGAGGCCTTGCAGCTGGAGCTGCGGCTGGAACTGGAAGTTTCGCACCGCCAGACCCCGCAACGCACCTCGCCCCGCGACCTGCGGTGCCACGTCGGCGAACGTCGAGCTCGCTTCGGCGCGGCTGGCCCAGTGCACGGTGCCCTTGTCGTCGCGCAGACCGACGGCATCGATCTCGTTCCAGCCGGCCACGGATTCGCTCTCGAAGGAGACCATGACGCGCTCGACGTCGAAGCCGAGCGGCAGGTCGATCGTGAGCACTCGGCCTTGCTCGGCCGACGCCTTGACCTCGCGGTTCCGCCACAGTTCGAGCTGCTCACCCTGCGGCGTCAGGATCGCAACCGCGGCGACGGCGCCCGGGTTGAACGTCTCGTGCACCAGGAGCGCCGTGGCGCGCACCGGCTGCTCGTATTCGAGCAGCAGCCACTCCCCCCTGTCGTCCTGTTCCCTCGGGGCCCACGCGGTGCCGTGATCCCCGGGCTGCGGCGTGTCGGGCGCACCGCAGGCGGCTTCGGGCCCCCACTGGCGCTGTTGCGGCGTCCGTTCCGGCCCATCGCGAAACACGAACCAGTAGGGCCGCTGCCAGACCCAGAACCCCTCGGGGATTCTCCGTTCGCCTTGGTAGTGCTGCGTCGCTTCCTTCCAGCCCGCTTCGTGGTGTTCGGGCAGCGCCGGCTCGTCGGCTTTCCACTGACGCAGCAGCATGCCGAAGCGGCCGCCGGCGCGTGCGTTCCGGCTCGCCGCGAAGTGGTCGGGCGCCGCTTTCTGGGCCGGAGCCGCTTGCAGCAGGCATGTTGCGCACAGAGGGAGGGTGAAGGCCGCGAGAGAACTGCGCATGACAACCTCCAGGTGAGCGGCGCCCGACGTGACACCGGCGCCGCAACTCCCGGCATCATAGCGTGCCCGGAGTCCGCGGCAGTTCCTTGCCGCAACACTTGTCGCAGGGCGCTTCTCCCCATTCGATCTCGGATGGAAGCGCATCATGAGCGACCTGCTGCAACCCGACGCCCTCGCCCCGCAAGCCTCGAGCCATGCGCTGGCCCTGCCCGCGCGCTTCTACACGGACCCAGGAGCGCCAGCCCTCGACGCGCGCGCGGTGTTCGGCGCGAGCTGGCAGCTCGTCGGCCATGAATCGCGACTGCGCGACGCGGGCGACCATGTCGTCGCGGACCTCGCGGGCCTTCCGATCGTCGTGGTGCGCGACGCCGAAGGCCGCCTGCGTGCCTACCACAACGTCTGCCGCCACCGCGCGGGGCCGCTCGCACTCTGCGACGGCAAGGGGGCGCGCGTGCTGCGCTGCAAGTATCACGGCTGGACCTACGGCCTCGATGGCGTGCTGCGCGTCGCTCCCGAGATGGGCAAGACAGCCGACTTCGTGCCCGCCTCGGTCCGCCTGCCGGAACTTCGCGTCGGAACGTGGCACGGTCTCTGTTTCGTCGGCGCCGGCACGGCACCGGCGTTCGAGGCCTTCGTGCGCGGCATGGATGCGCCGCTGCGCTCGCTGTCGCCGCAGCACCACCACTTCCACGCGCGCGCCAGCTACGACATCGCCTGCAACTGGAAGGTCTACTGCGACAACTACCTCGAGGGCTACCACGTCCCGCACATCCACCCCGGCCTGAACAACCTGCTCGACTACCGGCAGTACGTGACGCAGACAGGCGAGTGGTTCTCCTGGCAACACAGCCCGCTCGCGAGCGACGCAGGTCTCTACGGCAACGGCGACGCGCTCTACTACTTCGTCTTCCCGAACACGATGCTGAACCTGCTGCCGGGACGCCTGCAGTCGAACCGTGTCGTGCCGCTCGCAGTGGACCGCTGCCGCGTCGAGTTCGACTACTACTACGCCGCCGAGGAGAGCCCGGCGGCGCTGGCGCGGCAGCAGGCCGATCGCGACTTCGCGCATCAGGTGCAACTCGAAGACGTCGCCATCTGCGAGCACGTGCAGCGCGGCCTCGCCTCGGGTTCCTACGAGGCAGGACGGCTGAATCCGTCGCGCGAGAACGCGGTGCACCACTTCCACGAGCTGCTGCGGCGCGCCTATCGCCTCGCGGCGGCCGGTAAATGACCGGCTGGAACGTGGAATGATTGGCTCGATATGAGCGGGCACGAGTCGTGCGCGCTTCTAGCCCATCGGGCCATCCGGTCATTTCCCGAGCTGGCGCGCCTCACATTCCACCATTCAAATGATGCATTAGTCTCCACATAGCCGGCCAGATGAGCCGCCATTGGCGTAGGGGCCGCATACCCTCCACTAGGTTCTGATCATGCGCAACATTGGACTCATCATGGGCCCGCTGGGCTCCCTGCTTGTTTTCTTACAACCGTCATTGCCGGCACAGAGCCTGACGCGTGGTCCTTCGATCTGGGAAACTGATTCCTCGTCGTTCCGCGTCTCGTTCCTGACCTCCAGCAGCGTGCAGGGCTCGATCGAATGGGGCCCCACCGAGGCTCTCGGGAACACTGCGACTGGAGCCTCGACGACGAACCACGCGATTCGCATCACGGGGCTGCTTCCCGACCACTTCTACTGGTATCGCGTCCGCCTCGCCGGCAACCCGGTGACGCCCGCCTACCGCACGCGCACCTTCGCGTCGGCGGGCTCGGACGTGACCTTCTTCGTATTCGGAGACTGCGGCACCGGCTCTTCGGGCCAGACCCGCGTCGCCGACCTCCTCCAGACCTGGGACTGGGATCTCGGCCTGTTGCCAGGAGACATCATCTACCCCGATGGCCAGGCCTCGGGTTTCAATCCGTACTTCTTCACGCCGTATGCGGCGACACTGCGCACCACGCCCTTCTATCCGACGCTCGGCAATCACGACCGCCACACTTCGAGCGGCCAGCCGTATCTCGACGCCTTCTACCTGCCGACCGGCAATTCCAGCAGCGAACGCTGGTATTCCTTCGACCACGGCAAGGTCCACTTCATCGGACTCGATTCCGAGGGTATCTCGAGTTCCCAGACAGCGTGGTTGCGCAGCGACCTCACCGCCGCTCGCGCCGCCGGTGCTCAGTGGATCTTCGCGACCTTCCACCACCCGGGGTATTCGTCGGGAACCGGGCATGGCCGCGAGCAGTCGATCTATCAGAACTGGTGTCCGATCTTCGAGGAGTTCGAAGTAGACGCCGTGTTCCAGGGACACGACCACATCTATGAGCGAACGTCGGTCAGGAGGGACTTCTATCCCAACAATCGTGGCGTCGTGTACTTCGTCGTAGGGACGGGCGGCGCAGGACTCTACGGCATCAACCCCGAGCCGTACTCCGCCTACGCAACAGCGAAGCAGGGAATACTCAAGGTGGACGTGCGCGGCAACGTCTTCCGTTCGACTTTCATCGATGGCAGCTCCGGCTCGGCGCTTGGCCAACAGTTGGACACCTACACGATGACGCGCGGAGCGGTGACCTCAGCGCTGCGCGCCACGAGTCCGAGCCCGCAACCCGGTCAGTCGTTCCAGGGTGCGTTCGTCGGGCCGAACGGAGCGTTCTGTTCGCTGTTCGCTGCGTTGCAACCGGACTACGTGTCCGTACCCAATCTCGGCCTCGTGCATCTCGGCACTCCGAGCCAAAACCTGGCGCACGGCCTGATCGGCTCGTCACAGAGCACCGCGTTCTCGCTGGCAGTGCCGAACACTCCTGCGCTCGTCGGCACGGGCCTCTACTTCCAGGGGGTCACAGTGGAGGGCGCCGCGATGAACATGCAGCTCACGGACGTGCTGCACGGCAGAGTTCGCTGAGCGAGCTGCGCTCGCGGGTTCGTGGCTTTGCCGTGCACGAACCCGCGCAGCAACGCCGCCGATCACGCGGCTCTTCGCGACGCGCATCAGGTAAAGTCCGGCTGGAGTTCGCGAGCCGGATCCGGGATCATCGGGATGTAGGGGCCTCGTTCACCATGCCCTCGTCTCACCATGCGCCACATCGATGCCGTCGTGCGAGGCCTGGGCTCGCTTCTCGTCTGCTTCCTACAATCCTCGGTGCCTGCCCAGACCCTGACGCGGGGGCCTTCGGTTTGGGAAACCGAGCCCACGTCGTTCCGGGTCGCGTTCCAGACGTCGGGCAACGTGCAAGGCCGGATCGATTGGGGCCCCACCGAGGCTCTCGGCAACACGACCAGTGGGAACTCGACGACGATCCACGCGATCCGCATCACGGGGCTGCAGCCTGACCATTTCTATTGGTATCGCGTCCGTCTCCAGAATACTCCGGTGACGCCCGTCTTCCGCACGCGCACCTTCGCGTCGGCAACTTCTGCGGCAGCGGGTTCGGACGTGAGCTTCTTCGTGTTCGGCGACTGCGGCAGCGGCTCTTCGAACCAGATCCGCGTCGCAAACCTCGTCCACAGTTGGGACTGGGATCTCGGCCTGCTGGCAGGGGACATCATCTACCCCGATGGCCAGGCCTCGGGTCTCGATCCGTATTTCTTCACGCCCTACGGGGCGACCCTGCGCAGCACGCCCTTCTATCCGGTGCTCGGCAATCACGACTACCACACGTCGAACGGCCAGCCGTATCTCGATGCCTTCTACCTGCCGACCGCCAACTCGGGCACCGAGCGCTGGTATTCCTTCGACCACGGCAAGGTCCACTTCATTGGGCTCGATTCGAACCAGGTGTCGACAACGACGCAGACAACCTGGTTGCGAAACGACCTGATCGCCGCTCGCGCCAACAACGTGCAGTGGATCTTCGCGACGCTGCACCACCCGCCGTACTCGTCGGGCACCGTGCACGGCCGCGAGCAGTCGGTCTACGACAACTGGTGTCCGATCTTCGAGGAGTTCGAGGTCGATGCCGTGTTCACGGGACACGACCACATCTATGAGCGAACGACGGTCCGAAGGGACTTCTATCCGAACAAGCGTGGCGTCGTGTATTACGTCGTGGGGACCGGCGGCGCCGGCCTCTACTCGATCAGCCCCGAGCCGTACTCGGCCTACGCAACATCGAGGTTCGGCGCGCTCAAGGTGGACGTGCGCGGCAACGTCTTCCGTTCGGTCTTCCTCGATGGCAACTCGAGCACGCTCGGCCAGCAGTTGGACGCCTTCTCGATGACGCGCGGGCCGGTGACCCCGGCGCTGCGCGCCACGAGTCCGAGCCCGGAACCCGGTCAATCGTTCCAAGGTGCGTTCGATGGGCCAAACGGAGCGTTCCGTGTGTTGTTCGCCGCGCTGCAATCGGGCTACGCGCCCGTGCCGGGCCTCGGCCTCGTGCAGATCGGTTCTCCGAACACGATCTTGACCAGTGGCCCGATCGGTTCGACCCAGACTGCCGCGTTCTCGCTGGCCGTCCCGAACCAACCAGCACTCGTGGGCGCGAGCCTCTTCTTCCAGGGGATCACGCTGAACGGTCCCAGCCTGAGCATGCAGCTCACGGACCTGCTTCCCGCCAGAGTCCGTTGACCAGGCACGTGCCGCGTCAGGGGACTGATGGTTTGCGTGGACACGCCACCGGGACGCACAATCCGTTGGTGACTCACGGGTGTGAACATGCACCGGGCAGTGGCAGGTCCACTCAAACCATCAGTTCCCAAGGGGGGCCCGCCATTCGGTCCTGCGAACGCGCGTGCAGCGATGCATAGTTCTTCAACGGACATCGGTATGATATCCGACGCCACCGGATGTCGAGCAGGCACCGCATTCCCCCCATGCGCAACCTGGTTCTGGTCCTCATCGTCTTGCAGCACCTGTTGCCAGCCCAGACGCTGACACGAGGTCCATCGGTCTGGGAACACGGGCCATCGTCGTTCCTCGTCGCGTTCCGAACCTCGAGCCAGGTGCAAGGCCAGATCGAATGGGGCCCCACCGAAGCGCTCGGCAACATCTCGAGTGGGATCGCGACGCAGGACCACGCGATCCGCATCACGGGACTGCTGCCAGACCACCTCTATTGGTATCGCGTCCGTCTGCTCGGTGCTCCGGTGACGCCCGTCTTGCGCACACGCACCTTCGCGTCGGTGGGTTCTGACGTGAGCTTCTTCGTGCTCGGCGACTGCGGCAGCGGAACTGCGGACCAGTTTCGCGTTGCGAGCCTCGTCCACAGTTGGGACTGGGACCTCGGTCTGCTGCCGGGAGACATCGTCTACGACGATGGCGCTTCCCAGGACTTCGATCCGCACTTCTTCGTGCCCTACGGGCCAGCGCTGTGCAGCACGCCCTTCTTTCCGGCGCTCGGCAACCACGACGTGCAAACACAGAACGGCCAGCCGTTCCTCGACGCCTTCTATCTGCCACCCGCCAACTCAGGCAGCGAACGCTGGTATTCCTTCGACCACGGCAGGGTGCACTTCATCGGGCTCGATTCCACGAATACGTCGAGCTCTCAGACAGCATGGTTGCACGCCGACCTCGCCTCGGCTCGCGCCAATGACGCAGAGTGGATCTTCGTGAGCTTGCACCACGCTCCGTATACCTCCGGATATCACGGCCGCTCGCAGTGGGTCTATCAGAACTGGTGCCCGATCTTCGAAGAGTTCGAAGTCGATGTCGTGTTCACGGGACACGACCACCACTATGAGCGAACCGCGGTCATGAGGGACTACCATCCCAACAAGCGCGGCGTCGTCTACTTCGTCGTCGGGACCGGCGGCGGCACGATCTATTCCGCGACGCCCGAGCCATACACGGCCTTCGCGCAATCGAAGTGGGGAGCGCTCAAGGTGGACGTGCGCGGTCCCGTCTTCCGCTCGGTCTTCCTGGACGGAAGCGTCAGCACGCTCGGCCAGCAGTTGGACCCCTACACGATCGTGCGCGGACCCGCGACGGCAGCGCTGCGCGCCACGAGTCCGAGTCCGCAACCCGGTCAGTCCTTCGACGGTGCGTTCGACGGGCCGACCGGTGTGTTCCAGTTACTGTTCGCTTCGTTGCACCCCGACTACGTGCCTGTGCCCGGTCTCGGCGTCGTGCATCTCGGTTCTCTCGACTTCCTCGCGGGTAGCCTGATCGGCTCGACGCAGAGCGAAGCGTTCTCGCTGGTCATCCCGAACCAACCCGCATTCGCAGGCACGAGCATCTTCTTCCAGGGGTTCACGCTGCACGGCCCCTCACTGAGGCTGCAGCTCACGGATCTGCTTCCCGCGAGAGTCCGTTGACCAGCTGCGGCGAGGTGGCGCGCGGGACTCAGCCCGCGGCAGCCGGCTTGTCGACATACAGCAGCAGCCACTTGAACGGCTGGCGTGTCTCGACGGTCGCGGCTCCGAACGACGCGAGGCACTCGCGCAAGCTCGCCACCGTGAACTCGCGCACGTGGTTGCGATGCGGGACGAGGTCCTCGTGGGGCACGCTGACCACGAGCCGTCCCCGCGGCGCGACCAGCGCCCAGGCGAGCGCGAGCATGCGATCGCCGACGTGACCGGGCACGTGCTCGAGCACTTCGGCGAGCACGACGGTGTCGTGCACAGCATCGGCCGGCATCTCGAGGATGTCCCGCTCGAGGAACTCGATCCCCGGATACCGCGCCCGTGCCCGCTCGATCTTGCGCGCGCTGAGGTCGACGCCGAGCACGCGCAGGCCGCGGCGAGCAATCTCCGCGCTCAGGTGACCCGCGCCGCATCCGAGCTCGAGCACGCGGCCGCGGCACAACGACGCCATCACGCGGTATCGGTCCGCAACCGTGTGATCGATCGCCGGCTCGCGCTCGATGCCGAAGAACAGCCAACCGAACGGCTGGTCCTTGTACATCTTGGGCTGGTCGATCTGCTCGAGCAGCGACGTCAGCTCCGCGCGCTCGAACGAACGCGCGCCCGCGCCGGACGCGTTGCCGCCGTGCGGCACACACACGAGCAGCTGTCCGCGCTGGCTCACCGCGGCGTAGGCGCGCCGCAGCGCGGTCGACCGCACCTCGGGATCGAGGTGCTCGAGCGCATCCACGACCAGCACGGTGTCGAAGAACCGGCCGGCAGCCAGCTCGTTCGGCGGGTCGCCGATCGCGCGCACGTGCGCGTCGATGCCGCCGCTCGCGAGCCGTTCGCGCAGCGCCGCCGACGCCCGCCCGAGCACGACGGTCCGGCCGCGGCACCGCCGCGCGAGCGCGCGGGCGAGCCCCTGCTCCTCCTGTGGCAACGGCGGCGATGGCTGGCGGTGGGCACCTGCACCCGTTCCGGCTTCTGGCGTCGTGGTCATGGTCGGTCCTCGCTGGCAAGGAACGCGGCGCGCTCGCCCGCCGCGCGCAGCAGGCGATCGGCGGCCTCGGTGTCGGCGTCGCGGCGCCGCCGATCGGCGGCGAGCTCCAGCAACGCGGTCACTTCGAACGCGGCGAGCCTCGCGGCCGCCCGCGATTGGCAACGCAGATACCCGCGGCGGAAACCCTGGCTCGCGAGTCTCGCGTCGCCGCCGGGCGCCACGAGCGCGAGTTGCGCGAGGAACTCCGCGGCGTCGAGCAGCGGATGCACGCCGTGCACGTCCTCGACGGTCTTGACGGCGATGCGCGAGCTCCCGCCAGCGGGCACGGCCGCATACGTTCCGCCTGGCTCGTCGCGGACCAGGAGGATGCGCCGAGGCGAGAAATGCTTCAGAGTCGGCGCCGCCCGTTCGACGTCCGCACCAACGAAGCGGGCCGCACGGTCGAGCATCGCAAAGACCTCGTGCGCACCGGGACCCGCAGCGAGCTCCGCCACTGCGGCCTGCACGCGCTCCAAGTGGGTGCGCGTTCCGGCCGCCGCCCGCGCGGCGTCGATCGCCAGGGGCGCTGCGTGCACGGCTGCCAGCGCCGCACCCGCGCGTTCGCACACTGCCTCACCCTCGGCGCCCCCTGCATGCAGCAGGGCCAGCAGGGGCTTGCCCGACGGGGTCACCACGACCTGCAGGCCGAGCTCCGGCAGGAACGCGACCAACGCCGGCAGCACCGGCCCGTCCGGCATCCCGCGCAGCGCGTCGTTTGCGGCGATCAGGCGCGCGGTGCGGTGGCGCATGCTGCTGCACTCTTCCCAGCGATGGCCGTCGAACACGCCGCGCCAGCTCGCGCCGGCGCGCCATCCCTCGACGCGCAGTCGGAAGTGCCGGTGCGGCGGCGTCGCGGCGCGGGCCTCCACGCGGCAGGTGCCGACCTCTGCGCCGAACAGGCGCCACAGGTGCGGGCTCAGCAGGCCGCGCACGTACTGGCTGTCCTCCGCCCAGGCGGCGAGGTCGACATCGCGCGCGTCATTCGCGGCGTGGTCGCGCTGCAGCCGAGTGGCCTGGTCGCAAACGATTGCGTCCCCGCGCGCGGCGCCGCTGAGCGCGAGCGCCGCCTCGCATCGTTCCACGAGGGCGAACGCGGTCTCGGCCCAGCCATCGCGCTGCAGGCGAAAGCCGGTCCCCGCGGACATCAGCAGCGAGGCCGCTTCGAACAGCCGCGCGCGGCGTTCGTCCTCGCCCGAGTGCCGCAGATACTGCGCAAGGAACGACTCGCCGACCGCCGCCAGACCGTCGAGGTCGCCGTAGACGCGCAGCGACGAAGTACGCAACGAGGCCAGGAACCTGCCGACGTCGTGCAGGCGGTCCCCGAGGACGACGTTGTCCAGATCGATCAGCGTCAGACGGTCGTCGTCGACCAGCACGTTCGCCGGGTGCAGGTCGCCGTGGATCGGCCCCGTGACGATTGCGCGCTGCTCCAACTCGGCGACCAAGCGGTCCCGCAGGCCGAGGATCCGCGCGCGTTCCTGCGGGCGGATCGCACACAGCACGTCGGCCCAGCGCTGCACGCTGCGCACGCTCGAGCGCGAGGCTTGCTGGAAGCGAAGCGGCAGGGGCATCGCGTGCAGCGCGGCGACCGCACGCGCAGTCCTGCGCACCGCGGCGGCGAACTCAGCGGTCCCCGCCAGCTCCGACAGGCGCCCGCCGGTCGCGAACTCCTGCAGGAATACGCCCGGTGCCGCGAAAAAGCCCAGCGGCGGCGCCATGCGCAAGCGGTGGCGCGACTTCTGCCACACCGCCCAGTTGTGCGCAAAGATCTCCGCCGCGTCGCGGCGCGCGTAGAGCTTGCCGACGACGCGCCGGACCTCGGGCAACGACGTCCTGCGACAGACGGCCTGGATCTCGTACAGGAGCGCCGCGCGAGCACCGGGCGTGTAACCGAGACAGCGGATCTCGAGCGACCGCACGCGCAGGTGGCGCTCGTGCCACAGCCGCTCGAACAGCGTCTTCATGTGCTCCTCGTTGCATGCGTCGACGAGACCCGGCAGCGCCGTGTCGAACGGGAACACGCTGGCCGCGAGCGACAGCGCCGGCACGTGCACGACGGGATCGCGCAGCGGGCGCTGGCCCAACGCGCGGTATCGCGCGATGAGGTCGGCGGGCACGTCCGCAGGCTGCGCGCCGCGCGCGGTCAGCTCGCCCGCGACCAGCTGCGTGCAGCTACGGCCCCCGTCGGCGGGGCGGAACTTCACGTCGTAGAGCACCGTGCATCGCTTGTTCGGGCGGTAGTGCACCTGCGAGATGCGCACGGCCTCGATCGCGAGCCCGTCGCTGGTGCCGAGCGCGCTGTCGGTGAGCAGCGCGCGCATGCGATCGGGGTCGAGTGCTTCGGCAAGGCCGGGGAAGGTGGAGTCCTGTACGACGTTCATGCGGTCCTGCCCTCCTCGAGCACGGCCCGTGGCGCGGCGGCGGCCGTGGACTCGCCGGCGATGCGGCCATCCTGCAAGTACACGATCCGGTCAAGACCCTCGAAGTTGCGCGGGTCGTGCGTGATCACGAGGATCGTGCGCCCGCGCATGAGCCGCTGCAGCGCCTTCATGACGCGGCGCCGCGACTTCTCGTCGAGCCCGACCGTCAGCTCGTCCATGATCAGGATCGGCGCGTCGTGGATCATCGCGCGCGCGATCGCGATGCACTGCCGCTGCCCGCCGCTCAGGGTGCCGCCGCGCTCGCCGATCCTCGTGGCGTAACCGTTCGCGAGTCTGCCGATGACGCGGTCGACGCGCGCGCGCCGCGCCGCGTCCTCGATCTCCTGCATCGTGGCGCCCGGCCGGCCATACGCGATGTTCTCGGCCACCGTCGTGGCGAACAGCACCGGCTCCTGGAAGACGATCGTCACCTGCTTGCGCAGCGACTCGAGCGTGAACTCGCGGATGTCGCGGCCATCGATGGTCAGCTGGCCGCTGCACGGGTCGTAGAAGCGCGGAATCAGGCTCGCGAGCGTCGACTTGCCCGCGCCCGTGGGCCCGACGATCGCGACGCGCTCGCCGGGTTTCACGACGAGGTCCAGACCGTCGAGCACCTTGGACCCTTTTTCGTAGGCGAACGAGACGTTGCGCCACGCGATCTCGCCAGCAAAGCGCGGCGCCGGCACCGCGTCGGGGCGGTCCTTCACGTCCCGCTCGACCTGCAGGATACGCAGCACGCGGTCGCCGGCAGTGGCCGCGCGGATCATGCGCTCGGTCGAGCGCGACACCTGCTGCAGGGGTTTCGCGAACAGCTTCAGATACATCACGAACACGATCAGGTCGCCGACCGACATGCCGCCGCGCATGATCGAACGCGCGGCGAGCACCACGACCAGCGCGGTGACCAGCGACACGGCCAGCTCGGCCGCCCAGCGCAGGCGAGCCTCCAGCTTCGCAGCTTTCGTCCCGGAGCGCACGTCGCGCCGTGCGGCGCCGCCGAAGCGCTCGATCTCGCGGCGTTCCCCGCGGAACCCCCGCACGACGCGGATCGCGCCGAGCGACTCCGCGGCGAGCGTCGCGAGCTGCCCTTCGCGCTCGCGCTGCTTGCGAATCGCGCCGCGCATCGGTCGATGGAACGAACGGACCAGCAGCGCAACGATCGGCAGCAGCGCGAGCGCCGGCAGCGCGAGCCGCCAGTCCATCACGAGCATCACGGTGGCCATGCCGACCATGAACAGTACGGTTTCGGAGACCTCGAGGGGCAGCGTGACGAACGCCTGCCGCAGCATCGCGATGTCCGACGTCAAGCGCACGACGAGGTCCCCGGTGCGCCGGCGATCGTGGAAGCTCAGCGGCAGATGCTGGATGTGGTCATACAGGTCGACGCGAAGCGCCGACGTCGCCTCGATGCCGACGCGCGCCATCGCCACGCGTCGCAGGTAGTACACCTGGCCGCGTAGGAAGGCCATGGCGACGATCAACCCGCCGAGCAGCAGCAGCAGCGGCCACCGGTCGCCGCCGGCGACGAGGGGTTGCAGGAGTACGGGCACCGGACTACCGAGCAGCACCCAGTCGACGATCAGCTTCAGCGGGAACGGCTCGAACAGCCGCGTTGCCGTGTACACGAGCGACAGCACGAAGCCCTGGCACAGCGCGAGCCGCCGGCCCACGAGATACGGATGCACCAACCGGGCGACGCGCAGGTAGCGGCGCCAGCCCTCCAGCATGCGCGCCCAGCGGCCCGGCCGGACCGAAGTGCCAGCAGTCATGGTCCGCGCAGCCGAGCTCACGAGACGGCCTCCGACATGCCGGCGGGCTGCCCGTCGAGGATCGCGGCAGCACGCATACGCCAGGTGTGGCGGCGCTCGACCTCCAACCGAGCACTGCGTGCCACGCGAACACGCAGCTCGGAGTCGCGCAACCGCCGCACCGCCGCCGCGAGCTCCGCAGCATTGCCGGGCTCGACCAGCAAACCGGTCTCACCGTCACGGATCAGGTGCTGCAGTTGACCGATGCGCGAGGCGACGATGGCGCGGCCGCTGGCCATGTATTCGAGGACCTTCAACGGTGAGAAGTAGAAGCAGTCGAGCTGCGGGTATGGTGCCACCGCGACGTGCATGCGCCGCAAGTACGCCGGCACATCGCCGGGTGGCGCCATGCCGATCCGCGTCACGCGCCCCGGCAACGCGCTTTCGAGCCGTTCGAGCTCGCCTGCCATCGGGCCGTCGCCGACGACGAGCAGGTGCATGTCGGGATCGACCGCGAGCAGGCGGAACGCGGACGCCAGCACGTCGATGCCGTGCCACGCCTTCAGACTGCCGACGAAGCCGACGACGAAACCGGCGTCGAGCGCCGGCGGCAGCGCCGGGCCCTCGGGCGCGAACGCGTCCACGTCGGCGCCGTTCGGCACGACCGTGATCTTGCGGGCGTCGGCGCCGTCGGCAATCAGGTGGTCGCGCAGCTCCGCGCTGACGGCGACGATCCGCGAGGTGGCCGCGAGCGCCGCCCATTCGAGCAGCTGAGCCGCCTCGGGCAGCGCCTGGCCCCGGTGCTTCGCGCCCTCCCAGGCCAACGGCGCGTTGACCTCCAGGACGTGTGGACACCCGAGTCGCCGCGCCGTCGCGGCGCCGGCGACCGCGAACGGGCTCAGCCTTTCGTATACGAGGTCGGGCCGCCGCCGGCTCAGGTGCGCCGCGAGCGCCTGCTCGAGTGCGACGTTGTCCCACAGCCGGCGCAACGCGCGCAGCAGCGCCGTCGTGCCCGCTGCATCGGCCGGCGCGTCGGAGCCCGCGCGCCGCACGAGCGCGGACAGACTCTCGGCGAAACGCGGCCGCGGGATCTCGTGCACGGCGACCGGCAGCACGTCGCTGCCCGAGGGATCCGCCAGCAGCACTTCGACGTCGTGGCCGAGCTCGACGAACGCGGTCACCACGGCCCGCAGGTGCGCGGCGGAGCCGTTGTGCTTGCTGAGCGACACGCCGGTGTCGGCGCAGACGTAGGTGATCCTCACGCCGGCCTCCCGACGAACAACGCGCGCAGCTGTTCGGAAATGCCGACCGCATCGAAGGTCGCCTGCACCGACGGACGGGCCTGCGCGCGCAGCCGTTCGTACAGCTCGCGATCCTCGATCAGCCGCTGCAGCGCGTCGGCCAGCGCCACCGGATCCCGCTCGGGGACCAGGAGGCCGTTGTGACCGTCGCGGACGACCTCGGGGATCCCGGTCACCGGCGTCGACACGACCGGCAGGCTGCAGGCGAGCGCCTCGACGATCGACACCGGCAGTCCTTCGCGATTGCCGTCGCTGCCGACGATCGACGGCAACACGTACAGGTGTGCAGTCCGCAAGCGCGCGAGCACGTCGCCATGCTTGCGGCCGCCGAGCAACTGCACGCTGCGCTCGAGCCCGGCGCCTCGGATCTGTTCGAGCAGCGGTTGGCGCAGGCTGCCGCGGCCGATGATCTGGCAGCGGAAGCTGACGCCGCGCTCGTGCAGCAGGCGGCAGGCCTCGACCAGATAACGACCGCCCTTCTTCTCGACCAGACGCGCCACCGACAGCATCGTGAACGGCGGTGCCACAGGACTGCCGTTCGGGATGAAGCGCGTCATGTCCACGCCGTTGCGGACGAGCACGAGCTTCGCCGCGTCTTCGTTGCAGATGCTGGCCAGATGGCGCAGGTTGCTGTCGCTGACCGTCGCGACGAAGCGCGCGGCGGCGATGTTGCGCCGCAGCAGCCGCAGGTCGACGTCGTTGCGGTAGATGTCGGCGGCGTGTGCCGTGAAGCTGTACGAGCGGCCGGTGATCGCGGCAGCCAGGCGCGCGACCAGCGTCGCCTGGTCGGCGAAGTGCGCGTGGTAGTGCGTCACGCCCAGGCGGCCCGCGCGCTCGGCGATCCAGGCGGCCTGGTAGAACCGCCACAGCCTCGTCGGACGAAGGCTCGCGAGCGCCGACGCCAGCGTGCGCCACCAGGCGCGGCCGAATACGCGCCTCGCCTGCCGGTTGCCGGCGCGAAGCAACTGGCGATCGCGGGGGTCGAGCAGCCCCGGCACATACGCGATCGGAGCCTCGAGCCGCGAGATGCCGTCGTGGAAGTGCGGGTCGGTCGGCGCCAACAGCGAGAAGACGAGCACCTTCGTGCCAAGCGCCTCGAGACCCAGCATCTCGTTCAGCACGAACGTCTCCGACAGCTTCGGGAACTTGCGCAACACGTAGGCGACCACGCGCCGTTCCCCGCCGCGGCCGGTCGTCGTCCCGTTTTGCTGGCCGTTTTGCTCACCGGACATGGTGACAACCCTCGCTCTGCAGCAGATGCAGCAGCTCGTCCGCCGCGCGCTCGGCGCCATCGACGTCGATGCACGGGACCTGCCCGCGCCCTTCCTGCGGCAGAGCAGCGGCCGCCGCCAGCGCCTCGCCGAGGTGGGCCGCGAGCGCTTCGGGCTCGAAACACTCGCGCGGTAGCACGCGCAGCAGGCCCAGGCGTTGTAAGGCCTCGGCGCGCAGCAACTGCTCCCACTCGACAGTCGGACCTGTGCCATGTGCGAAGTCGCCGTAGCGCCAGTCGCGCGGCAGCACCAACGCGCGCCGCTTCAGCGCCAGCAACTCGGCGACGGTGTTGTAGCCCCCCATCGCCACGACGGCGTCCGCGGCGGCCAGATACGACGGCAGGTCGGCCACGTACTCGGTGACGACGATGCCGGGATGCCCGACAGCCAGCCCGCGAATGCGCTCGCGCTCGCCCGGCGCCATCAGTGGCCCGGTGACCACGACCGCCGTCACGCCGCGCAGCGCGCGCACGGCCTGCACGAAGCTGCGCAGCAGCGGGAAGCCGTCGCCGCCGCCGCCGACGGTCGCGACGATGAGCGTTCCTTCGACTCCGAGCTCGCGCCGCAGCTCCGCGGCGTCGCGCAGCGGGTCACGTCCCGCCGTGACGTAGCCGCAGTAACGCACACGCGCCTGCAGGTCGCTGGACAGGCCATACGCGGCGCCGGCGTCGAGGATCTCCCGCACGCCATACACGAGCACCAGGTCGTAGAGCTCCTGCAGCGCGTCGTAGACGCCGTCCCTGGTCCAGCTGGCGCGCACGACGTCGGGCCGGTCGACGATGTCGCGAAGGCCGAGCACGATGCGCGCGCCGAATTGCCGGGCCAGCGGCAGCACGTCGAGCAGTTCGCGGCGCGAGCCGAGCGGGAAGTTGTCGACCAGCAGCAGGTCCGGCCGATACGCGTCGACGGCGCTCCGCAGCATGCCCGTGCGCAACGACGTCACTTCGCGCAGCTCGAGCGGCAGATGCGGCGGCTGGCTGCCCGGCGCGCCAGTCCTGACGATCGTCGGCAGCTTGACGAAATCGGCGTTCGGCGGCAGGTCGCGCACCGCGCGCAGCGCGGGCGAACCGCTGGCGACCAGCACCGCCGCATCGGGCAACCGGCGGCAGAGCGCACGCACGATGTGCAGGCTCCGGCGCACGTGGCCGAGGCCGAACGTGTCGTGCGTGAACACGAGGACGCGCTTCATTGGCGCCCCCCGGCGACGACGCGCCACGATTGCCGCCGCCGCGAGGTGCGCCGCTGTTCGCGCTGTTCCAGCAGCTCGCGCAGACGGTGAACCGTGCGCTCGAGGCCATCCATGCCCGGCATCTCGGCGGGTGGCTTCGGCGCCACGACGCACTGCGTGATCGCCGCCGCCAACACCTCCGGGTGCCGCTCGTCGGCGTGCAGCGTGCGCACGATGCCGCGCCGGGCGAGCCGCTCGGCGCGCAGCGACTGCTCGGCGCTGGGACCGCTGCGCGGCAGCACGATCGTCGGCTTGCGCGCCACGGTCGCCTCGAGCAGCGTGTTGTATCCGGCCATCGTGACGACGACGTCCGCGGTCCCGAGCAGCGCCGGCAGGCGATCGACGAACCGCACGACGCAGGCCGGCATCGTCGCGGCCACGCGTCGCAGCGCCTCGACCTCCTCGCTGCTCATGAACGGCCCCGTCACGCACACGAGGCGCAGCCCCAGCTCCGGATCGACGTGCTTCAGCGCCTCGAGGCACACGTTGATGACCGCGTAGCCGTCGGCACCGCCGCCGACGGTCACGACCGCGATCCGCCCCGTGCCGAGGCCGAGGTCTCGGCGCACCGTGTCGTTGCCCGGCGCGACCGCCGGGCAGACGTAGCCGCAGTAGTCGACTGGCACGCTGCACTCGCGGTCGAGGCGATAGCGGCTGCGTGTGTCGAAGATCTCCTGCGACCCGTAGATCAGCACGGCGTCGTAGTACTGCTCGATCGTCTGGTAGACGCCCTGGCGCCGCCATCGGCGCACGGTGGTCGCGGGCGAGTCGACGATGTCCCGCACGCCGAACACGAGGCACGGACCGTCGAGCGACGCACGCCACGATTGCAGCGAGGGGCGCAGCTCGTTCCAGACGCCGGTCGGCTTGTGGTCGACCAGCACGAGGTCGGGGTGGAACTCGTTGGCGATGCCGGCCAGGATGCCGCTGCGCAACCGCTGCACCTGGCTGCGCTGCATGCCGAGCGAACCAGCTTCGAACCCGCCGCCGGCGGCCTTGCGCAACGAAGGCAGCTTGATCAGGTCGACGCCCTGCGTGCTCTCAGGCGCGCCCGCGGGCAGGCTCGAGACCAGCAGCGCATCGGTGTCGGGCATCTCCTGCAGCAGCCGCGCCGCGATCGCGGTGTTGCGGCGCTGGTGCCCGAGCCCCAGCACGTCGCCGCAGTAGATCAGGATGCCGCGCCGGGTCCTCATCGCCCACCACCCTGCGGCTTTGGCTTCCCTTTCGCGCCGGGAACGGGCGGCGCGCGCTCGGTGCTCTTGGGTTTGGCCGGCGCCGGCTCGCCCGCGAGTTGTGCTTTGGTCAGCGCGATCGGCGGCACCACGTTGTCGCTTCCCGCGTACACGACGACTTCCTGCTGCCACACCTCGCGGTCGTGGGCGCGCTCGTCGTCGAAGCGCACCGACATGCGGTAGCGGCCGCCGACGACAGAGCCAAGCGCGTAGCTGCCGTTCTGGTCGACCGCGGTGCCGAAGCGCCGCGCCGCCGCCGCGTTCGCCGCGTCGTCGCAAAGCTCGCGCAGTCGGATGCGGCAACCGTGTGCAAGCCGACCATCGCCGTCGACCAGCACCGAGCCGGAGACGGTCGTGACCTGTACCGGACCCAGGCGCACGTCGAATTCGACCTCCGCGCCCTCGCGCAGCTCCACGTCCTCGCGCAGCAGCGCCAGCTCGGCGCCAGATCGTTCGAGCCACTCGGACATGGCTCGCTCGCCGTCCGCGAAGATGCAGCGGTAACCGCGCACGAGATACTTGCCCGGTGGCAGATCGTCGGCCCGATACGTCGCGTCCTCCCGCACGCTCAGCGGCTTGTGTGTGCGCAGGTCGGTGATCACGACGCACGCGTTGCGCCACTCGTCCGGCGCCAGCCCTTCGACGCTTCCGTGGATCGCGCCACTGCAACCGAGCGCCAGCTCGAGATCGCCGACGTCGCCCGTCACCACCAGCGGCTCGCTCCACGCGCGTGCGTGGCCCTTCGCGCGGGCCCTGACGACGTAGGTGCCCGGTGGGGCCTGATCGAACCGGAACGCGCCGGACTCGTCCGTGCGCGTGTCGAGGAACTGCTTGCAGTCCGGGCCGACCAGCAGGCGCGTGCGCAGCGCGCTCGCCTGGCTCGAGGCGGCTGCCGGCGGCCGCGGCACCATCAGCTCGACGCCCGCGTTCGGCACGCCTTCGCGCGCGGCCTTGTCGACGACCCTGCCCGAGACCGCGAGGCCGCGCTCCAGCTCGATCACGAGCTCCGGCGTCGTCGCTCCGCGCCGCAGCTCGACTTGCTGGCTGCGCAACGAGTGGCACCGCGGCGCGCTGATTTCCACGACGTAGGCGCCTTCTTGCAGACCCGAGAATTCGAAACGGCCGCCCGCGTGCGCCTCCGCTGCCGCGAAGTCGACGAGCAGATCCTCCGCGTCGTGCGCCGCGTCCGCTGCGTCCGCCGCGCGCCCGCCCCCGCGAGTGTCGACGTCGATGCCCTGGGCGCGCAGGCGCCGCGCGGCGACGCGAATCTGCGCGGCGCGTTCGTGTTCCATCTGTCGCTTCGCACTGTCCGAGAGGCCGACGTCGCGTTGCACCAAGCCGTCGACGAGCGCCCGGAACTGCTGCCGCGCCGCGGTCTCGGCCACGCCCTCGAAGCTGCGCACGCACCGCACCCTCGCGGCATAGCGCTCCAGCGTCTGCCCAGTGCCGAGTTCGCGCACGGTGCCGGCGATCGCGAGCCCTTTCGCCAGCGTCACGTCGACGCGCGGCGAGCTCCGGATCGCGATGTCGTGCCGGCGTTCGCGCAGGTAGCCCTCGGCGTCGACCCGCAGCGAGCAGGTGTCGTCGAGCAGATGATCGAAGCGATACCAGCCGTCCTCGTCGGTACGCACGTCGCGCCAGTTCCCGCCGCGCGCGCGCAGCAGCGCCACAGTGGCTCCGGCGATCGGCGCATCAGCCGCATCCGTCACGCGCCCGGTCAGCGAGAATCGCGCCGACAGCCTGATCGGCTCCAGCGTGATGTTCTGGCCTGCCTCGACGCGGAACATGTCGGTGTACTCGCGCTCGAGCTGCGGCGCCTCGGCGTCGAGGCGATACGCACCAGCGGGCACGTGCTCGAGCCGGAACCCGCCGTGCGTCGCCACCGCGACCCGCGGGAACAACCGCCAGCGGTCGGGATGATCGCGCAGCGGCCCGTCCTCGGGCCGCAGGCGCACGGTCGCGGCCGGCACCACGTTGCCATAGGCGTCGACGACGCTGCCTGACACCGAGCCGCCCGCCACCAGCGGTATGTCGCCGACGTCGAGCTGCTGCCCCGGTGACACGTCGTGGAACACGTCGCGATGCAGCGCGGGCGCGAAGTGCTCGTGATGGATCTCGAACTGCAGCTCGACGTCGCGCCAGGCGCGACCCGCGAACGAGAACATCCCGTCGGAACCAGTCGCGACCGGTTTGCACCGTGTTTCGCTGCTCAGCAGATCCAGACGGCGCAGCAGCAGCCGTATCTCCGCGCCAGCCACCGCGCGGCCTTGCCCGACTGCGCGCCCGCGCACGCAGACGGCGGGGCGCTCGTCCGGCACGGCAGCCGGTGCCGGCGCGCCGTCGACCTCGGTGCGTTCGAGGTCCGCCTCGTCAGGTGGCAGCGCATCGCGG